>VBJS01000082.1:400-3939 GCA_005880055.1 Chloroflexota bacterium | reverse complement strand
CATGTTCCTAAGCCCGCGGGACTCCGCCTTTTCGCGGGCGACAGCGAGCATCTCCGGGGCCATATCCGTCGCTAGCACGAAACCAGCCGGCCCCACCGCCTCGGCCGCCGGCAGAGACGGCTCACCGGTGCCGGAAGCGATATCGAGAACGCGCTGCCCAGGCGCGATCCCGGCGAGCGAGAGCAGCCGCTCCGTCACAGGCGCCGTCACCTGGCGCAGGCGTTCGTCGTTCTTCTTCCAGTTCGCGGCTGCCTGTCCCCAGTCTTTGCGCTGCTGTTCCTTGACGGCGTGAGAGTCTATCTCAGTCACGTGGCGTCCTCCGGTGGAATGGATCTATTGCTGGATCATCTCGTCCAGGTAAAGATAGCGTATCGCCTTCACCTTCCTGGCGCACGGCAGGCATCGGCTCACTTCACCTCTACGCCCAGCGCTTCAAGCACCGGGCGATAGCCTTCCTTCCGGCCCCGCACCCACCGGGACACCCCTTCCAGGTCCATCACGCGCCGCCAGCGCTCGTCCCCGTAGTCCATTTGGAGCAGCGCGTCCGCCCAATCGGCTGCAAGTGAGGGGTCGAAATCCGGGAGAGCCGTGAAGTTGCAGTGGTCGTACGGCGGCGAGGTCCAGACAGACTCCACGACGCCGGAGTTGACGCGTCCCATCTCTAACTCGCGAAGCCAGGTCGCGTGTCCCACCATGCCGGCGTCCGCCCGCCCCTCGTGCACGGCCCGCAGCACTTCCAGTTCGCTGCTGCCGGTATCGCCGTGCTTGCCGACATCGATGTCGAAATGCAGGATCTGCACTTCTGCCTCCGGGTCAATCCCGCTCTGCCGCATGAAGTGCAGCGGCATAATCGCCGCCTGCGCCGAATCCGTGCTCCCAAGCGCCAGCCGCCTGCCGGCCAGGTCGCCGATCGCTGAGATGCCGCTCCCTTTCCGCGTGACCAGGCGGGTCCTGAAGTCCAGGTCCGTATTGCGCATGGCGAGCACGCGGCAACCCCCGTTCGCCCTTTGCTCGCAGCGGGCATAGGCCACGTTGGTGTTCCAGGCGATGTCAAGGGCGCCGGACAAAAGCGCGTCTACCTGCGAGTCGTAGTTGGAAAAGAGAACATAGTCTGTCGGCAGCCCCACTCCATGGAAGTAGTCGCGAATCCCCTCCCAGATAGTGACCACCCGCGGGTCGTAGGCGACGGCGCCAACGATTACTGCTCTTCCCATTTCGCTCCCTTCGTCTTGCCCCTGCTACATGAAGTTCGGCGTATGCAGTCGCGATATCTTCTGGGCCGTCGCTTCGTCCAGCCCCAGCTGGAGCATGCGCCGGACCCTATACTCGTGCATGTCATTGAACAGCGCGCGGACGGCCTCCACGCCGCGCGCCATCTGCTCCGGCAAGGAACCGCCGCCGCTAATGATCGCCAGCGCTTCCATTACCATCGGGTTGGCGCCCGTCGTCGCCTGCAGAACGGCCGAGCGTTCCTCCGCCGCTGTCACCAGCGCCTCGCTCTTCGTCGGGTCAGCCCGCAACTGCTCGCGCACGTGCGCGATTCCGTAGGCTACGTGACGTCCCTCGTCTTGCCGGGCCCGCCGCACAACGTCTGCCGTCACCGGGTCAGGCGCGAACCGCGCGAGGAAGTCCAGCAGGTCCAGGAAGGTCCCCTCGCCCAGGACGTGGAGCAGGAAGCTGGACTGGAAATAGTCCTCCTGGACCAGCAGGCTGTGCAGCGACCATTCGGTCAGCGACGCCGAGTACTGAAGGCCGCCGCCGTTCGCCACCGCCCGCTTGGTGAAGGCTTCGATGTGCCGGGCCTCGTCGTTGATGACGGTCGCCAGGAAGAGCACGACTTCCGTGTACTGCGCGTTGATGCGCGGCAAGAACCTCGAGGGGATATACAGCGCGGCGTACTCGTTCTCCGCTAAGAACGTCATCACCTGGCACACCGCGCGTTCCACGTCGTCCGGCAGCCGGGGCAGCGAGTCCCAGGCGATGTCTGTTGAGGCGTTCCACTGCTGCGCGGTCGCCTGCTCGTAGAGGTCGGCGATGTTGTCCGCCCAGACTTCGGGCCGGCGGTTAAGCGTGTACGGGAATTCCGGCATGCCGGGCTCTCGCACCGCGCCGCGAGGCACGAAACCCAGGTAGGCGGGCGCCTCCTCCGGAACGTCGCCCAGGCGCCCCACGAACCAGTCGCGCATATCCAGGCGGCCACCCGGGCGGCGGGGCAACTTGATCCCCCAATCGGGCTTTTCCCGGGGCACGCCTGATGCCCCTTTACGGATGAAGTACCGCGTATGATCGCCCGCGTCTAGATCAGCCAGCATTTGGTTCCCGGTCAACCGGCTCCAGGCGGCCAGCTCTTCCTTCACCGCAGGCTCCGCGCTCTGTACCTCTAGCACCTGGCCGTCGCCGAGCCGCTGAATCGCGCTTCGCACCTGTAGGAGCAGTCCTCCGCCCGCGCTCAGCGTTCCGCCTTTCAACACAGTCGCCGGCGTCACCCCGATCACCTCGAAGCCGTCCGCGTCAGTGTCAGCCAAGGAATCCTCCTAGCAGGAGCCGACGGCCGGGCGAAGGCAGGCCTGGAAGAAGGCTAAGCGGTAGGTCGCGAGGACACTCGGCCGCGAATCTGCGAACGGTTGCAGCCGGGGTCTGGCGGGCAGTCTTGGGCCTCACGGGCACTCGCGACGCCGTCTCAGACGAGAAGGGGGGATTCGTGGAAGCACATCATTCTTTCGCCAGCCTGATTCTAGTACCGCCCAGGGCCTCGACTGCAAGCCGCGTCTGCGCCGGTAACGGGTCCTTGGCGGCCGCCGGGGCGCCCCGCCGCTCAGGGCGTGGGCGTAGGCGTATCTGTGGGTGCCGGCGTTGCGGTCGGCGTGTCCGTCGGTATCGGTGTGGATGTCGGAGTAGGTGTGGGCGTCGGAGTCGGAGTGGGCGTGGGCGTGGGTGTCGGCGATGGTGAAGGCGAGAGCGTGGGCGTGGCGAAGGAGCCGACCACTGGACACGGCGGCGTCTGCGTCACGGAAAGCCCAGCGACGTGGCGCAACAGCTTCAGCGCATCCACAGAGTTAACCACGTTGTTGCAATCAATGTCGCCGAGGAAGCTGGCGCACCAGGGGGGCAGGATGACCGACAGACCGACAGACTTACGCAGGACCTTCAACGCGTCGACGGAGGTAATGGTGCCACTACAGTCGACGTCGCCAAACGGCACGGCGGCCGGCGGGGTACCCACGGGAGTGGGCGACGGCGTGATCGCTGGGCAGAGAGACGTCGCCGCCGCCAGCCCGTCTGCACGGCCGCTGCCATATATGTTATCCACGCCCGCCGGCCCCAGGTCGTGCGCCGTGTTCAGCAGCGCATTGCGCAGGGCCGAGCGGTCGGCTGACGGGTTGTCGCCCGGCTCCCCTGCCTTCAGCGATGGCTTGCACTGCAGTAGCAAGGCAGCCAGCCCGGCAATGTGCGGCGCCGCCGCCGACGTGCCGCAGAACGTGCTGGGGAATCCTCCCGCTCCGGTGACGCTCACGCAATCGATGCTCGTGATGTCCGGC
>VBJS01000082.1:0-322 GCA_005880055.1 Chloroflexota bacterium | reverse complement strand
GCTGCTGCGGGCGGTGTTGTAGTTATGGCCCGCCCCATTTGAGAATCCGTAGCAGCCGTAACACCGGACGAACATATCGAACGTCCGCGCCGTCCCGCTGTACTTCCCTATCACTACCGCGTAGGCGCGCGTTTGGCCGGAGTTATTGACCCAGCCCATGTCTTCAACTGGCTGCTGGAACCCGGATTGGACATTGCCGCTACCCGTAACGAACGTCCCGCTTGAAACATCGAGCAAGAACAGGTCGTAGTCATTACTCGACGCGTTGAATGGGTCATCCCACTGTAAGTTGACTATGACAGTGCCGCCGTTGCTTACAAGG
>VBJS01000081.1 GCA_005880055.1 Chloroflexota bacterium | reverse complement strand
GGCATTCCTCCTGGCTGTACTTCGGCTCGTCGAACCGATAGTCGCTGAAGCGCATTTCGAGCCGGTTACCGGTAAAGTCCTGGATCGGAGAGATTTCGTCGAGTAGCTCTCGCAGGCCTTCCTCGATGAATATCTTGTAGGAATCCACCTGGATCTGGACGAGCGCCGGCAGTGGGATTACATCAGGGATGCGTGAGTACGACTTAACGATGTGCGGAACGCGAAACTTCTCATAGACGACTTCTCGGGGGACAACCATGCACACCCTCTCCTTAAGAGGCTAAAGCGCTGCTCTGGGTATGAAAATACAGCCTATGGGCAAAGACAATAAGACAGGGAAATAAGGAATCGGGGACTCGACACCATCCGTGATGCTAATTTAGCACCGGCAAGGCAAAATGTCAACGTTATTCCGGCCGAGTCAGAGCATCTAAAGTGGGCTGGAAATCGGTTTGGTCTTCGGGCGCTATGTCACTCTCGATTATTCCTTTCCTATTGAAGAGGATGTAACTGCCGCCTCTATGAATACCCTGAGTGGCTCCTGCGTCGCCGAAGTAACCCCCTTGAACGACACTAACGTTGGCGCCAGCCGGGATCGGTACTTCAACATCTCCCACAAGCAGGGGGGCTGGAGCTCCACCATCCGGGGGCGCGGGGGCAGGCTGTGGGAGCACATCCGTCGGTTGGGGAGGCGGCGTAATATCGATGCCCTCTGGGGGCGGCGGAGGCGGATCGCCGGAGGCGAGCTGCTCGGTCAGGAATACCGCGCCCGCGAGAGTGACAACAACCAGTAGCGAAATAACCTTCCCGACTGGCGGCCAACCCGATATTCTGTTCATCGCACCCGCATTCTACGCTTCTCACGGAAAAGTCAAAGGAAATTCAAAGAAATCGGGCCCAAAATCGAGAAAGTGGACAATATTCGCGCGACGCGCCTCGAGAAAGGCTTGCATGAGTTTCAGGTTCCCTTGTCGCAATGCCTGATTTATCGCCGGCAGCCCTAGTCCGCCGCGACCACCGCCTGCGCCACCCGCCTGACCTGCGTCCCCGGTGAGCCTCCCCGCAAGACCATCGCGACTCCGCCGATGATCAGCGCTGAGCCGAAGAGCGTGTTTGGCCCTATCGATTCGTCGAGCACCGCCCAGCCGAGAAACAGTCCCACAACTGGAATGATGTACGTGACCAGCGAGGCGCGAACGCTGCCGGTGACATCGATGAGCCAGAGATACGCCACATAGGCGACACCGGTCGCGCCGGCGCCGAGCAACAGCAGGCAGAGCCAGGACTCGATGCTCAGGGAGTAGTCTGGGCTGCCTTCAACCACCAGCAAAATGGGCACGCACAGCACCGCGCCTGCCGTCACCTGCAGCGCCGAAAGGCCGATCGGGTCGGTCGAGCGCAGGAGCGTGCGCGAGAAGACCGAGCCGACACCATAGCAAGCGGACGACAGGATAACCGCGAGCTGGCCGAGGACGTCGGAGTTCGTTAGGTCGAACGCCTCATCGCCGGTCATGACCAGGACGCCCAGAAAGCCAACCACCAGCCCTGCGGCGCGCGCCTTCGTGAACCGCTCCTCGGGCAGGACCGCGACGGCGAAGATGGCAGTGAAAAGAGGCATTGTGGAATTGAGGACGGAGGCCGTTCCGCTCTCGATGTGCTCCTCGCCCCAGGCGATTAGAACGAACGGTGCAATGTTGGCGACGAGCGCGAGTACGCTCACCTTAGCCACAAGCGAGGGCGTCGAGGGCAGCGGCAGGCCGCGTAGGCGAATAAACGTCAGAATCGCGACAGCGCCGATGCAGAGCCGCCCCGCCGCCACTTCGAGCGGGCCGGTGTCATCGACCAGGACCTTGATGAACAGGAATGACGCGCCCCAGACGCAGCCGAGCGCCAGCAGGACAGCCGGCGCCCTCGCGTCTGGGGAGCGCCGGCTCATCCGGCTGTCAGAGCCGTTCGTGCTGAGGTTCTCGAAGCATCGCCCTGAGACTCTCGAAGCGCCGCGCGGGCCTCGCGCGCTAGGAGCTCCCGCTTGCGGTGCACGCCACCGCCGTACCCGCCGAGCTCCCCGTTCCCGCGAATAACGCGATGGCAAGGGACCGTAAGCGCCACGGGGTTATCCGCGCAGGCGTTCGCCACCGCGCGTACCGCCTTCGGCCGGCCGATCTCTTTCGCGACCTCGCCATAGGACCGTGTCTGGCCGTTCGCGATCGCTCGCAACGCCTGGTAGACGCGCCCCTGGAACGCCGTTACCCGGATGTCCAGCGGCAGATCGAGGCTCGGTTTCCCGGTTGCGATGTGCTCGACCAGCGCCTCCACCCAGCGCGACAACTGGCCCAGCTCGGCCACGTTTACGCGCTCGATCTGTGCTGCCGGGTACTCCTTGTGGAGAATCGCTTCCAGGTCACCGTCGCGGTCCCCCATTTTCACGGAGCAGACGCCGCGCTCGGTGGCCCCGACCAGCAGGCGGCCGAGGTGCGAATCGACGATCGTGTAGCGGATGCTCATTCCGCTTCCACGACGGCGGTAGGCGGCGGGCGTCATGCCAAGCGTTGTGCCGGCCGACTCGTACAGCCGGCTGCTCGAGCCATAACCGGCATCGTAGAGCGCGCCGGTGACGTCGTTGCCGTTGCGCAGCCCGTCCTTGAGGCGCTCGACGCGGCGGGCGGCGGCGTACTCGCCCGGCGTGACGCCCAGTGTCTGCCGGAACATGCGCTGAAGCCGGCCCGTACTTACACCGAGCTGTCGGCTGACGGCAGCCAGCCCCGGGCGCTCATCCGCGGATTCCGCGAGCATCTCGCAGGCCTTTTCGACAAGGGCGGAGCCATCCTCGAAGCGCT
Organism: Chloroflexota bacterium; assembly: GCA_005880055.1. Lineage (GTDB taxonomy): Bacteria > Chloroflexota > Dehalococcoidia > SM23-28-2 > RBG-16-64-32 > VJS01. Next base: position 5,237 of record VBJS01000081.1, on the reverse strand, counting down.
CGCGCGGCTTGCAACGCTTGCAGGCGCGAAACCCCGCCGCTTCCGCCTCGTCGCAGTCCGCGAAGAAGCGCACGTTCTTCCGCTTCGGCATCCTCGCCGGGCAGCCCGGCCGGCAGTATACGCCGGTAGACGCCACCGCGATCACGAACCGTCCCACCATGCTCGTGTCCCGGCTCTCCCACGTCCGCCAGAGGGTCTCGTCGTCGAGAGTAAGCTTGTTCGGCATAAGCAGTTCCTGCGTCAAAGTTATCACCTCCAGACCGCAGATTAGGGCAGCCGTCAGCCGAAAAATATCCGGATAGAACGCCAAATCGAAACCGGGCGCTTCGTTCTCTACTAGACTGGCAACACGATCAGTCGAAGGTCATCTCATTAAGCATGGCTTTAAAAATCGAGAGGTTCGAGGAATCGGCATAGCTATAACCTTGAAACGCGACGTTAGAGACATCCCGTGGATCGACGTCCATTGTCAAAACGTAGTGAGTGACCCTAGTATCCGGAGGCTCAATTATCACGATCGTGCCCGTAGCAGGTAGGCCCGCTAGCGCCACCGACGTTATTTTGGGGTTGCCGTTCTCGGGAGCCTCACACGAAGACGAGCCCCGAAATGGCCCGTAGACGATGCTGACGTAAGCCGCTCCGGTCGCCCTTGCTACGGCGTCCTGTGGCACCTCAAACTCGTAGATCCCCGCCGACGCAAAAGTGTCGTTATAGAGATGTATTACCTCGGTCGGTGGGCCCCGTACTTGCTGAGCGTCAATTATTCCGTCCTCGCCTGCCCAGCCGTACACATCGTAGTAGTTAATTTCAGCCTTCCAATCAGGTGGATACTTGAACCTAAACGGGTAGTTCGGACTGGCGTATTCCACCCAGCCGTCTGTCGGCACGGCGGCTACAGAGGCAAAGTTAACGTCGTGCGCGTCGCGAAGGGGCCTCTGAGGACAGGGTGGGCGCGGCGACGGCTTAGGGAAGGGCTGTGCGAAACATTCAGGGCACGGCCGCGGCGTGGCAGGCGGGCCTGTATACATCGGCTCGTTGTTTTGCGGCTCGCTGGGGTCCTGCGGTGGCTTGGTGTCCTCAATGATCGCGGCACTTGGTGACGGGTCGAGTGACACTTCTTCCCCGCCGCAGGCAAGCGCCAGAAGCGCCAGCCAGCCGAGGCCGGCGATGGACGAGAGGAAGCGCCCTGGGGGCGGAAACACTGTGAACCTCCATGCTGCATCATCGCGCAAAAGAGGAGGCTTGTACAGGATTTTTCGCTGAAAATCTGTTAATACTCCCCTACGTCAACGCGGCGATCGGACATCGGGGCCGCACTGGTGATACTATCCAGTACGTCGCAACGATGGAACCTACGACAGCAGGAGGTGGCCTGTGAAGTTCGGAATCTTCTACGAGATCTCCGTCCCGCGCCCGTGGGACCCGGAGTCCGAGCGGACTGTCTACGAGCGGGCGCTCGAACAGGTACGGCTCGCCGATGAGCTTGGCTTCGACCAGGTATGGGCCGTCGAGCACCACTTTCTCGAGGAGTACTCGCACTGTTCTTCGCCGGAGATCTTCCTCACGGCCTGCGCCGTGCAGACGCAGCGCATCCGCGTCGGCCACGGCATCGTCGTTTGCGTGCCGCAGATCAACCACCCGGTCCGCATCGCCGAGCGCGCCGCTACACTCGACATCATCTCGGGGGGCCGGTTTGAAATGGGTACCGGGCGCTCCGCCACCTGGACCGAGCTCGGCGCATTCTGCGCGAACCCGGACGACACGAAGAAGACCTGGGATGAGATCGTGCGCTGCCTGCCGAAAATGTGGACTCAGGAGCGCTTCAGCCACGACGGCGCCGCCTTTCGGATGCCGCCGCGCGCAATCTTGCCGAAGCCATACCAGAAGCCGCACCCGCCTATGTGGGTCGCGATCACCAGCCCCGGCACCGAGATCGACGGCGCAGACCGCGGGCTCGGCTGGCTCGGTCTCACTTTCGGCGGCCTCGAGGAGCAGGAGAAGCGCATCGCGGAGTACCGCAGGCGGATAAAGGTCTGCGAGCCGGTTGGCGAGGTCGTCAACGAGCAGGTCAACACCGTCAACTTCTTGTATTGCCACGAGGATGACGCCACGGGCGTCGCCACGGGACGACGGCTCCAGGGCACCTTCGGCTATATGGCCGCCCAGCTGCTCTCCGCCCGCGAGGCATATCCGACCCCGTCCTATCCTGCGCTCGGCCTTCTGCCGCAGCTCCGCCCGGACGCGGATAGCCCCGGTGATTCTGTCCGTGTACCTGACGGGCTTTGCATCGGCAGCCCGGAGCGAATCATCGAAGCCATCAAGAAGTGGGAGTCGGTGGGCGCCGACCGCGTGAACTTCCTCCTCAACGCGATGGAGGTAGTGCCTCAGGAGGAAGTGCTGGCGAGCTTGCGCCTCTTCGCCAAAGAAGTGATGCCGAAGTTCGCGAAGTCCGAGAAGGCTGAGCCGGCGACCGCCTTGGCCGGCACCTAGCAATGCCCCTCTCAGGAACGCTCGACGTCGCCCCGCGTCTCGCCGACGCGCCCAGGCTCGATAACTATGACACCGAAGCGTGGGAGATCGCCGACGTAGAGCTGCTTAGCCTGACCTTTGAGATCGACGATGCGCAGATGACCTCCGCCTTGCCCCCGGCCCTCCACCCGACAATCCCGCCGGTTGCTTACTTCAGCGTGGCCGCCTATCCAGAGAGCCCGATCGGGCCGTTCTTGCTCGCGCAGGTGCGCATCGGCTGCCGCGCCTCGGCCCTCCCGCGCGGTTTCTTGCTCCGCGCCTACAGCGACTCGCCGGCCGCCTGTGATGCATTGGGGCGTCGCTGGGGATATCAGTGCCGCCCGGCTGACGTCCGCCTGCGGCGCTATCACGACCGCGTCGTCGGCACCGTCGCGGTCGATGCCCAGGAAGTGCTGCGGGCTTCTCTAGTCGACCCCCAGCCGATCTCCGGCGGCAGCATCTTCCACGTCTCGACGATGACCCTCGCCCGCGCTGACGATGACGACGGCCGGGGCGTGCTCGTACAGGTCGATCCTCCCTACGTCTTCCAGCGCGCGGAGAGAGGAATGCCCGAAGTGACGACCTTCGAGCGGTCTGCCTGGAACGCGGAGGGGATAGAGCCCGTCTGGCCGGTTACCGCGACTTTCGTCCGCTGCGACACTGGCTTTCCGCGCATCCGGTACGTCCTGGACGCCCGGCAGCCGGCTCGAACCGGGACGCGAAAGCTGCGCTAGACCCCGGTTGTCACCGGCAGCGGCATCGCATATATTGGCACGGGCTTAGTCGTGGCAGACGTACCGCTCTACCAGGACCTGAAGGTTTTTTCGGGGAATGCTCACCCCGAACTCGCCGGCGCGATTTGCAGCTACCTGGAGAAGCCGCTCGGGGAAGTGGACGTCTTCGAGTTCTCGAACGAGAACATCTTTGTCCGCTTCGAAGAAAACATCCGCGCCCGTGACGTCTTCATCGTGCAAACGATGTCCCCGCCGGTGAATACCCGGATCATGGAGCTGTTCATCATGATCGATGCCGCCACGCGCGCTTCCGCCGGGCGGATCACCGCTGTCGTCCCCTACTACCCCTACTCTCGCAGCGACAAGAAAGACCAGCCGCGCGTCCCCATCACTGCGCGCCTCATCGCGAACTTCCTGGAGACGGCGGGCGCCGACCGGCTGCTCACCGTTGACCTGCACGCCGGCCAGATCCAGGGCTTCTTCAACATCCCGGTGGACGAGCTGACGGCCCGGAGCATTCTCGCCAACTACTTCAAAGAGAAGGGAATCCCCAATCTCACCGTCGTCGCCACCGACGTGGGCGGCGCCAAGGGCGCCCGCCGCATGGCCGACTCCCTCGACGCGCCGCTTGCCATCGTCGAGAAACGAAGGCTCGGGAACGACGAGAGAGTGGAGGTGATGACCATCATCGGTGAGGTCGAGGGCCGGACTGTCCTCATCGTCGACGATGAAATACTTACCGGCGGCACCCTGGTAGCTACCGCCGAAGTCTGCCGCGACCACGACGCGACTGCCGTGTACGCGACCGCCACCCACCCGATATTCGCCGGCGATGCTGTCGAGCGCATCGAGAAAGCGCCGGTCCGCGAGCTGGTCTTCACGGACACGATCCCGGTACCTCCGGAGAAGAAGCTCCCGAACTTCACGCAGCTCTCCGTCGCGCCGCTCCTGGGCGAGGCGATCCGTCGCATCCACACCGGCCAGTCCGTCGGCGCGCTCTTCAACGGGCGCTAAACCGAGCTCCTCAGCACAGCCAGCCCAGACGCCTTTCAAGATCTCGCGGTGCTGTCGGACGGCGAGCCGATGCTCACGCGAAGGCAGCCCAAGGAGGACGAACGCGCATCATCGAAGAGAGGAGCGCTTCGACTTCATGGCGAGGATGACGAGTCCGTAGAGTTCGCCCCCCGCTGGTTAGTCTTTCGGAAGTGGCCCCGGAAGCTCTAGGTCCTCGTCAAAACCAGAGAGTTGAGCGGTCGTTTGTACACGTCTGACTAGTTGCTGCCTATCGAAAATCTGTTCTCTTACTACGAATCGTTTGAGGAGCTGATCGTGGGCTCCAATCCAGATGTCGACGATTCTGGCACCTGATCTATTTCGCAGAGTTTCAAGAAGTTGGTCAGCTGCTGGCAGCGTGGACACCGCATCTACGATCTCCTTACGATCTCCAAAAGACTGGCGACTGAGCCGGCCAGCCAGGTGAACAACAGGCGTTCGGTCGTCGAGAGCCTCATTGCCTCGGTTTTCGAGATCAGACACATCTTCGAAATTAATGCCGTAGGGAAGGCTGCGCGGCACTGCCTTGGTAGCGCCCTTCACCGTTACATATGCAGCAACCCCGGGGCCTACACCGAACAACTCTAGTTCCCAGCCCCCGGATGGCGAACGAGTATATGTCTTGCCACGATATAGTAGCCGCTCGGAACTCCGGTGGTGTAGAATTTGCCACTCTCCATCAATCTTCAGCTCAGTAGCGCGGGAAATGTATATGTCGTTTACTGCTTGTTTGATATTCGTCTTTAATCTCTCGATGACTTCGCCTCGCTCTTCGATCTCTGAGTTTATTTCGATTCGCACGGTCTTGACTGCATTCGTCTTCGCAAGAGCTCGGGTCAGCAAATCATCCGCGGACAAAGATGTCACCGTATTGGCTCCTTCTAGTCGTTCCGTTGGCTCTTGAAGGCTCGGCAGCACAATACCCAAAATTAGAACTGATCC
>VBJS01000080.1 GCA_005880055.1 Chloroflexota bacterium | reverse complement strand
GCGATGACCTGACGCTACTGGCGTCGCTCCCCGTGTCCGGGGCCGACCAGAGGCAGCGCTCTAGTAAGGATCGCTAGTGCGGGGGGGGGCAGCTTGTGCTCCATCTCCAGCCGGTTCCGCGCACCCAGCTTCTCGTAGATGTGCGCCAAGTGTGTCCGCACAGTTGTGACGCTGACGGAGAGGCGATCTGCAATTTCCTGGCAGGTAAGGCCGTCCGCGGCGAGATAGGCGATTTGCCTCTCCCGCGCGCTCAAGGGCGCCCGGTCGCGGGTCATTGGTTGGCCCTCCGGATTCCGATTCTAGTAGAAACCCGGAAGTTGTCAAGCCGTTATAAAAAATCCCCGCGCAAAATCATGCAAACGGATGATGGACACGCGGATCGAGCGAGGCGATGCTACTGAAGAACAGTGACGATCGGCCGCTTTATTCGGGGGTGGTCGCATGTGGGAAGCGGCCAACGGGGCAACGACAAGGAACGTCATTCGTGAAAAGCTCCTTACTCAAGGCTTGTCAGTCATTTGTCTTCCCGGCGGTGGTGGCACTCCTCCTCTTCCTTGCGTCGAACGATCACCCGCCGGTGGTGCACGCCGCCACATGCCAACTATCACACTCTCTGCCACGGCGTTTCGAAGCTAAGAGGGCTGGACACATGCTCAGCGCCGAATACTTCCGTTATGAGCGCATGGTGGAACAGCTCTCCTTATTACGATATGGGAATATATATTGGCGGGTCGAACCGAAGCTGCGATCAGCCAAATTTGACATCGAGTTGGATTCAGACATCACACACTTACGGCTGGGATTTCTATCTGACGTGGGCTGGACCTGCATCTCAATGCATTAACTCCGGATCCGCGAAGACGTACATTAGCAGCGACCTAAACACGGCGTATCAGCAAGGCGTGGGAGAGGCGGCGAACGCCCAACAGGCCGCCTCAACTCTGGGCCTCCAAGGATATTCCGTCATCTACTACGACCTTGAAAGCTATAGCACGAACATAACGTGCCGGAATTCCGCCAAATCTTTTCTCAATGGATGGGACTACATGATGTCCCTGTCCGGGATCTTGTCAGGCGTCTACGGGTCTCCATGTAACGCGGGCGATTGGACGACAATCGTGTACGTGCCCAACTACGTTTGGCTTGCCGATTGGAACTATGATCCAGATGTTTGGGGCCTAGCCTGCGGTCTTCCGAACGGCTTGTGGGCGTATAACCAAAGAATTCACCAATGGGACCACGATTTAGACCAGACGTGGGGAGGATATCAGTTGAGAATCGACCTCGATTGCGCGGACGGAGAAGTGGCACCGGCGGGACATGCTTCGGAAAACCCGCTTTGCACCGTTGAGTAACAGTGATGTCAACAGGACGCTCGGACGATAACATCCGCCGGAAACGCTTCCATCGACTAGTGGCACTCGCACTCGTTGCCTTGCCTCCACTGGCTATCGGCCTCATTCTGTTCGCCGTCCGAGGGACAGGCAACGAACCTCCGAGCACCAATGCCTCACCGGCGACGGCCGTGTCGATGCACATGAACCCCGAACGGGCAGGTTGGGTTCAGACGACGGATACGTTGCTATTAACCCAAGACGATGGCGGATCATGGGCCAACATAATGCCACCTGCCGTAGAGGCGGGTGCGGTCAAGGGAACTTATTTCCTCGACGCAGATAACGGCTGGATCATAGCAAATGGTCCTACAAACGCCACCGGCCTTACGCCGGTTGTTAGTTGGCGGACTCACGATGCCGGTAAAACATGGGAGGAGTTCCCGATTGGGGACCCGAGCATTGATTACACCCTGGCGCTGCACGGGTCCGCATATCCGTACTTCGTTGACCTAATGCACGGATGGGTCGTCGTCAAGACCGTATCTAGCTCACAGTTCAGTAATGGTGATTTATACCGGACAGCGGATGGCGGCGCTACGTGGAACAAGCAGTCAATTCCACTCGGCGAGCCGGTTTCCTTCGCGAACGAGAAGGACGGAGCCGTGGTGGGCGGTCCCGTAGGAAACGTCGCCTGGGTCACCCATGACGGAGGTGCAAGCTGGAGTAAGCTAGCGATAGCCATCCCGGACGATGTCTCCTCGGCGCAAGTCCGGTACTACACTCCTAGCTTCTTTAAAGACAACAGGGGCATGCTACCCGCTGTTTTTGCCGACGACAGAGCGACCGTGGGCTTCTACTCGACCGAAGACGCGGGTGCGTCCTGGGCACTGGCGCCTACGACTGCAACATCGGCCTCTGTCGATTCTGCTCTCTCGTTGGTACCCGATGCAGTAGATGCGGATACGTTGTTCGCTGTCGCCACTGATGGCAGCAGTATCCACTCGACGGTCGATGGCGGTGCGAATTGGGAGAGCCTTGCGACCAAGGGTCTGCCGGGCGGTGTGGTTGACGTCGCCTTTAGCACCAAACAAGACGGTTGGGCTCTAGTAATAACGTCCGTCTGTGCGGCCTTTAAGGAGAACTGCTCGTCAACAGGGCGGGTATTTGCGACATCGGACGGCGGTCAAACCTGGACTGCGCTGGCAACATCGTAAGTTGCGCGGCCTATCTGATCACTCTGGACCGGCGTTAGTTACGGTTACCGCCTGTGAGGTATAAGGTGCACCGCTGTGGCCTTGAACTGAGCGACAACGCGGGCGCCCGGCTCCAGCGCCAGGTCCTCGCCTGACTGCTTCGTGATCAGCGCCACCAGCGGGAAGCCTGCGTCCAGCTCCACGCGCAGGTTCGGCCCCGCCGGCAACACCCGCCGCACGACGGCAGGCAGCCGGTTGCGGGCACTCGTCGGCGACTCGCCGGTTGAGGCAGGCGCCAGCACGATGTCCTCCGGCCGCAGGCAGACCAGCACCTCCGCGCCCGGCTCGGCGGTTCCCGTCGCCTCGATCGCCCGCCCGGCGGCGATTACGGTCACGAGCCCGTCGCTTCCTCGTCGGCCGGGGCGCCGAACACCTCCGACGGCCGGCCGATCTGCCGTATCCGCCCGCCGATCAGCACCGCCACGCGGTCGCCCAGGCGCACCGCCTCCGCGCGGTCGTGCGTGACGAGCACCGTGCTCATGCGGCGCCCGCTAAGGACCGCGTCGAGATCGTCGATTAGCGCCTGCCGAGTGGGCGCGTCGAGGGCCGCAAACGGCTCGTCGAGCAGCAGCAGCTCCGGCTCCAGCACAAACGCCCGCGCCAGGCTGGTCCGCTGCGCTTCGCCCCCGGACAGGTGCCGGACCGACCGCCCGGCCAGGCCCGCGATGCCGAAGCGCTCCATCCACTCCGTCGCCCGCTGCCGCTGCTCACCTCCCGACACGCCTCGCAGCGCCATACCCGAGCGCACGTTTCCCTCCACCGTTGTGTCGAGCAGCAGCGGTTCCTGGAAGACAACGGCCATCCGCCGGCGTTGAGCGAGGCTCCGCGGCGAGGCCGGCTCCCCATCGAACAGCACTTCTCCGCGTGAGGGCCGGTCGAGCAACCCCATCACCTGGATCAGCGTGCTCTTGCCGGCGCCGTTCGGCCCCACGACGGCCAGCACCTCTGACTCCAACACGTCAAGCTCCGGGACGTCCAGGATGGGCCGGCGGCCCCGCTCGACGGCGACGTCGCGAAGCGCGAGCCGTGCCGAAATCATGAACGCGGGCGGCGCTGCTGGATCGCTGTGAACGCCAGGATAACGCCGAAAACCACCGTAAGCAGGATGAACGAAAGCGCGGTCGCCGTCTGGAAATTCCCCTTCTGCACTTCCAGCACGATCGCCGAGGTGAGCGTGCGCGTCGACCCCTTGATGTTGCCGCCCACCATGATCGTCGCGCCCACCTCCGAAATCGCCGCCCCGAATCCGGCGATTAACGCCGCAAGCAGCGCCAGCCGCGCCTCCCGAAACAACAGGAGCGCCGCCTGCCAGCGCGACGCCCCCAGCGCCAGCACCTGGAGCCGCAGCCGCGGGTGCAGTGCCTGTAGGCCCGCCGTGCTGAGCGCGGTCACAACCGGCGTGGCGATCACGGCCTGCGCGATGATAATGGCGCCCGGCGTATAGAGCAGGTGCAACTGCCCCAGCGGCCCGGTCCGCCAGAGCATGATCGCCACCAGCAGACCGACCGCCACCGGCGGCAGCGCCATGCCGGCGTTGAAGGCGCTCAGGGCCAGCGTGCGGCCGGGTGGCGCCCCGAACGCCAGAAACGAGGCGATGCTCAGACCGATGATGAGCGCGATAAGCGTGGCCGCCCCCGAAACGAGCAGCGACAAGAACGTGATCTGATAAACATAGCCATCGCCCGTGACGATGAGCCTGATCGCCTCAGTGACGCCGTCCCAGATGAGTCCCATAGCACCGCCATTTTACGAGGCGCGCCGCCATGGTACTCGCCGCCGGAGCAAAGCGGCTCGTTGAGACCTCCACTGGTCCGCCGGAATCAGGCTCCTTGCCCTCGGTTTCTGGGGGTCAGGTTTCAACCTGACAGAGCTGGGGGAGGCGACGTGCCCTTACCGAAGAGCCTTACGGCTCCCCGTGCCCGGCCTCGTTATCGGCGCCCGGCACGCGTCCAGGCCAGCAGGCCGGCAGCCAGCAGCGCAAAGACGGCGAGGGGCGCCAACCACCGCGAGGAAGGGGCCGCAGTGGGTACGCTCCCGGCGGAGTGCCCATTGGCGCCGCCCGCTATCGTCGGCGAAGCCGCCGCCGGCGCCCCGACTGTGGTCGGCCGAGTATCGCTGTCCACCGGCTCATCCTCTTCCACATTGTGCACCTTGCGCAGCGGCACTTCCTTCATGAACAGCGCAATCACAACCGCCCCTGCCATGACAAACGTCGATATGAGAAACGCATCCGAGATCGAGCTCGCCAGCGATTCTTTGACGCCGAAGATGGTCTGGTTAAACAGCGTCTGCCCTTGAGCACCCAGGTTCAGGAACGATCCCTGGATCGCTTGATAAGCGGTGTTGTTCAGGAGGAACTGCGGGTCTCTCAGCGCCCCGAATAGTTGCGGCTGCGCCTGCACGGGCGCAGGCACGTTAGCCGCCAAACCGGTATGGTAGTTCGCCTGGATTATCGAGAACATGACTGCAACGCCCATCGTCCCGCCCACAGAGCGCAAGAATTGCAAAGTGGAGGTGGAGACGCCCATCACGCGGTAGGGAACGGCGTTCTGCACGGCGAGCATGTAAAGCGGCATCGACGATCCCAGGCCGGCGCCGAAGACGATCATCGCCACTGTCGCGTCCGTGCTTGTCGAGTTGACGTCCATGCGAGAGAGCAAAAAGGCGCCGCACACGATGACGGCAAGGCCCAGTGCTCCCAGTATTCGGTAGCGACCGAATCGCGACATCAATTGCCCCGCGATAGCACTGGCGATGGCCATCGAGATCATCATCGGCATAGTGACAAACCCGGAGTTCGTGGCCGATTTGCCGATGACCCCTTGCACGAAAAGCGGGATGTAAAACAAGCTCCCCATCATCGCGAAGCCGCTGACCAGCGTGATCAGCCCCGAAACGGCGAAGACGCGGTTGCGGAACAACGAGACCGGCAGCAACGGCTCCTCGGTGTGCAGCTGCGCGTAGGTGAAGATGACGAGAACGGCCGCGGCCCATGACAGCAGCCCGATCACCTGAAAGGAAGCCCACTCGTAGCGGCTACCCGCCCAGGAAAGGGCCAGCAGAAGTGGCACAACCATCGCTAGCAGCAGCACGATACCGCGGTAATCCAGGCGGGCATTCCCGGACGGCCTGATCTGCGGCATCCCGAAGAAAAGGACCAGCAGCGCCAGGCCGCCCATCGGCAGGTTCACGTAGAAGACCCATCGCCAGCTCGCATGGTCCGTGAGGGTGCCACCGATCAGCGGGCCCAGCACGCTGGCCGAGGCGAAAACTCCTGACATCAGGCCTGCCCAGCGCGCACGCTCCGCCGGCGCGAAAACGTCCCCCAGAATGGCGAAGGCGATACCCATGATCATGCCTGCGCCCAGCCCCTGGATGACTCGAAAGGCGATCAACTGCTCGACGTTCTGCGAGGAGCCGCTGAGCGCAGAGCCGGCGAGCAGGATTGCCACGCCCGCCATGTAGAACGGCTTCCGCCCAAAGATGTCCGTTAGCTTCCCGACGATAGGCACAGTGGCGGTAGAAGCCAGCATGAAGCCCGTGCCCACCCAGGAAAACAGCCCGAAGCCGCCGAGGTCGGCGATGATCCGCGGCATGGAAGTACCGACAACCGTCTGGTCCATCGCCGCCGTGAACAGCCCCAGCATCGTGCCGGCCATGACGACGGCCTTCGTACGCCCGCTCATCTGCGATAGTGAGCGGACCCCCGGTTGGACGGTAGCCGCCATGCTTAAACTCCCACCCTCGCCGTCTCCTCAGCTTCGTCCGCGGCGTCTGATGCCTTTGCCCAGCTTTCCAGCGCCTTCACCAGCACGTGCAACTCCTCAGCGCTCATCCTGTCGAAGACACGGTCCATGCGCTCTCGGCCGGTGCGCTCAATCTCCTCGACGACGGCGAGGCCCGACGCCGTCAGCCAGTGGCGGACCAGCCGGCGGTCGTCTTCACCCGCATCCCGCCTCACCAGTTCGTTGCGCGCCAGGCGGTCGACGATGCGGGTGAGGGTGGAAGGCGTGACGCCCAGCTTCTCGGCCAGAGAGCCGGCAGCCAGCCCGGCTTCAGCGCGCAGCATGAACAGCACCCGCAACTGCGTTATGGTCAGGCCCAGGCCCGCCCACGCTTCAAGTCTGCTCGGGTCCGAGCGCCCGACCAGCTTGGCGACCAGGTAAAATGCTTCGTCACGCATCGCGCGCTCATCCAATTGGTTGCTCTCCGTACAAATGTTGAATTTGCGGCATAGTTTAACACATCGATTCGGCCCCACCCTACCCGCAAAACGGCCGCCACTCAGTGATACCATATCTGGCGTGACCGAATCTGGCGTGACCGAATTCGCCTCATCTTCCGAGAACCTTGCGCTCAAGGAAGCGGTCATCGAGCGCATCCAAGGGGACGGCCCGATCACCTTCCAGGATTTCATGGCGATGGCCCTCTACGAGCCGGGCCTCGGCTATTACTGTTCGCCCGGCGAGAAGATCGGCCGGGCGGGCGATTACCTGACCAGCCCGGAAGTGAGCCCACTCTTTGGCGTTATGATCGGGCGCCAGCTGCGCGAGATGTGGCATCTCCTGGGTCGGCCGGGGACGTTCGATATCGTCGAACCCGGCGCCGGCAACGGCACGCTCTGCCGCGATGTACTCTCCTGGGCAGCGCGAACAGCGCCCGATTTTCTCGATTGCTTACGGTACATCCTCATTGACTCTAGCCCGGCGATGACCCGCCGTCAACGAGACCTCCTCGAGTCAGAGCGCCTTACGGAGCACGTGCGCTGGGAGGCCTGCCTGCCGCAGGCGATAACCGGCTGCATCCTCAGCAACGAACTGCTGGACGCGATGCCGGTGCACCGCGTCTCGGCCCGCGATGAAGGCATGCTCGAACTGTTCGTCGGTTGGGACGGACGGCGCTTCGTCGAAGAGTTTCGCCCGCCCAGCACGCCCGCCCTAGAGGATTATTTCTCGCGGCTCGGGATCGATCCCCCTGCTCGTTGCCTGACGGATGTCAACCTCGACGCTGAGTGCTGGATGGGCGAGGCGGCAGCACGGCTCTCTTCCGGCTTCCTGATCACGTTCGATTACGGCTACGAGGCCGCGGAGCTGTACGCGCCCTGGCGGACGGAAGGTACGCTGCTTACTTTCTACCACCACAACCCGGGCAGCGATCCGTACCTGCGCCTCGGCCGGCAGGACATGACTGCGCACGTGGACTTCACGACGGTGGGCCGGGCCGGTGAGCAGGCCGGACTGGCCACGCTTGGCCTCGTCTCGCAGTCACAGTTCCTTTCGAACCTCGGGATCAGCGAGGCGTTGCGTCTTGGCGAAAGCGATCGGAACCTCGAGGAGTACCACCGGCGAAAGAGGGCCGTCCTCGAGTTGCTGGACCCCGCCGGACTCGGCCGCATTAAAGCGCTGGTGCAGACCCGCGGCCAGCCCCAGGCTGTTCTCACCGGTTGGGCAGAAGGAGTAACCGATGCCTGAAGCAGGCGACATGGCGCCCGATTTCGAGCTTCCCAGCACCGCCGGGCAGCTGAGGCTGCAGGATGTTGCGGGGAACAAGAACGTCCTGCTGGCGTTCTACACAGAGGACAATACACCCCTCTGTTCAAGTGAAGTGTCGGTCTTCGCAGAAGACTACGAGATCGTGCAGCAACTCGGCGCCGAGATAGTCGCTGTCAGCGCCGACGACCTGGAATCGCACAAGCAGTTCTCGGCGGCGATCGGCGGCGTCCCCTTCCCGCTCGTGAGCGACGAGGACCTTACCGCAGCGAAAGCCTACGACGTTGTCGACGAGGCGGGCAAGCGCAGCCGCCGCGCCGTGTTCGTCATCGAGCGAGGCGGGCGCATCCTCCACGCCGAGCCGTGGTTCCAGCCGGGGAACCCCACGCAATACGAGGAGATCTTCCGCGCCCTCGGCTTCGATGTTTGAGCGTGTTATTCTGAACTGGCAATGAGGATGAAGCGTACTGTCGAAGTTGACGACTCGCTGTACCAGGATCTTCAGGAGATTTCCCGCCTGACCGGTGAGGATCCAGGTGATCTGCTCGCCCGCGCCCTTCGTGAGTGGCTGCAACTGCGTGAGGACTTAGAAGACGGGCAAGTAGCTGCTGAACGGATCGCGGAATACAACCGCACAGGGAGGGCGGCTACCCAGGACGAAATCCGTGAGCAGCTGTCCCGTCGTCCCCCCCGCCGCGCCTGATTGTTCAGGATCCGCTATACAACGCATGCACAGCGCGAACTCGGCCGCTTGCCACCGAAAACTGCTACCCGCATAGACATAAAGATTGGACGCCTAGGGCAGCAGCCCCGACCTCCTGGCTGCCGAAAACTTGCGTTCTCCGAAAACGTCTATCGAATCCGCCTCGGCGGCTACAGGGTGATTTACGAGATCAGAGACGAAGAACTGCTGATCCTCGTTATCCGAATCGCAAAGCGAGACAAACAGACGTACCGCCGGTTGTAGTCTAGCGTGTCTGCGCCAGCGATATCTGCTGCAGCGCCCACTTCGCCGATTCCAGCGCGCGGTCGGCGGGAATCAGCGGCACAACTTCCCACTCCAGGTAGGCCGAGAGCGGCAGCCGGTTAAGCAGGTCGCTCAACTCCTCGTTGGAATCCACATCCAGGATGACGCAGCCCGCGCGCTGCCCGATGAAGGCGCCTCCTGCCAACACCTTCCCGTGCTCCTCTAGCTGCTTGATGAGCTGCCAGGTCGAAGCGATCATCCCCAGGTACTGCTCGCGCGGCATCGGCGGCTGTTCGTACAACGTAGCTTTAACGAAGAACAACATGGCTCCCACCTCCTCGGAGACGGCACGATTATACAGCCCAAAAGTCAGCCGTACGACACGCTCGCATGCGGAAGTCGTCCTCCGTCCGGCCGGACGGCCAACCTGGGAGCTATCGAAGCCTGTCCTGAGCACGAAGCAGCCGAAGCGGATGAGCGAGCCCTACCACAAACCTCAACTGCTGACAGCAGCCGCGCGTCCGCGCTAGAATAATGAGCGCTCAACAAGCCCAGAGGGATGCCCATGCGCAGCTTCGAGTACCTCGCCCCCCGGACCCTCGACGAAGCGATCGGCCTGCTCGCCCAGCGGGGAGCCGAAGCCCGTCCGCTGGCAGGCGGCACTGATCTCGTGGTCCAGATGAAGGAGGCGGCGACGCGGTTCCCCTATCCGGCGGCCGTCGTGAACCTGAGCCGAGTCGCGGAACTGAAAGGCATCGATTTCAGCGAGAGCGCCGGCCTCCGCATTGGCGCCGGCGCGACGATGATGGAGATCGCAGAGCACCCGCTGATCCGCGAGCGCTACCAGGCGCTGGCGGCAGGCGCCGGCGTCGTCGGCTCCATCCAGACCATGAACATGGCCACTCTCGGGGGCAACCTCTGCAACGCCGCGCCCTCGGCAGACACGGCGCCACCGCTGCTGGCCCTCGAAGCGCAGGCGGTAATCGCCGGCCCACATGGCCGCCGCACGCTACCGCTCGAGGAGGTCTTCGTCGGCCCCGGACTGACGGCGCTCGAAGCGGGCGAGCTTCTCGTCGAAGTAATCGTGCCGGCTCCGGCAAGTGGAAGCGGCAGCGCATACCAGCGCCACACGCCGCGCAAGCAGATGGACATCGCCGTCGTCGGCGTCGCGGCTGGGCTAACGCTGCAAGGCGAGCGCATCCA
>VBJS01000256.1 GCA_005880055.1 Chloroflexota bacterium | reverse complement strand
GAAGGGCGTGGTGCTCGGCATCAACCCATCTGCTCAGATTGTAGACGTCTCCCACGCGATCCAACCGGGGCGCATAGATCAGGCCTGTTTCGTTCTCGCGTCCGCCTGGCCGTATTTTCCCGGCGGCGCTATCCACGTGGCCGTCGTCGACCCTGGGGTCGGTACAACCCGCCGGCCGCTTGCAATGGCCACCCCCAGAGGCACCTTCATCGGCCCGGACAACGGAATTCTGTCAGCCGCCCTCGAGTCCCAGTTGCGACAGAGCGCTAACAACGGCCGCTTAGCCCTTCCACCGCCCTTGAAGGCCCATTTGCTCGCCGAGGAGCGGTTCCGGGTCCATCCCGTAAGCCGCACATTTCACGGCCGCGATATCTTCGCACCCGCCGCGGGCTACCTCTCTCTCGGCATCCCAGTCTCGCATCTCGGCCCGCCTGTCGAAGAGGTTGCCGTCCTGCCCCCTCCCGAAGCTGAACCACGCCCAGACGGCAGTCTATTAGCGCGCGTCCTGCACATCGACCGCTTCGGCAGCCTCATCACCACGGCGAGAGCGGAGCAGCTGCCCTCCCAGCATATTACCGTGACGGTTCGCGGGCGGAACATCCAGGGTCTCTCACAAACGTATGCCGCAGGCGAAGGCCTGCTGGCCCTAATCGGTAGCGGTCAAATGCTGGAGATTGCCTCCAGCGGCGGCAGCGCCCAAGCAGAATTGTCCGCCGAGCTGGGTGACGAGGTACTAATCCGCCCGAGTTAAGGCAGCACCATAATCGGCACCTGCACAACGCCCTTGGGCGTGCCCTCGGCTGTCGTCTCCTGGTAGACCCAGAGGCAATACGGCGTCGGCTCCGTGATGTTGTTGATGACGATGTCGGCGCCAAACGGCTTGGTGTTTTCCGTGATCTCCATCCCCGGCGGCGCTATGCGGTAATTGCGCGGCTGCGGCGGCAGGTCGAGCACCTGCTTCACCTCTTGCTTCACGT
This sequence comes from Chloroflexota bacterium, assembly GCA_005880055.1. Taxonomy (GTDB): domain Bacteria; phylum Chloroflexota; class Dehalococcoidia; order SM23-28-2; family RBG-16-64-32; genus VJS01. The sequence goes on along the minus strand of VBJS01000256.1, from coordinate 2,264 downwards.
TGACGATCGCCAGCGCCACACCTTTATTCTCAAAACCGATGTTGGAGCCCCAGCCACGCACGTAAAACGGCACCTTTACCTGCTGCCCCGGCTGCGGGTCCTGTACCTGCAGAAGCTTCGGCTGTGCAGGGTCTGGGTTCGGCGCGCACACCTTGAGCGGCGAAGGACTGGGCGAGACCGTGGGTGTCGGCGTCCGACGCGGAATAGGCGTGACGTTTCCCGTCGCCGAGGGGAAGCTGATCACCACGTCCGGCGATGCCCCGGCGCTCGCCGCATCGTCCCCGCCCCCACACGAGACGGCAAGGAGCGACACGAACACGACGGCGCTGCCGGCAAGCAGCGCCGGCAGAGATGGGAGATATTTTGTCGGCCGGTAGAGCATTCTGCAAAAGTAACAACGCGCCTGGGCGCTTCGCGTTGCCTCTAATCGGATGCTAGAATCGCCCCGGCGTTACTGTACATGACCATAATCTTCATCGGAACCCCTCATTTCGCCGTGCCCTCGCTTCGGCGCCTCATACAAGATGGCCACCAGGTCGCCGACGTCATCACGCAGCCCGATCGCCCCGCAGGCCGGGGCCGGCGCCTCCAGACGTCCCCGGTGAAGTCGGCTGCTGAGCAGCTCGGCCTGCCTGTAATGCAACCCTCCAATCTCCGAGATGAAGCTACGGTTGCCGTAGTTGCCGGGCTCAAACCGGAGGTCATCATCGCGGTGGCCTACGGCCAGATCCTGCGCGCGCAACTGCTCGCCATACCGCCGCACGGCGTCCTGAACATCCACCCCTCGCTGCTCCCGCGGTATCGCGGCGCGACTCCCTCATGGACGAAGGCATGGACAGCGGCCCGATTCTCGCCCAACGCCCGTACCCCATCTCGCCCGAAGACACAGCCGAAAGCCTCAGCGAGAAGCTCTCCCACGTTTCGGCCGACCTCCTCTCGGACACGCTTCCCGCCTGGCTCAACGGTAAGATCACGCCCCAACCGCAGGACGCCGGGGGGGCCACTACCACTCGGCTCTTGCGGAAGGAAGACGGCGAGATCGATTGGCGCCTGCCCGCAGCTGATATCTGGCGCGGGGTGCGTGCCTATAACCCCTGGCCCGGCGCATATACCCATCTCCACCGCGATCTGCTGCACATCTGGCGGGCCTGGCCCTTGGATCACGATACCGCTCATCCGCCCGGCACTGTGGTCGAATTAACGGAAGAGCAGTCCTCGCCTGTTCCCGGTGACCCGAGGGCGGCGTTCGCCGTGCAGACCGGCCGGGGAGTGCTCGCGATCCGTGAGCTACAGCGCGAGGGCCGAAGACGCCTGCCGGCAGAGGAGTTCCTGCGCGGTATACGGAACGTCGTCGGCCGGCAGCTCGGCGCTTCCGCCGGGTAGGCTCGGCTACTCTTCTGCGGCCTCCTGCTCCCCTTCTTCGCCTTCCGGCGCCGCCTCCGCCGCTGCCTCCGCAGCCGCTTCGGCCGCTTCCGCCTCTTCCGCCGCAATCTCGCGCTCGATGGCAGGCGGCGACACCTTCGCCACAACCTGCTCCGGGTCGGTAAGTATCGTCACGCCGTCCGGCACCCGCAGGTCAGAGACATGTAGCGACTGGTCGATCTCGTCCAGGCCGGAGACGTCCACCTCAATGAACGACGGCACCTCAGTGGGAAGCGCCTCCACCGTCACGTGGTCCAGGCCGTGCATCAGAATACCGCCGTACGTATCGACGGCGCGGGCGAGACCGATGAGGTGAATCGGCACGTCCAACCTCACCTTCTCGCGAAGCGATATCTGCAGAAAGTCCACGTGCAGGATCGCGTCGGAGACCGGGTTGTGCTGCACGTCGCGCACGAACGTCGGCCGCGGTTCGCCGCCGTCCAGGCGCAGGTATACGAGATCATTGCGTCCGGCCGTCTTCAGCACGTGCCGCAGGTCCTCCGTCGATACCTGGACGGCCCGTGACTCTACGTTGTGCCCGTAGATGTTGGCCGGCGTCACGCCTGTGCGCCGAAGCGCCTTTACCTTCTTGCCCAGCACCTCGCGCGGACGCACTTCGAGCTCGACTCTGCCTGCCTGTNNACGCCGCCTCCCGTGGTCAAACTACCTAGCGTACCTCGCGGTCCTCTGCCCGAACCGCGAGGCACGCGTTAACCGCCGCGTCGTCACGCGCTATCTTATGTCATCCTGAGCGCCGATCGGCCCGTTCGGCTGGTCCAGCGTGCGCCGCGAAGGGACCTTGTGCGGAGAGGTGGGAGAGGAGCCTTTGAAGCGCGTCGACG
>VBJS01000077.1:10613-12559 GCA_005880055.1 Chloroflexota bacterium | reverse complement strand
TTGCTGACGGCGTGGTCGTTCGACTCGCGCACTGCGACGGATGGCTCAGGATGAGCGGGGGAAGCGAGACGCACGACCGCATGCCCATACTCTCGTGAGGGTGAAGGAGCGACCTTGCCGCCGAGCTGGTGGGCGAGGAGCTGCATGCCGTAGCAGATGCCGAGCACGGGCCGGCGGGACTCGAAGACGTAGGCGGGCGCCAGGGGAGCGCCTTCGTCGTAGACGGAGGCGGGGCCGCCGGAGAGGATGAAGCCGCGGGGGTTCAGGCGCTCGACCTGCTCCCAGGGAGCGTCGTGGGGGAGGAGCTCGCAGTAGACGTGGCACTCGCGTACGCGGCGGGCGATGAGCATGGAGTACTGGGAGCCGAAATCGAGGACGACGACAGTCTCGTGGGTTCCGGGCAGCGGGGTCTCGTCGGCCGCTTCGGGAGGCGCCTCGGGAAGGGGCGTGCGGCCGGCGGCGCCGGCTTCGCGCTGTTCGGCTATCTCGAGGTACGCGCCGACCTCAGCGTCGTCGGAAGCGGGGATGCGATGGGTGCTGGGAATGATAGCAGAAGGCGAGTGCCGAGTGCTGGGTGGTCGTAGTAACTTTTGGGAGATGGCACTGGTGTTGGCGGCCGATGACCCGGAATGCGTGTCCTCCGCTGTACGGCTGCTGCGGGCGGGGCGGCTGGTGTGCTATCCGACAGATACGGTGTACGGAGTTGGGGCGGTGGCGGGGGACGATGAGGCTGTGCGGCGGCTGTACGAGGCAAAGGGGCGGCCGGGTGAGCAGCCGCTGCCGCTGCTGATCGCCGATGCCGGCGATGCCGATGAGGTTGCCGAGGTGACGCCTGACGCCCGGGCGCTGATGGGGCGGTTTTGGCCGGGCGGGCTGACGATCGTATTACGAAGGCGGGTTGGGTTCCAGAGCGCGGCGCTCTCGGGTCAGGATAGCGTGGGGCTGCGGGTGCCGGACTGCGAGGTCGTACGTGACATAATTCGGGCGCTTGGAGAGCCGCTGACGGGGACGAGCGCGAACCGCTCGGGCCAGCGCGCAGCGGTCACGGCAGGGGAGGTGGTGAGCCAATTGGGCGACGCGATATCGCTCGTCATCGATGGAGGCGCGGCGCCGGGCGGAGTGGAGTCCACGGCCATCGACCTCACCGGGGAGGCGCCGCGAATACTCCGACAAGGAGCCGCAGGGCGAAGTGAGCTGGAGAAAGTACTGTGCCGGGCGATCAGCTAGGGCTGCCCGGCCCAGCTCATATGCTTAGTCTGACGGAATGCTTCCCGGGTTCTCAGAGAACGCAGTGACCTCTTCCTCGGCGGCGCGGTCACGGATTTCGGTGGCGTTCGGTGTGCCCTCATCAGGCGATTCGCCGGCCGTACCGCCGCGCGAAGAGCGTCGAACGATAGCGGGCTCGGCTTCTTCGCGCTGGGCAGCGGGCCGTGCGGCATCGCCCGGCGCGCGGCCCGTCTCGATGAACGCTTTCATGCGCATCAGGTCATCGTCCATCTGCTTCTTGGGGTCTGCGTGGAAGAGGGCGGCGACAGCATGGCCGAGTACCCCGGCGCCGGGGTTGTATGAGAAGCGAACGGTGATACGGCTGCCGCCATCCTCGCTTCGCTGGAATTGGACGAGCCCGGCGTGCTGAATGGTGGAGCCCGGTTCCGTGCGCCAGGCGAGCAGGCGTTCGGGCTCGTACCTGGTGATCACGGCGTCCCACTGGATGGGAGCGCCGAGGGGGCCGCCGACCTTCCAGTGAGACCGCTTGTCGCCGAGGCGGTGGACTTCACGCACGTTCGACATGAAGCGAGGGAAATTCTCGTAATCGCTCCAGAGCTGGAAGACGCGTTGCGGGGAGGCGCCGATGTTAACGGTCTTGCGGAAGTCTATGCCCCGGCGGCGTCGCATTCCGATCATTCGCCGGAACTCCCAGTTGGTGAGGGCACGGGCGCCGAGGC
>VBJS01000077.1:7798-10515 GCA_005880055.1 Chloroflexota bacterium | reverse complement strand
GGAAGCATTCCGCGTCCCTGGAGGCCGGGTATATCGCTGGCGTTCTGGTAGACGTCCAGCCGGTTGATGACGTCCTGTACGCCGGGAACGGTGTAGGCCTTGTTCAACAGGCGTTCCACCTCCTCCGCGAGCACCGGCCCGCCGAGGGTAACAACGCCGTCCTGGGCCATCACCTCTACGGAGCCGGCGTGCCGTACCACGCGCCCGATCGCGGAACGCACACGCTCTTCGAGGACAACGTCTTCGGCGTTGCGGCCGTCGAGCCGCCGGCGCAGGACGGCGAACATGCCCTTGGTGCGGTTGACAAGGTCACGGGAGCCGGTCTCGCCCTCTTCAGTAAACTTGTGTTCGGCGTGGACCACCTGGTCGCGAAGGAGCGACCTCCGGCGCCTTCCTTTTTCGGGATCGAAGAGATACATGAGGCCGGCGCCTGCCGCCAACCCCACCAGGATTGATGTTTTACCTGCCATAACTCACCTCCGCGTCTCCTTCTTACCTTGAGCACCGTGCTTCTCCCACTCCCTGCGACTCAGTGTTCGTCCGGCGGCCGCCATCGGCGTGCCGTCTACGCATGGGAACGGCTGCCGGACCGCCTCACCTGAACCTGCGCGCCGCAAGAAGGGCACTTCCAGATGCCCTCCAGCGACGGGGCTCGCCCCACCTGTCACAGAGTCGGCGAGCCTTCCGGTTGGTGCTGCGGCGTGTTCGTTTCTGGGCAGCATGCGTTTTGCGGCAGCTTGTAGGGACTGCTCCTCACTTTACGCGGGGCCGGGTTGCGTGCGAATAACGGGGCGAAACTTCACGCCTTGCAAAAACATCTCTATAAGAGAAAGTGTCTGAAAACTGCGGCCGCCGGGCATGCAACACCACTGATATAACTCGTCTTCCCCGATTTATGCGGGCGTGACCGGGGCGGCGCGAAGATTGCACACGAAACCGAGTTGAAGCGAGCGAAGAAGACGAAGAAGGTGACGCCACATGGCAGAGGTAGAACGCAGAGCGGTAACTTTCAGCCTGGCTGAACTGTGGCTGCTACACGATTTCGTCCGGCACGAGATACCGGAGGCGAAATCGTGGCGGTTCCCGCCGGCCTCTGAGGACTTGAATGAAGAAGTAGCCCTGGCGATTGAGACCTGCGAGACGCATGGGCTGGACGAATACACCCTGATGCTCTCCAAAGGGGACATGTTTGTGATTGATTACTTTGTACGGCGAGATCACAAGACGCCGGAGGGTGGGAGCGGGAAGAGGGTGTTGCTGAAAGTCTTCCGCGCTCGCAAGGAGCTGAATGAAGAAATACCCGACCACGCTGGAGATGACAGGACGTACAGGGAGGTGACTCGACATGCCGCAACGGATTTCGACACCGGTAAGAACGCCGGTTGAAGCGCCGACAAGCGACCCCAGCCCTAAGCTGTGGCCGGCAGAGATTTGCCCGCAGCAGAAGAGGGAGATGGCCTCTCCTGATGTGAGCCCGTAGAGAAATGCGTGATCCGGAACTATCCATCGCCGGCTGGCTCTTGATTGGACAGGCGAAGACGTTGCGAGAGCGCGCCTTCGCCCGTCTTGTTCAGGGGCTCCAACACGACTCGATTGAGTTTAGCCACGCGCCGCAGCAGGTGTTTCAGATACACCCAGTGGACGCCAGCCTGGAGGGGCTGATGTACGCCTGTTCCGCGAACACGTGGGCACGGGACGTCCTCTCAGTGGTGCCGATCACGCGCCCGGCGCGGTCGGCTGTAAGCGACCCGGAGCTCGTGCCCATGTTGCAGGACCTGGCGGATATCTTGGCATGGGAGGCGAGCGAAGCGTTTTCCGCAGACTATTACCCCGGCATTCCGGATGTGACTATACCGGATGAGCACGTGGAAACCGTCATGCACGCCCTGCAGCGGGAAATGGACCGTGAGGGCAAGAGCCGGCAGCGCCAGCCGGTGCAGTTTGTCTCGCTGCCGGTGGAGAGGCAGCGGGCCCTGGCTGAGAGGCGACGCTGGTGGTTTGCCAAGTTCTCGATCACGCCGGAACGATGGGAGACCGGCAAGTGGTGTCTCTGGCAGGTGAGCGACGAGCCGATGCCGGAGATGGGGAGGACGCCGGCATATGCCTAGGCAGGCCGCGCTGCCGGAAGGCAGGTCGCGGGGCTGATGGTGATCGCGTCTTGTTACTGTTGCTACTGCTGTTCAGCCGCCTGGCGGTATTCGTAGCGAAGCTTTCTTGATTGGGCTGCTTATCGTCTTGGTGCTGGCCCTTGTAGGCGGTCTTCGAGCGGCGCGCCGTCTATAGGGGAGCCTGCGGCCGCGATATGCATACGGCTCTCAACTGAATAGGCAAAAGGCCCCGTACAGAGGACGAGAATGGAGATATTGCGCACTAATTGAACTTGTCTCATGAGGCAAAGCCACCTACGCTGTAAGCGGTAAAGTCCCCCTGGATCGCGGGCGCCAACCTTTGCTTCTCGGCAGGACGCCTCGCCTCGTTGGATCGCATGGGTGATTAGTCAACTGCGAGTTCCCCGGCCACACTTCAGCCGCTGGCTATTGCTTGCAGTCATTGTGGCCGCGGGGCTGACCTTGGTCCGGCCAACCGAAGCAGAGCCCTCGGTTGTGGACGGTCACGGCCAAGTTATCGATGGGGCCTGCGCGAGCGACTATAACATCGTTGTCGCTCAAGACGACGTCACCTACCGCAACTTCAGGCTGAAGAATGTGCGCGCCTCC
>VBJS01000077.1:0-7784 GCA_005880055.1 Chloroflexota bacterium | reverse complement strand
AACTGGAACTGCCAGAACCTTCCCGACCACAACCGCGCCGGCATTGCCTGCTTCCACTGCCGGCACCTAACCGTGCGCAACTCAATCTTGGGCGCGCCGCGCAATTACGGGGACGGGATTTACGTATTGTCGGACGATAACCGCCCATCGGGCGGCGGGCACAGCATTATCAACAACAGAGTGTGGGGAGGCTGGGACGGCATCGGTGGCGACGAGGAATACGCCTTGCATGGCGGCTTCGACCAAGACTCAATGATCAGCGGAAACGTGGTCAGCAACTGCTGGGATGATGGAATCCAGGCTGAAGGCGGTGGGCACGGAGTAATTGTCAGCGGTAACGACGTAAGCCGCTGCGGAACCGGCATTGCCTTCGCTGCTCCCACCACGGGACCTCTCGCTATCACCTACAACCGTATCCACGACCTGACGCGAGGCCTTCTCGGCAACCTGAACTGCTTCAAGGTGGGCGAGCCGACACAGGCGGTGACTTACTTGAATCATAATGACTGCGAGGTGGACAGCCCGGCCGAGATTGGATGGCCTGGGGCTCATCATCAGCCGTCACAACAGGTTGCAGACTAGCCGGTTCGTCTTCGAGAGCAAGGAAACTTCCCGGCCGGCTGGGGAGTCTTTCGACAACGATTGCCTCGGAACGACGCACCCCTGGTATTTCATCCGCTGGGGTAGCATCTTCTATCCGTCCTTGCCGCTCTTCGCGCTGGCCGCTGGCCAAGAGGTCAACGGTATCCAAGGGCAGTCCTGTCCCCCTATCGATATCGTTAACCCTCCTGCGTATGCGGACTATACGGGCGACATGAAGGTGACGATAAACGATATCGTCAATTACCTCGTTCCGGTCTCAAGGTTCGACCCCGCGAATTACGATAGACGGTGGGATAGGAACCTGGACGGCACGATTGATGACCCTGATTTGCAGCTGATCGACCTCGACCGGGAAAACCCCTGATCACGCCCCAACGCAGCGGGGAACCGGAGCGAGCTGCTCAATCATGCGTATCCACCCGGCTATCATCGCGCAGGCCGCCGCTACGACTGCCTGTCTGCTGCCCGGCCGGTTCTTTCTGGGAGTAGGCGGCGGCCAACGTCAGCGAAGAGCAGGTGGCGGCGCTGTTGTCTGTGGACCGAACCCGGAGAATCACCTGGACGGCATCCGGCGTTACGTGGAAGCCGGATACGACCATGTGTACATTCACCAGGTGGGACCGGACCAGGAAGGCTTTTTCCGCTTCTACGGGCGAGTTGCTGCACATGGTGGTGGGGACGCCCCAAGCGGCCATCGGCGCTCGGCGGTGACCCCGTGGGGCGGAGGAATCACGCGCGAGAAGGGGCAACCGTCTCGCCGTCCAACGATGGCTCCATTATGTAGCCGATCCCGTGAAGCGTCTTGATGACGGAGGGCTGGGCGGGATTGTCTTCGATCTTACGGCGGAGTCGTGAGATCCAGACACGCAGGTACTGAAGCTCGTCGCGATACTCTGGACCCCAGACCTTAGTTAGCAGCTCTGAATTGAGGACGACGCGGCCGGCGTTGGCGGCAAGGTGCTGCAACACTGACCATTCAGTACGGGTTAGGTCCAGCGTCTTGCCGTCCAGAGTGCTCGTATTGGCCACTAGATCGACCGTCAATCGCCCGGCGGTGACGACTCTCGCAACTTTGGCGCGGCCGGCCCACCGGCGCAAGACTGCGCGAATCCGGGCGCTCAGCTCTTCCGCGCTGAAAGGCTTGACGATGTAGTCATCAGCGCCGGACTCCAGGCCCTGTACACGGTCCGACCCGCCATCCTTGGCGGTCACGAAGATGACGGGCACGTCCCGGCGGCTGCGCAAGGCGGCGAGAACATCCAGGCCGTCCTGGTCCGGCATCAGTATATCCAGCAGTACGATATCCGGCGGGTGGACATCGGCGAGCGCGAGCGCGTCTGCTCCGTCGGCCGCGGTCAATACATCGAAGCCTTGCTCCTTAAGTTCAATCGAAAGCATGCGGAGGATACTTGGCTCGTCATCGACGGCGAGGACTGTAGGACGGGAGTTCACCGCGACGCCTCGTGAGAGGCGGGGAGGCTGAAGCCCACTTCGAGGCCGCCCCCTTTTCGCGGGCGCGCCCATACACGTCCGCCCAGGGTTTCGATCAATCTCTTACAGACGGTAAGGCCGATGCCGACACCCCGGGCCTGCTGCGACGTGCGTCCGGACCGGTAGAAACGCTCGAATATAAGCTCGGTCTCTTCGGCGCTGATCCCCGCGCCGCGATCAAGGACGGAAACGGCCACCGTGTCGTCCTCTTCACGGGCGCGCACTTCGATAGCGGAGTCCGCCCGAGAATACTTGTCGGCGTTGCTCAGCAGATTGCGCAGGACCTGCTCCAGATATGTTGTTTCCGCTTCAACGGGACGAAGGCCGGGCGGGACTTGCAGCTTCAAACGCCGATTAGGATGACGCTTGAGAAAATCAGCGGCGACGCGGTCGACAAGCTGCCGGACCATGACCGGCTCCGCACTGACCGTGTCGCCCAGCTCCATTCGGGCGAGCACGAGCAGGTCTTCAACGATGCGGTGGAGGCGCTCGGACTCTTGCTCGAGGTCAGCGAGGAGATCGTCGCGGCTTTCCTCGTCCAGCTGGGCGAAGCGAGATCGCAGGATACGGGCGCCGCCATAGAGCGATGTGATGGGAGTGCGCAGCTCATGGGAAACAAGGCCCAGGAACTCGTCCTTGGCTTCGTTGGCCAGGCGCAACTCCTCTGTGATGCGCTGAGATTCGTTGAACAGCCGGGCGTTGTCAATCGCGAGTGCTGCCCGCCGGGCAAGCTCCTCGGTGAGGCCGACATCCTGCTGAGAGTAGTGGGGCTGGCCCCGTTCTCTGGCGAAGGTGAGAGCCCCGAAAAGCCGCCCGCGCGCGATAAGGGGAACCGCTATGTAGGAGGCGAAGTCCAGCTCCTTAAGGATGCGCCGGTGCTCATCATCCTCGACTATTTGATCGAGCACATCGTAGTCGACCTCCTCGACTAACACCGGCTGCGCCGTCTCAATAAGCCGGGCGAAAGGGTGCGGGCCGCCCGGTCGCGGCGGGTAATTGCCATGCAGGCGCCGCATGAGGTCTTCTTTTTTGGGGTGCACGTGCGCGACGGAAGCGCGGTGAGACATGCGCCCCTCGCTGAAGACGTGGACGGAGCAAGAGTCAGCCAGGTACGGGACGGCCAGGCGGGCCACCTGCGCCAGGGTGGTCTCATAGTCAAGGGAAGAGGTGAGGAGGGCAGTAGCGTCTGCAAGAAAGCGCACCTCGGAATCTTCCTTACGCCGTTCGGTGACGTCGCGCATGACTGCCAGGTGGCGCCCGGGCAGGAAGTCAGCGGTGGCGCTGTATTCCAGGTAGCGAAGGCTGCCGTCAGGGCGGCGCACCTGGAGCTCGCCCTCGGGGGCGCCTTCTTGAAGCGGCGGCTGCGAGGCGGCGGCCGCATCGGCTTCGATTGCGTAGTGGGCGAGTGTGCGACCGAGGAGCTCCTCCCGGGCGCGGCCGAAAAGGTTGCAGGCGGCTGGATTCATATCCAAGAAGCGCCCCTCGTCGTCCACGATCACCAGGGCGTCTCTGGCGCCTTCGAAAACTGCACGGAACTGGCGCTCGCTGTCGCGAAGGGCATCCTCGGAGGACTTGTGCTCTGTCACATCTTCGAGGGTACCCACGTATCCCAGCATGGCGCCATCGGGCGTGAGAAGGGGAGACGAACGAAGACGCACCCAGCGCAGGCTGCCGTCCGGCCGGCGGAAGCGGACCTCCTGCGACTCCTGTGCAGCGCCGCCGGTAGCCCAGTTCTTGAGAATGCGCCTGCGGTCCTCAGCAGGGACACGACGCAGCCAGCCGAGGCCCATGGCATCCTGGGCACTGAGGCCGGAGATGCGTTGCGCGGCGGGATTACAGTATGTGCAGCGCCCGGCGGGGTCTGTGACGAATATTCCAATCGGCGACGCGGCGCTGAGAAGGCGAAAGCGCTCTTCGCTTTCAGCGAGGGCCTGTTCGACCCGCTTCCGGTTGGTAATATCGCGTACAATTCCCTCGAAGCTCTGCACCCGGCCCGTTTCATCGCGCTTGGCCCTTGCCGTCAGCGAGATCCAGATGATGCCTTCCCGGGAATACGCCTGGGACTCAAAATCATGGACCTCGCCGTGCTCCTCGAGGAGGTGCGCGAACTGCGCCCGGCGTTCTGGTTCCACGTGAATCTGCCGGCCGATGTCAGTGACGTTGGCCATCAGTTCCTCGGCATCGCTGTAACCGAACATCTCGGCGAGGGCGCGGTTGGCGCTAATGAAGCGGCCATCCGGAGTTGTCTGGAAGATGCCGAAGACGGCGTTCTCGTAAATATCGCGGTGTTGGCCCTCGGCGCGGCGGAGAGCTTCCTCGGTCCGGATGCGATCGGTGATATCGAGACAGTAGCCGATGTAGCCGGAGGATTGGCCGGTGGCATCAGCGAGCGGCCCCCCGACGCCGAGCACCCACCGATACTCGCCATCGGCACGACGGAGGCGATATTGACAGGAGAACGGGCGGCCGTCTCTAACCGCGGAGCGGTACGCTGAGATAGCGGATTCGCGTTCTTCAGGATGGACGAGGGTTATCCACGTCTGCGATCCCTTGGAGTCGTCTTCTTGCCCGGTAAACTCCTTCCACGCCTCGTTGTAAAGCGTGGCGCCGTCCGGGCTGACGAACCAGATAATGAACGGCGCCGGGTCTGCAATCAGCCGGAAGGCGTCTTGTGGCTGGGAGCGAGGGGCAGGCGCGAACCGCGGGGCAGGCGGTTGAACCTCCCGCCCTTCGGTTTCGGGGTGAGGGGGGGTTCGGGGGCGCCGCACCTTGGGTTCGGACTCACGCAACAAGCACAGCCTCTCATCCTGCAGGGTTGCATAAGACACTGTAACGCTCGCACGAGAGGCAGACAACGAGCAGAAAGGCCAAGAATCACCATATTTCGGCATATTTGCATCCTTTTGATAGAGAACTGAAATCCGAGGTGGCTGACCGCCCCGCTTTTACAAGTTTGCATCCTGTTGAGCGGCCTGTATTTATACGGGTGAAAGCGGCGGGCGATTAGAGTTTGCGTGATTGGAAGAGCCATTTTAGGAGGTTCGCGATGATCGTATTCAAAGGGTGCGCCCGCTGCGCGGGAGACCTGTACGTAGAAAAGGACGTTGGGAGCACTGACCTGGTGTGCCTGCAGTGTGGCTACCGCAAATCCATCCGAACGTGGATCGACGAGGCGCCGGAGATGCGCCGTCAGGAGATCAAGGAGAAGGAGCTGCAGGAGTTGGGCGTCTAGTCAGGGAATCTCTGTCGGTCTTCAGCAAGCGGAGAAACGCCCTGGGCCTGGCGGTCTGGACGGTCGGCAGGCGCAGGGCGAAGTCATTTGAAAAGGAGGAGGCAAATGCTCAGGAGCTTGAAGGATCTGCTGGGCACGGAGATCCTGGCCACAGACGGGCCGATCGGAAAGGTGCACGACTTCTACTTCGATGATGGGGAGTGGACTGTGCGCTACATGGTCGCCGATACAGGCGGATGGCTGACGGGGCGGCTGGTTCTGATTTCGCCGGTTTCGCTGGGTGAGGCCGATTGGAATGCGCGCAGCTTCCCGGTCAACCTTACGAAGCGCGAAATTGAGGACAGCCCCGGCATTGACGCCGACAGGCCGGTATCACGCCAGCGGGAGATCGAGCTGGCGCGGTACTATCGCTGGCCGGCGTACTGGACCGGCGGGTTGTTTACAGCGGGTACGGTAGGAATGGCGCCGGAAATTGCGGTGCCAGAAACGGTTGCGGAGCAGCAAAAAGGCGGCGCCGGAGGAGAGGGCTTCTTCGGAGAGCAGGAGGGCGACCCGCATCTGCGGGCCCTTCGAGAAGTGACAGGCTATCGCGTACAGGCTCCAGACGGGGAGATCGGCCACGTGGATGACCTGCTAACTGACGACGAGACGTGGACGATTCGCTACCTAGACATCGAGACCCGTAACTGGCGGCCCGGTAAGCATGTGTTGTTTTCGCCGCGGTGGGTGGGATCGGTAAGCTGGGATGAGTCCAAGGTCTTCGTCGAAGCCGAACGGCAGGTGATCAAGAACGCTCCGGAATATCGCCCGGGGATGGCGGTGAACCGGGCGTTCGAGGAGGAGCTACACCGGCACTACGGCCGCGCCGGGTACTGGGCGGAGGAGCCGCAGCCGGCGCGCCGCTAGACACACCCTCTTAGAGTCAGATGTCGACTGGCTCACTAGAGGAAGTCTACATGTTGGTAGTGGTCACCGGGCGCGCCTGCACGATATAAAACGAGCCGCCCTCGCAGGCCCACTCGATATCCTGCGGGCATCCGAAGTGTTCCTCCACGCGGCGGGCCATGGCCGCAAGCTCGCGCGCTTCGTCATCCGATAGCTTTTGCTTGCTCCTGCGTTCCGTCGGCACCATCGACCAGCCGGTCTTGTCTTCGCCTGTCGAATCGGCGTCGCGCACGAGCTGCTGCTCCTGCGGCGTGACGCAGCGATCAAGGAGACGGCCGGATGCTTTATCGACGACGTACATGTCGGGGGTAACAACACCGGATACGGCGGCTTCGCCCAGTCCCCAGACGGCTTCTATCACTACTCGTCGCGGGTCATTGGTGACCGGGTCTAGTGTGAATGCCACCCCGGAACAGTCCGATTGGACCATACGCTGAACGACGACGGCGATGCCGAGCTGTTCGACCGGCACCCCCGCCTTCGCCCTGTAGAAGATGGCGCGCGGCTCAAAGAGGGAGGCCCAGCACCTCTGCACGGCGAGGACGACCTCCTCCTCCCCCTCGACGTTGAGAAAGCTTGCCTGCTGACCTGCGAAGGAAGCTTCCGCCAGGTCTTCCGCCGTCGCTGAACTGCGAACAGCGACTGGGCCAGCGCCGATGCCCGCGTATTGTTGCAGGATCGCTTCGCACAGCCGGCTGGGCATGCTCTCCCCCATGATGAGCGCCTTCAGGTCCGTCGCTGTGCGTTCCAACTGCTCGTTGTTGTTCACGTCCAGGCGGGCAAGCATGCGGTTGATCTGCTGGATGAGCCCGATGCTTTCAGCGAATTTGAGGTACGCGGGTACCGTTACGATGAACGCGGGCGGCACCGGAATACCGGCCTTCACCAAGTCGCCCAGGTTGGCGCCTTTTCCGCCGGCAAGCGCGACATCGCCGCGGCCGACGTCCCCGATGGAGACCAGGATCCTGGGCGAGGAATTGTCTGCAACCATTCTCGTTTTTTCGGGTTAACGACGGTAAAACGCACGGCCCAACTGGCTTCCCCCGCAGATGGAAAAGTCCGAGCCGTGCGCTTTTGATGCCAAATGGAGCGGAAGACGGGATTCGAACCCGCGACCCCCTCCTTGGCAAGGAGGTGCTCTACCACTGAGCCACTTCCGCTCGTCTAATCATTATACGCGGGAGCCATGCGGCCGCAAGACATTCGTGGCTTCGGATATTGCTTAAACCCACGCGGCCGTCAGAGGAGCGCCCAAACCTCTCTGTGCGCGGTTGTTTGGAGTTGGCCGCCGGCGCTTGACAGTGATTCGGCGCGGCTCTTAGCCTTCGGTTCGGAGATCGCACCAGGAGGCCCAGATGCCGCGCTTAAAAGCCGCAATCGATATCGACGCCCCTCGGGAGCATGTGTTTGCGTTGGCCGGGGACTTGAGGAAGCGCCCGGAGTGGACGACGTTCGTAAAAGAAACGACGATCACTTCGGGCGACGGAAGTAGCCCGGGCTCGACCGATAAGAC
>VBJS01000076.1:10587-14048 GCA_005880055.1 Chloroflexota bacterium | reverse complement strand
AAAGCGCAGCACGTTGCGTTGGAAGCCGAGCTGACCGAAGCATTCCGCGCCATCGTGCGGGACGCGGCGTTCGTGGGCGGCCCCGAGGTCGACGGGTTCGAGCGCGAGTTCGCGGCGTTCTGCCACGCGGACGGCGCCGTTGGCGTAGCGTCCGGGACGGACGCGCTGCGCTTTGCCTACCTCGCCATGGGTATCAAGCCGGGAGACGAAGTCATCACCGTCCCGAACACCTTCATTGCCACGACGGAGGCGCTGACGCAAGCGGGAGCGTCGGTTCGGTTCGTGGACGTGCTGCCCGACACGCTCTTGATGGATCCGAAGCAGCTGGCGGCGGCGATCACGCCGCGCACGGTCGGGATCGTTCCCGTGCACCTGTACGGCACGCCGGTCGACATGGATTCCATCGAAGCGGTCGCGCAGGCGCACGGGCTGTGGGTGATCGAGGATGCCGCGCAGGCGCACGGCGCGACGTACAAAGGTCGGCACGTAGGGACCATGGGAGCGATGGCGGCCTTCTCGTTCTACCCCGGAAAGAATCTGGGTGCGTGCGGGGAGGCGGGAGCGATCACATCATCGGACGCTGGGCGACTCGCCTTTGTACGCAAGCTGCGCGAGCACGGCCAGGCTCAGAAGTACTTCCACGACGTGGAAGGCTACAACGGACGGTTGGACGCCCTCCAGGCCGCGTTCCTGCGTATTAAGCTGAGGCACCTGGACCAGTGGAATCACACTCGGCGATCCATCGCGGCGCGGTACCGGGAGAACCTGTCCGGAGTATCGGACGTGCGAATCGTGGCGGAGACGCCGGGCAGTAGTTCGGTGTATCATCTGTTCGTCGTCCGTGTGCCCGAGCGCGATCGGGTGCGCGAGTTCTTGCAGAGCCGAGGTATCGCCACCGGCCTGCATTATCCATTGCCGCTCCATCAGCAGGTGGCGTATCGTCATCTGCATCTTGTGTCCGGCGCGTTCCCCGTGAGCGAGGGAGCCGCGGCAGAGATCCTGAGCCTGCCGATGTATCCCGAGATGCGGGCCGACCACGTTGATTACGTCAGCGCGACACTCATCGAGTTCTTCGCCGGGCGGCCGAGCCGTTCGGCGGCGCGGGTGATGACAGAACTCACGACTGCGTGAACGGTACCGCGCGGCGGCCGGCCCTCGCCGAGGAGGATAAGCAGGGCTTGGCCGGCGTGGCCGGCAACCGGCCTCCCTACTATGTCTCGGTAGCGTACTCCCACGAACCAACCGATCCGCGCATCCGGCGGCATTGCGAAGCGATGGCGCGTCGGGGTTGGCGCGTGGTTCAGATCGGGTTGGCGGGTCCGGGGGAGACTCGGATCGGCCGGCTGAACGGCGTCGTGCTGGTGCGCTGGTCGCGCCGGCGCTACCGCGGGGCTGGCCTGCTGCGCTATGCCTGGAGCTACCTCCAGTTCTTTCTCTGGGTCCGGCGCGTTGCTGCTCGGGTTAGCGGGGCGCGACGGGTTCGGGTGGTGCAGGTAAACAATGTTCCCACCTACCTGGTGTGGGCGGTGGGGGTCGTTCGTCGTCGGGGTGCACGGGTGGTGCTGGACATTCACGACCCAGAGCCGGAGCTTTTCCTGAGCAAGTTCGGTCGGCGGCCAGGTGCTCGCATCGGCGCACGGTTGCTCGCGTTCGGCGAACGGGCAGCGGCACGTCGCGCCGACGTGGTCTTATGCGTGCACGACGAGCATCGCCGCCTGACGGAAGGTCATGGCGTCGAGCCGGGCAAGCTACGGGTCGTCGTGAACCAGGCCGATGCTCTGCTGTTCCCGCTGGCACCGCCGCGTCGTGCGGCGCCGTTCGTGGGATATCACGGGACCGTGTCCCGGCGGATGGGGCTGCACGTGGTGCTCGAAGGTTTGGCCCTGCTGCGCGAGCGCGGCGTCGCGGTCCGGGGCGCAATCTGGGGTGATGGGGACGACGTTGCTCGTCTCCAAGGGATCCGGGATCGTCTTGGCTTGACCGGGACAGTGGAGATTCCAGGGAAGCGGTTTCGTCTCGAAGAGTTGCTGCCGCGCGTGCGTGAGCTCGGCGTGGGTCTGGTCCCGCTCGCTCGGGACATCATGACCGACGTGATGCTGCCCACAAAGCTGCTCGAGTACGTGCGCTTGGGGGTGCCCGCGGTCGTGAGTTGGACGCCCACTATTGCGCACTATTTCCCGGCGGACGCGGTGCGGTACCTGCACGATTTGTCGGCCACGGCGGTCGCGGACGCAGTGGCGGAATTGCTGCGCGATCCAGTCGCCGCGCAGCGGCGTGCCGCGCGCGCGCAGGCGTTGCCCATCGCCAGCGCGTGGCAGGAGAACGGCGAGCGGGAGTTCGTGAACCTTGTTGAGGAGCTTGGGAGCAGTGCAAACCATTAAGGCTGCCCGGCCCGCCGGGGAATCGGTAAGCGTGGTCGTCGGATTAGGGGAAGTGGGGCGACCGTTGCTGGAGGTGCTCAAGCAAGCACACCGGGTGCAGGGAGTGGACCTCCCTGCGCCCGACATCAGTGAATCGGTCGAGTTCCTCCACGTTTGCTACCCGGTGGAGATCGACGACTTCGTGGGCGTTACGGTACGGTACGTGCGGCGCTACCGTCCCCAGATCGTGGTCATCCACAGCACCGTCCCGGTGGGGACCACGCGGGCGGTGGCAGAAGCTGCGAGTGCGTCTGTCGTGCACAGCCCGGTTCGCGGCAAGCATGCGCGTATGGCTGAGGAATTGACCAATTACGTGAAGTTCATCGGGGCGGAACAACCCGCGATCGCCGAGCGAGTGGCGGCGCACTTCGAGACAGCCGGGATGAAGACCAAGGTGCTGGCCTCCCCCGAGGCGACGGAGCTGGCGAAGCTCACCGAGACCACGTATTTGGGATTGCTGATCGCGTTCGCCCAAGACGTAAACCGGATAGCGCAGGCAGCGGGCGTGTCCTATGATGAGGTGGCTTCGTTTTACGACGAGATCGAGTACTTGCCACGCGTGCGATTCTTCCCGGGCATCATCGGCGGGCACTGCGTGATGCCGAATATCCAGTTACTTAAACGAACGTGCGGGTCGCACTTGCTCGACGCTATAGAATGGTCCAACGAATTGCGCGCAAGACACGCGTGACTACCTTGGACCCGTCAGCATGAAGGACCCCGTAGGGATGCGGGCATCCTAAGACAATCCTGCTTCACACTCGAGTACTGGTAATGAAGACCTCGAAGCGCTGGGTTGCCGTCCTCACGCCACTGCTCAGTGCAGGTATTTGCGCATGTTTGGACGCTACTGGGAGCCTGCATCGGCCTCCGGTCCGTCGCCCTTCAGCGCCGACCGGTTGGTGGGCACTTGTACTGGGCGGTCCACAGTTTGGCGTGCATGTTCAAGTGGTGCGGGTGACTGCAACGGGTGACTCCGCATGGCCGTTGCGAATGGAGGCCGTTCGAAGTCGCGACTGGGAAGGTATCCCATCAGGGGAT
>VBJS01000076.1:0-10570 GCA_005880055.1 Chloroflexota bacterium | reverse complement strand
CTGACCGATGGACAGGTCGCCATGGCTGACTACGAGACGTCAGGGGATTCCGCGCTTGGGTAAGTCAGTTATGAGTGTAGCGGGTCTGTAAGTTCTTGGTATCCGCTGTACGGCGTGCGGGCAGATTCCGCTGTCCTATTGGGTGGCCAACCTTCGGTTTCCGGCCTAGCGACTCGAGATTCCATCCCGCTTGTCCTCCTACGCGTTGATGACGTCCCGACGTCGGATCTGGATTTCTTACCTCGCTTGGCCGCACGTGGGCTTGTGGCCGAGATCGCCGTGCCAACGGGTTTCGTGGGACTGCCAAATCGTTTGACGTGGGAGCAAATCGGGTACTGGGCGCGCCGGGGTTTCGGACGTTGATTTCGCCGCCGAGGTCGTAGGTTCGTTCCAAGACCTTTCGGGCCACGGACTGGTTACGCACGTGTTTGTGCAGCCCGGGAATTGGGCCGACTCGTTGTATATCAATACGACGCGAAAGTTACAAAATTGGCGAGGCGCCCTTCTCAGAACATGTGCTCGAGTCTTCGAGGCATATGCTCACAACGCGGTCCAGCGTCAGCCCTTGGCAGATAGTGTAGCATTTGGTCTGTCCCATTTCACCATTTCCGATGGTTACAGCCGCGAGACGATCCTTAGCGACTGGCGGCGCGCCACACAGCCGTACTCCGTCACCGTATTCATGGTGCACTCCTCGCGTCTGCAGTCGCCCGACGAACTGGATTGGTTCCTGGATTCTTTAGGCGTCGCCACCGCACGGGGAAGAGTACGCGTCGTCTCGTCCTCCGACTACCTGTTTGCAAACTAAGGACTCACTTGCGACGTTGCGATGTGAAGCGGCCTTTGGCGGTACTGCTGTTAAGGAGCGCCCTGGTCAGTACTTGGCAGCACGGGATGTTGAGGTGAACAGGGCATTCCCGCCATTGGGCGGGCGATCCTGGGGGATCGTTGCGAAGCAGCCCAGCTGACAGGGGCGGCGGGATGGCAGGCGGCGAGGGGCGGAGTAGCGACAGCCGACCTCTGCGCCACGACGACGTGCGCGCGTATTACGACGACGTCTACTTCGACGAAGGGCGTCCATTTGCGCGACCCCTGCCCGATTACGCGGAGAAGCTCTCGTGGCTTTGTCCACGTCCGACGGAACGCCTCCTCGACTGTTCGTGCGGTGCGGGTGGCGTGCTGGCCGTGGCTCGCGCAGCGGGTTTGGACGCAGTCGGCATCGATCTTTCCCGGCGGGCGCTCGGGTACGCGAAGCGCAGCGGGGAGGAGCGATTGGCGTGTGCCGTCACGGAACGCCTGCCGATCGCATCGAAGTCGGTTGACCTGATTACGTGCTTGGGAAGCCTGGAACACTACGTCGATCCTGCGGCCGCCATTGTGGAGATGTGTCGGGTGCTGCGACCTGGTGGACGGATGCTGATTGTAGTTCCGAACTACTATTATTGGCGCAATGTGGCCTACGCCGCCGTGTACGGTGCTCACCGCACGGGACATCACCAGATCGTCGAGCGAGTGGACACCTACCGAGGGTGGAGGACTTTCCTGGAGGAGCACGGATTGGCGGTGACGGCGGTGCATCGCGACATCGGCCCGCTTCCCTCGGGTCGAGGGGTACACCTAGGAACACGGATCAGGCAGCTCACCCGACGCGCCATCGAACGTCTCGTCCCGCTTTACTTGACCTATCAGTTCGGATTCGTGTGCGTACGCTCCAAGCATGACGCTGCGCGGTCATGGGTGTGAGTCCCCGTCGGGTGGTGAAGATTGTTCGCAATGCCTGCAGGGTGTTCGCCGTGAACCGTGCGGTCGGTCGGCCTGTTCTTGGCGGAGGCGAGATCTGTCACGAAACACTGTCGCTCCTCGGGTATGATGCTGACATGCTTTGAGCCTAGGGCAGGCACGTCGAGTGGAGACGGGCGACGATTGACCGTCGATATCGTGCATCCAGGGCAGACGCATGGCGGTGGGGGCATCCATCTCAACTACGTCGCGCGGGCGGTGGCGCAGGCGCACGACGTGCGCGTCTACCGGCCAGCGCCGCGGCCGCTGCCTCGGCGTCCCACAATCCTTGCGGCCACGCGGCTGTTGACAACAGTGCGGCGCCCTGACGTGTGGATCCTGCCGGTGATTCCGCTCGCCGCTGTAGGAGCCGCAGCCGGGCGTAAGGGCGTCGTGGGCCTCTTCTACCACCACGATCCGCCGACGCAGAAACGCGACTGGCTCGACCGCGTCATCGAGAAGCGTTTGTGGGACGGCCTGCGTTCGGCGCGGCGGGTTGTCGTGATTGCCGAGTACTGGCGGTGCTTTCTTCTGAATCGCGGTGTGATCGATCCGGTCGTTATCCACACGCCCTTCGAGGTCGAGCGTTACCGAGTGTCCCCGGCGGACATCGAAGCGTTTCGGCTGGAGCGCGGCCTCACGAAACGGCCGCTCGTGTACCTCGGGAATTGTCGTCCGCAGAAGGGGACCGAGGAGGCGTGGGCGGCGCTACGCGATCTTGACTACGGGTTCGTTACGAGCGGGCGGCGCGCCCTCGACCTTCCGGTGCCGAATATCGATGGATCAATCCACGACTACGTGTTGCTTCTTGCGGCTTGCGACGTGGTGCTCACGATGTCCACCTTCGCTGAGGGGTGGAATCGCACGGCCCACGAGGCGATGCTAGTAGGCACTCCGGTTATTGGATCGGGCCGGGCCGGAATGCGGGAACTCCTGGAGGACGGCGGCCAGCTCATTTGCGAGCGGTTCGAAGACCTGCGTCACCTCATCCCGCACGTCATCGAGGAGCGTGCGGCGCGGGGAGATAGGGGGCGGCGGTACGCGGCGCAGTTCACGGTTGCGCGGTTCGCCGCCCAGTGGATGGAGCTGCTCGCGACGTGTTGCCCCGGTTCCAAGGGGCGTTGAATCTGTCCGCGGGCTGAGTGTCCGAACGCGCCTCGTTGGCGTCCAAAGACGCTGAGGATGTCGTACATCTCTCACCCAACCCTCGCACCGTCGGTCGCGAGTGTGTTCCAGTACCCGTGTCACGACCACGGTCAGGGTATCGCGACGATCCATGCCGACTTGTCCGGAAACGAGACGCGCTGGTCACGGCGACCGCGCCCGTCGCGAGGCGATCCATCGGAGCCCAGCGATTCGGCTTATGACATCCCGCCCGCTGATCGTTAAGCCGGCCGTGGCGACCGCCAGCGATGCGGCAAGGATGTCGGTCATGACGCGCAGGCTCGAGGACACGGGTGCGTAAGAGAGCCACACCGCGAGCGCAAACAAGGTGCCTGACACGAGCGTCGCGAGCATGAGTTTCCCTCGGTGGAGGCGCACGGTTTGCAGCCGGAGCGCGAGGACCGTGACTAGGGTGGCCGCGCCGAGCATCGCGATGTCCGTGGCGATAGCGGCCCCGATCGCGCCGTACGAGGGGATCAGCGCGAAGTTTAGTGCAATATTGGCTATCGCTGCGGCGATTACGGCGCCTGCAATCCAGAGAGTGCGCTTCTGGAGATGGAGCAAGGAGGCTGCCCAGTAGTAGACGCCGAGAAAAACCCCCGAGGGCAGAATCCAGTAGGTGTAGATCTCTGAATGAGCGTACGCGGCCGGTGAGAGCAAGGAGACCGCTATGGGTGCAAGCATTGCGAGAACGCCTGCCGAGAGCCCCACGATCCACGCGGACGCCTCGGCGATGTGCGCGATCTTTTCGTCGAGTCCGGGTTGCTTCGCTGCCTCGAACACCATCGGGGCAAACGCCAGCTGAAGGGGTGTGATGATGCCGACGACGTGCAGTGAGGCGACTCGGTACCCTAAGGAATACTGGCCGACCTCCGTGAAGTTGCGGTAGACGCCGAGAAAGTACCGATCCGAGGCGTTGAGCACGAACCATCCGGCCGCCGAGGCGATTAGTGGCGCGCCGAAACGGAGAAGCTCCCAGGCCCTCGCAGGTTCGAACGAGAGCCGCAGGGTCCGCGTCGTTGCGAGGTACCCCCAACCGGCTACAACTCCGAAGCCGATGCACTGGCTCCAGAGGGCGCCTGCGATGCCCCCGTGAAATCGTCGCACGAGAAGGTAGCAAGCCACGAGCCACACCAATGCCGCCATGATCTGCATGATTACGTAGGCACCGGGGCGTCGCATCGCGCGGTAAACCCCACTACACTGCTGGTGCATTGAGCGGGCGACCGCGGAGCCAACCAGGCCCAGGAGCGCCCAGGTCGTGAACGTGGAGCCCAGCAGCGACCGCCCCAACGTGAACCCCACGATGATCGTAAGAAGCGCACCTAGGCCTCCGAGTGCAAGCGTCGTGGTAGTTGCGGTTCCGATAAGTCGGTCAGCATCAGCTGCGCCGCCCGCTTCGCCCCAGAATCGCACCACCGCCTGCGACATCCCGGCATTGTACAGGATCAAAAGGATCTGGAGTGAGACAAGCGCGGTCTCGAGCACACCGTACTGCGATACCGAGAGGCTGTATGTATATATTGGCACAAGCAGAACGGCGATGCCGCGGACTGCGGCTGTGCCAGCTGCATAGAGCGCCGCTTCTTTGGCGAGACTCTTCAGCATCAGTGGTACCTTAGGACCAAACGTGCGAGCGGCCGGGAGAAAACGGTAGGTCCAGGGCAGGATCTGTGCATGCGAGTAGTGAAATCTCGTATCAATACGCCCTCCAATGGAAGGCGGCTTTGCCGAGCGTTGGCAGTCACGTGCACGGCCGGCCTGTTGCTTGTGCCGAAGGTGGCGCTTGGGCAGGACAAGGTCGATGACCCGTGCGCGCGTTGGACGTCGGCGACGCTCGATTCGGCATTCCGTGCGGTGTATGACTCGGAATCATTGATCGAGGTTATACGGAAGCGGGGCAACGACGCGGGCGAGATTTCGTGGCAAGCGAGCTACGTCCTGATGGCCACTGCTGCAATGATCCGGGCGACCGGCGATGCCTGGTACCTGACCCGAGCGCGTGCGCTCGCCGAAGCCATTTTGGCGAGCACTGACGCGGCGCGCAAAGTGCGTGATTGGCGAGGGACGTCCGGACACGGGTGGAGCGACACGCGCTACGCCCGGGATTCCGCGCGAATACGAGGGCCGGTTGGCGATGGCATGGTGGCATACGGACTCCTCGTTGCGGCCGAGGCGGCACGGGAGATCCTTCGGCGCGAGCGGAACGTCAGTCAAGCAGCATGGTGGGACACCGTCGCGCAGCAGGTTCACATCGCGCTCACCGAAGATCGTCGCGTCTGGCGCGAGCGGGACGGTCGTATGACATGGCCGGACAGTTTTCCGTCGGTGGGGACGCGTAACGACGTTCCGATTAATCAAGATCTCATATTCGCGGCCGCCGAAATGGTGTTGGAGGATCTCACAGGAGTGCGTGGCCCAGGGGATGACCGGGCGAAAGCGAGACGGTTCCGGAGCACCGTATCGCTCACCAGTGCGGGTGCAGTGTGGCCGTATTGGTGGCCGACGCCAGGGCCTGGCGGGCCGGACAATCGCGCCGAGGATGTCTCGCACGCCGGTTTGGACCTCATCTACGCGGTCCGTGCATACAAGCGCGGATGGCTGTCCGACACGCTTATGGCCGCGTTCGCGAGCACGTTCGGACAACGCTTCGAGGTACGCAGGGGGGACATGGCCTACTTCGTTCACGGCAGGGGACAACGAGTTCCTGCCGGACTGACAGGGCAGCCCGCGATCGGTCTTTGGCTACTTGTTAAGCGGTGGAATCCCAGCATCCGTCGGACCTTCTGTGGATGGATTGACGATGCGACGTCGCTTGGAAGCATGCCTAAGCGAATCGAATACCTGCTTGAGGTCGCATTGCTCAGAGAGTCCGGGGATCGGTGAGGGTGGATCAGGCGGGGAGCGCTCTCCCGGACGGAGAGCGGGGCATGGATCAGTGGACAGCGTGAGATACGCGGTCATCACGCCGGCGCGTGACGAGGGCCAGTTCCTCACCGATCTGATCGAAGACATGCTGGGACAAGTCGCGCGCCCCCAGCGTTGGGTGATCGTCGACGACGGGTCGGACGATGATACCGCCGACACGGTGCGGCAAGTAGCAGCGACGAACGATTGGATTACTCTTGTGTCGCTCCCGAGAGGGCGCGTGCGCCTGCCGGGTTCGGGGGTCATCCACGCGTTCAACGCCGGTCTGGAACGCGTTGACACGCGCGCGCTCGAATACATCGTGAAGCTCGACGCGGACCTGCGGATTCCGCCGGACTATTTCGGCCGGATCTTCCAAGCCTTCGCGGAGCGACCGTTTCTCGGCGTTGCGGGTGGGGCGTGCGTCGAGGACGGGAAACTGGCGGGCACGTGGCCGCCTTATCACGTGCGAGGCGCCACGAAGGTCTATCGTGCGGCCTGCTTCGAAGACATCGGCGGACTCGTGCCGGTCTTGGCGTGGGACGGTGTGGACATTGCGTCGGCTGTGGCGCATGGTTGGGAGACCTGCACGCTCCTGGAGGTCCGGTTTGAGCATCGGCGACCGGCGGGATCGCATCCCGATGCCGGTGGCATCATTGGGGGACGGTTGCGTCAAGGCCGGGGGAATTATATCCTGAACAGTCTCCCACTCACTCCGATTCTGCGGGCAATGCGAATCGCGTTGCGGCGCCCACCGCTCCTTGGATCGCTGGCGTTGCTCTGGGGCTATGTGAGCGCCTTTTTCTCCGGGGTCGAGCGCGTGACGGACCCGGAGACGGTACGGATGCAGCGGTTGTTAGAGCTCCGGAAACTCGTTGGACTGACAGACGTCCGGGGTCTCGCGAGGCGCCAACGCGAACGGCGTCGACTAGGACTGATACCGCCTTAAACTCCGTGGGCATCCGCGATGGCGGGGTGCCTCTCCTGGCCTCGCCTCGTCGGCACCACGATGATCGCCACCGTGCGCGCGAGTATCTGCGCGACCGCCCCGAACAGCACAACGTAGTCCTTTCCCTCCCTGGGGCCGGGCTTGGGCACTTGGGCTGTACCTCGCCGAGTGCAAACCGCACGCTCACGTCTGTCGTTCGGCCACCGAAGGCTCGGACGCGGAGCCCGGGCACGTTGCGGGAATGAGCCTGGGCGAGCGACCCAACGAGCACGAGCTCGAGGAAGCGCGGCGTCGCTACGACTGCGAGATCGTTCACCCAAGCCGCACGTCCGGCTCCTCACTGAGGGGTGGGGACGGCCGAGTCGTCGATCGATTCCGCTGGCGGGTTGGCCAGAATCGCAGCGATTAGCCCGAGCGTCACCCCTGTGGCTCCGAGCGAGATGGTCGGCTGGAAGCTGGCGGTGAGTCCGACCACCGCGAGCTGAGCGAGTGACGCGATCGTCATAACCTCTTTCTCCCGTCCCCCGGCCCTTCTGGCGGCTCGAAGACCGCGCCTGACCACGACGAGCCATGTTACAAGCAAGATCGTGAGTCCAATAAGTCCGGTATTGACTAACAGCCACAAGAAGTCGTTATGAATCGTGTTGCCCTGGTTTAGCACCGTGCTTTGCCAGTCGGCAGAGGGACGGAAGAACTGGTGCTGATAACCGAGGCCGACCCCGAACCAGGGGTGGTCGCGGAACACGCTGAAGGCTTTGAGCCACGACGCCAGCCGCCAGCTTCCGGTCGCAACGAGGTTAGCCGTGGAGAATTTTTGCTCGATTAGGGGACCTAACGGGGTGGCCAGCATGACGACCACGATCGTAGTGACTGCCACGAGGCCCAACGGGAGGAGCCGCCAGGCGGTGCGGGGGGTCCTGAGTGTGATTAACGTGCCGGCCAGCACCATGCCCCCAGCGTAGGCGACCCAGGCGGTTCGATAGTTCGACGCGACGACGGCAAGCGTGAAGGCCGCGAACCCTACTCCGGCCAGCCAGCGTCCTCTAGCATCCCCGGCCAAGGCGCTCATGGTCAGCGCCAGCAGGGCGCCGTAGATGACACCCAGCACCTCTGTGAACGACAGGTAGCGCGTGACGTTGCCGACCCCCGTGAACACTTCGGCAGCGTAACCCCTGCCCGCCACGACGCGGTACACTGCCAGCAGGCAGAGAAGGACAGCGGACCAGAGCAGAAGCCGGCGTAACCGGCTGAGGGCGTCCCGCTGGCGCAAGAATACTGTGAAGATCCAGAAGCTTACGACCGGATATACCAACATACGCCGGAACGTACCGAGCGCATCGAGGAGAGGATTGTGCGACCACAAGCCGTGCACGAGCGCGGCCACGCCGACCAGGCCCAGTCCGATTGTCACCAGCCACGCGCGCGTCAGCGGGGCCGCGGCTGGCCTGTCAGCAGCTTGAGCGACCCCAGCCACTACTGCCGGGATCAACAGGAGATCGAGGGGATACAGACGGAACCCCACGTTGATGGGCGTTGCAGCAACGAGCTCACCCGCCACCGTACAGCTGACGAGGACGGCGTCGAGTGCTATTGTCGGCGCCGCGAGGAACCCTGACAAGAGTGGCGCTGCTAGCAGAAGAACTCCGACAACGGTGATCGCCGGAGTGTCCGCGCGCAACGCGATGAGCGCCGCGCCGCAGGCGGCGATGATGACCATGCCTTTCGTCGGAGCGCGAGCGGCCGGCGCCGTTGTGGAGAGCGAGGACGTCCCTGATGTCACCGATCCCGCCCAACCACGCGCCGGTAGAGCGAGAGCATGTCCACTCCTGCGGCCCTGAACGCAGCTCTTACGGTGGTCAACGGGTCTCTGCCTGACTCCTCGACGGATGGGAGGAGCGCGGCGAGGAACAGTGTGCTTGTGGCGGCGATGATGGCCAACACCACGGCAAGTGTGACGGCAAGTCGCCGCTTCGGGAATGCTCGCAGTGCCGGCTCGTTCGGAGCATCCAAAACGGTGAACGAAGGTAGATCCTTCGCCGCATCAATACGGGACTGCTGGTACTGTTGTACGAGGGATTGGTAGAGAGCTTCGGCGAGATTCAGTTGCCGAGTCAATCGTCCCTGTTCGAAGGCGAGCGCCGGCGAAGCTATGGTACGGTTCGCCATCTGGAACTTCTTGAGATTGTCTTCCGCGGTGTACAGCGCCGCCTTGGATTCGCGCTGCTGCTGCGTGACGAACTCCAGCTGGGCTATTGCCAAGCGATGGTTGACTTCGGCATTGAGGCGGTTCAGTTCCTCAAGCGTGATCTCCGCAACTCGGCGAGCGAGCATAGGACCGCTAAGGCGTACAGATACAGAGACGACCTGGCTAAGGGGATCGCTCGTAGCTGTGACCCTCTCGCCGAACGCCTCGACGCCCAGGTCGAGGCTCCGACTGAAATCATCAGGGTCAGCACCTAACACGATGAGCAGATTGGTCGCCTCTGGGTGGTGTGGCTCTGTGCCTGGGGCGAATGGGTGCAGGAGTACTCGTTCCGCGAGCGAGCGACTGCCCAGCAGACTGGTGTAGTAGTCCGAGGTCGAATTCCCCGCAAGCGCGCTCGCAACGCTTGAGAGGCCAAGCCCCTGGGCCAGTCCAAGCAACGACGGGCGGGCTGCAGCCAGAGATGCCGTGGCTTGCGGAACGAAGCTGAACTGAGAGTCGTACCGCTCCGGCAAAACCAAAACGAGCACTGCTGTCGCTGCGCCAATGCTGAGCCCGGTGCCCGCGATGAGGCGCCACGACCGAATCACCTGCGCGACCGCGTGGGCCAGCCGATCTGCCGTTTGGTCAACCTGGTCACCAGGCGTGGACGAGTGACGGCGGGCGACTTCCGTGATCGTCATCTGGTCACCGCCAAGGTGTTCGACCCATTCCGCCGGGTGCTTCACCCCATGCGCGCGCTGATGGTGTGACGATGCTCACAGCCTCGTCGCCACGACGATAATCGCCACCGTGCTCGCCAGGATCTGCGCGATCGCCCCGAACAACGCGACCTTGTTCGTCGGATTCGACGTGTCCTTGAGCGGCACCGACACCTCCGACCCGGGCCCCGGCGCGGGATCGTTCCCGAAGAACAGAAACTTGTGCCGCGTCGCCACCTCGCCATCCGCGAACCGCACGCTGGTCCGGCCTTGGTCCGCGGTAAAGGCAAACCCTCCGGCGGCGTCGATGTAGTAGCCGAGCCCGGCGCCCTTCTTGTAGAGCACGCTGCCCGGCGCGTTCACCGCGCCGACCACACGCACACTCGGGATATACTCGGGGATGAACACTGAGTCACCCGGCTGAAGTATCACGTTGTCCCGGGTGGTCGTGTCGCGCAGCGCCCTCGGGAGATCGATGTTGATGCGGCCCGCCCCGCTCACCTGCCGGTAGAATCGAATTCCGTCGGCGTAGGCGCGTGGTGTCAGTCCGCCCGCCCGCTTGACCAGCTCCGCCAACCGATCGCCCTTGGTCTGGAGCGCGTACGTGCCGGGATAGTAGACCTCGCCGTAAATCGTCACCGTGCGCTGCAGCTCAAACTCCGGCTGCCTAAGAATCAGCACGTTGTCGAACGGCTGGAGCTGTACCTCCGGCGCGCCTGCCGCCGGGGCGGGGAGACCCGGAGGACCGACGTAGCGCCCCGATGAGTCGCGGTCGAAGAGATAGGTCGAGTCCATCGGCGCTCGGACGGTCGTCGCGAGCTGACCCTCGGCGCGATCGTTTGGGAGCCGCGCGATCTCGGCCTCCTT
>VBJS01000075.1 GCA_005880055.1 Chloroflexota bacterium | reverse complement strand
AGGCGCTGAGCAGCGATATCCGCCGTAACCTCGAAGAGCCGCTAGAGGGTATCGCGGAAGTCGCGCGGGAGATGGGGTTGCCGGAGCCCAGCATTCGCACCGCGCTGCGCACGGGCGACACCACGCAGCACGAACGCCAGGAGATCGTCAAGCGCCCGCCGCACATCCTAATCACCACGCCGGAGTCGCTCTACCTGATGGTTACCGCCGAGCGCAGCCGCGAGATCCTCCGCACCGCGAAGACCGTGATCGTCGATGAAGTGCACGCCCTGATCCGTGACAAGCGCGGCAGCCACCTGGCGCTCACGCTCGCCCGCCTGGACCATGTCTGCCACGAGCGGCCTTCTCGAGTGGGCCTCTCCGCCACCATCAAGCCAATCGAGGATGCCGCCCGCTTCCTGGTCGGCGCCGATCGCTCCCGGCCGGACGGCTCACCCGACTGCGAGATCATCAACGCCGGCCACCAGCGCGACCTGGAGTTGAGCATAGAAGTCCCGCCCACCGAGATGCAGGCTGTCGCCGGCGGCGACCAGTGGAAGGACACCTATGACCGCCTGGCGGAGCTGATTAGGCAGCACCGCACCACGCTCGTCTTCGTCAATACGCGCCGCCTATCTGAACGTGTGGCCTTCGCGCTCGCTGAGCGCCTCGGCGAGGAGCACGTCGGCTCGCACCACGGCAGCCTCTCCAAGGAGCGGCGGCTCAGGCTCGAGCAGCGCCTGAAGGCGGGCGAGATGAAGGCCCTCGTCGCCACCGCTTCGCTGGAGTTAGGTATCGACATCGGTACGGTGGACCTCGTCTGCCAGCTTGAGTCGCCCCGCAGCATCACGACGTTCCTTCAGCGTGTGGGCCGCTCCGGGCACGCACTCGGCCTCACGCCAAGGGGCGCGCTGTTCCCGATGACGCGCGACGAACTTGTCGAGTGCGCGGCGCTCGTCCGCGCCGTCAAGGCCGGGCGGCTTGACCGCGTCTGCCCGCCCGTCGCGCCGCTCGATATCCTCGCGCAACAGCTCGTCGCCGAGGCGGCCTGCGAGCCCTGGAGCGAGGACGACCTGTACGCGCTGGTGCGCGGGGCCGCGCCGTACAGCGTTCTGGCGCGCAAGGACTTCGATGAAGTCGTAGAGCTGATGAGCGAGGGAATTGCCGTCGGCTCTGGCAAAGTCGCGGCCTACCTTCATCGGGACCGCATCAACGGCGTCCTGCGGGGCCGCCGCGGCGCCCGGATGACCGCCATTCAGTGCGGCGGTGCCATTCCCGAGGTTGCCGATTACCGCGTCGTCGCCGAACCCGAAGGCAC
This sequence comes from Chloroflexota bacterium, assembly GCA_005880055.1. Classification (GTDB taxonomy): domain Bacteria; phylum Chloroflexota; class Dehalococcoidia; order SM23-28-2; family RBG-16-64-32; genus VJS01. The sequence goes on along the minus strand of VBJS01000075.1, from coordinate 5,896 downwards.
GTTCATTGGCACCCTGGACGAAGACTTCTCCGTCGAAAGCATGGCCGGCGACATCATCTTGCTGGGCACGACCTCCTGGCGCATCCGCCGCATCGAATCGAACGGCACCGTTCGCGTGGAGGATGCCCACGGCGCTCCGCCCACAGTCCCGTTCTGGCTCGGCGAAGCCCCTGGCCGCACCATCGAGCTCTCCGAGGAAGTCTCGAAGCTCCGGACCGAGATCGCCGCCCGCCTCGATAACGATCTCCCCTCTCCCGGGGAGGTAGAGGGTGACTTGGGGCACGGGAGAGGGGCCGGGGGTGAAGGCCTCCTCGAGTGGCTGGAAACCGAATGCGGCCTGCCGCCGGAAGCCGCCGAGCAGGTCATTCGCTACGTGGCGGCCGAGAAGGCGATGCTCGGGGTTATCCCCAGCCAGACGGACGTAGTCTTCGAGCGCTTTTTCGACGAGAGCGGCGGCATGCAGCTCGTCGTCCATGCACCGTTCGGCGCTCGGATCAACCGCGCCTGGGGGCTGGCGCTACGCAAGCGCTTCTGTGTCGGCTTCGACTTCGAGCTGCAGGCGGCGGCCAGCGACGACGCCATGCTCCTTTCTATCGGGCCTAACAATAGCTTTCCCCTAGAGGCGATGTTCGATCTCGTGAAGCCGGGTAACGTACAGGAATCGGTCGAGCAGGCCCTGCTCGTTGCCAACGCCCCTATGTGGGGCGCCCGCTGGCGTTGGAACGCCACCCGCGCGCTGGCCATCCTCCGACAGCGGCAGGGCAAGCGCGTACCGCCACCGCTACAGCGTATGAAGGCCGATGACCTGATGGCCGCCGTCTTCCCGGTGCTCGTGGCGTGCCAGGAGAACCTCACCGGCCCCATCGAGCTGCCGGACCACCCTCTGACGCGCCAGACGATGCACGATTGCCTGCAGGAGGCGATGGACATCGGCGGCCTGAAGCGGGTGCTCGAGCGCGTGGAGCGCGGCGAGATCCGCTACCACGCCAAGGACACCACGGAGCCCTCACCCTTCTCTCATGAGATGCTCAACTCCAAACCGTACACATACCTGGATGATGCGCCGCTTGAAGAGCGCCGCGCCCGCGCCGTCACCCTTCGCCGTTCGCTGCCCGAAAACGCTCGCGACCTGGGGCTCCTGGATGAAGATGCGATTGAGCGCGTGCGCGAGGAGGCCTGGCCCCAACCGCGTGACGGCGAGGAGGTGCACGACGCGCTCCATGGCCTCGTGGCTTTGCGAGCTGACGATGCTATCGAGTGGCGCCGGTGGTTGGACGAATTGGCAGAGGTCGGCCGCGCAGCGCTCGCCGAAACGGCCCACGGGCAATTCTGGTTCGCCGCCGAGAACCTGCGCCTGATCGAGAGGATTTACGCTGGCCCGACGATCCGGCCGGACGTCCGCCTCCCAGCCGGGCTGGAGGGGGAGGTCGACGAAGATGCCGGCAGGCTGGCCCTGCTGCGCGGCCACCTGGAGGTGCTGGGACCGGTGACCGCGGGCGAGCTGGCCCGGCGGGTGGGAGTGAGCGAGGCGTCCGTCAAGTCGGGGCTGGGGCAGCTCGAGGGGGAAGGGTTCGTCCTTCGCGGACATTTCCAAAGGGGCGTCGAAGATGAGGAATGGTGCGACCGGCGCCTCCTCGCCCGCATCCACCGCTACACGCTCGACAGGCTGCGCCAAGAGATCGAGCCCGTTTCGATGCAGGACTTTCTGCGCTTCCTGCTGCGCTGGCAGCACGTGGCACCCGGTACCCAGCTGGAGGGCAAGCGGGGCCTGCTAGAAGCAGTCGCGCAGCTCCAGGGTTTCGATATCCCCGCCGTGGCCTGGGAACGCCACATCCTGCCCGCCCGCGTCGCCGCGTACAAAGGTTCCTGGCTGGACGAACTCTGCCTTTCGGGCGACGTAGCGTGGGCGCGGCTGGGGACGAAGCGGAACGCCAACGGCAATGGCACAGTCACTCGCGCCGCCGCGAACGCCGCCACCCCGATCTCAATTGCGCGCCGGGCCGACCTGCCGTGGCTCCTCGCCGGCATCCGCTCGAACCGCGATGCCGCTGCGATTTCTCACGGGTCAGCTTTAAATCCGAGAGCCGCGCCCCTATCCCGTGGGTCAGGTTTCAACCTGACCGGTGGCGTGGCGGGGCAAGCGCTCGACATCCCGACCGTCGGCGCCGCCCGCGACATCCTGGATCTGCTGACCGCCCGCGGCGCCCTCTTTTTCGACGATATCGTTGCCGGCAGCGGCCGGTTGCCGACCGACGTCGAGCGTGGCCTCTGGGACCTGGTCGCCCGCGGCCTGGTGACCGCCGACGGCTTCCAGGCGCTGCGCTCGCTAATGGCGTCGACCCGCAAGCGCCACTTGCGGCGTCCACAGCGAGCCAGGCTCTTCCGCAGCCTGGCCGTCACAGGCCTTCCCTCCGGCCGCTGGTCCATGTTGCCCCAACTGGACGCCACGCAGACAGGTAACAGCGAAACCCTTCGTTCCGCTCGCCCTCAGGTACTCGTGGGGCGAGCGGCGGAAAGCGTTTCGGACCGCGAAACGCTCGAGGACCTGGCCGAATGTTGGGCCGAACAACTGCTTTTCCGCTATGGTGTCGTCTTCCGCGACCTTGTGCAGCGAGAGAGTTTCTCGATTCCCTGGCGCGAGATGTTGCGTGTGCTACGACGGATGGAGGCCAAGGGCCTGGTCCGTGGCGGCCGCTTCGTCGCCGGCGTTTACGGCGAGCAGTACGCCCGCCCGGAAGCCGTGGAATCGCTGCGAAAGGTCAGGCGGATGGAAAAGAAGGCCGAGCTGGTGCGCGTCAGCGCTACCGACCCACTGAACCTCGCTGGTGTCGTCACGCCCGGTCCTCGAGTAGTCGCCGGCCACACTCGGTCTGTACTCTATCGGGATGGCGTGCCGCTCGGCGAGGAAGAGGCTGCCGAGGTGCTGTCCGCCGCGCCACGGGCGCTCGCCCATGCCTCGTAGGCGGCGATTGAAACCGGGCGTTCAAAACAGACGTAGTTCTGGTAACAACCGGCGGAGCAAGCGGGAGTAGCGATGTCCATCTTCGGCGACCTGGAGACGTTTCTGAGCGACGACCTGTATCCGTATCGGTTCCCGCTGGCCATCGGTTTCGTGTTACTGTTGCTCGCCGGTGCGTTCCTGGCGTACCGGGCCGGCTGGCACCGGCTGATCTGGCGCCACCGCCTTGCGTCCGCGGCGATTGGTCTGCCACTGATCGCGCTGGCGGTCTTCGCCCTGTACCCGCTCGTCTCGCCGCTCTTCGAGCGATCGCTGGCTTGCGAGGCGAGCCCGATCGCGGGGGCGGGCGCGGGGTCCGAAAAATGTGAGAACCAGGTGGCGGCTGCACCCGCGGGGACCGTCGGGTCGTCTCCGGGGGCTTCGACGGCCACCGCCCTGCCGACAGCTGCGCCGACCCCGCAGCCGACGTTCGCGGCGCGGGTTGTCCAACAGGGCCAGTTTAAAGGCGCGGACGATTTTCACTACGGCAGCGGTAAGGCGCTGCTCATCGAGACGGCGCCGGGCCAGTACACGCTGCGTTTCGAGGATTTCTCGGTGCGGAACGGGCCGGACCTGTATGTCTACCTTTCGACCGAGCTTGAGGCCTACGGAGACGGTTCGCTGCAACTTGGCACCTTGAAGGCCACTGATGGGGCGTTCAACTACGAGGTCCCGCCAGGAACCGACGGCTCAAAGTTCAAGAGCGCGCTTGTCTGGTGCAAGCAGTTCAGCGTGCTGTTCGCTGTGGCGCCGTTCGCCGGCGCCTAGGGATTGAGCGGGCGGCCCCGGTTTCACGCCGTCGGCCGCTTACATGTCACTTCGACAATTAAAATCAGGGCCTTGCTCCCTGAAGTCAGGCTTTGCCGGCCGAACTAACCTTTCGTCGCTTCGGCGGCTGCCGGCCGCTTCATGATGAAGTAGCTCGACTCTGTCCGGACCAGTGGGTGAACTGCCGCCACTTCCCAGCCCTCTCTCCCGAGTGTTTCGAGATAGCGGGTGACGAAGCCGGTGCGGTGCTCGCCCTGCTGCCGGATGAACTCCACTCCCTCCGAGGAGATTCTCCCCCGGAAGTCTACATACGCGATCTTGTATTCCCAATTCGCCATCTATTCCTCCTTCAGCGGCGAACCGGCGGGAACCGAGACCGCCCGCTCAATATCATCATAGCTGCTTCCAGCAGCCCCAGGCGGGATCCATATTGCGATGAGCGGCTGAACATGGGAGGCTCTGGAAATCCACCGCTGACGCTAAGGGAGACGAAAAACCATGGAATATCTGAGGACGGCGGACGAGCGGTTCAAGGACCTGCCGGGTTACGACTACCAGCCGCAATACGTTGACGTCCCCTCAGGCGACGGCGACACTCTGCGCGTCCACTACATCGACGAGGGCGCACGTGGCGTGCCGCCGGTACTGATGCTGCACGGGGAGCCTTCATGGTGCTACCTGTATCGGAAGATGGTGCCGGTCTTCGTCGCGGCCGGCTACCGGGCGGTGGCGCCGGACCTGATCGGTTTCGGCCGGTCGGACAAGCCGGTAAATCGGGAGGACTACACATACCATCGCCACGTGGACTGGATACGTTCTCTCGTTGAGCAGCTCGACCTGAGCGACATAACGTTGTTCGGGCAGGACTGGGGAGGCCTCATCGGCCTGCGCCTGGCGGCCGAGGACCCGGACCGGTTCGCCCGCATCGTCGCCGCCAACACGTTCCTGCCGACCGGAGACCGGCCGCCGGGCGAAGCGTTCCTGCGCTGGCAGCAGTACTCGCAGGAGACGCCCAACTTCCACGTAGGCGGCATCATCCGGGGCGGCTGCGCCACGCAGCTTTCGTCTGAGGTGATCGAGGCGTACAATGCGCCGTTCCCCGACGACAGCTACAAGGCAGGCGCCCGCCAGTTTCCGATGCTCGTGCCAGTGCGGCCCGATGATCCGGCCTCTGAGGCGAACCGCAGGGCGTGGCAGGTGCTGGGCAAGTGGGAGAAGCCGTTCCTCTGCGCCTTCAGCGACTCCGACCCCGTAACGCGTGGAGCGGATGAACTCTTCAAGCGCATGGTGCCCGGCACGAACGGCCAGCCGCACACGACGATAAAGGGGGGCGGCCACTTCCTCCAGGAGGACAAAGGCGAGGAGCTGGCGCACGTGATACTTGGCTGGCTGAAGCCATAGCGCCTGGAACCGAGAACCGGCTATGGGTGAACTGCGGCTCCTGCTCCTCGGCGGCGCCACCGCGAGCGGCAAGACCACGTCCGGCACCGCGATCGCCGCCCGCCTCGACGCCTCCTGCGTCTCCGCAGACGCCATCTGGCAGGCCCTGCGGGCCGCGACGACGCGCGAGTCGCACCCGGCGTTCCACTACTTCGAACCGAGCGAAGACGAATGGCGGCGCGGCCCCGACTTCCTCTGCGCCCGCCACATCGAGTGCGCCGAGACGATGAGCCCCCCGCTCGACGCCGCCATTGACTTCGAGCTCCACCAACGCCACCCGCTCGTTTTCGAGGGTGCCTGGATTACGCCCGAAATGGCCGCGCGCCGGGTTCAAATGTCTGCGCAAACGCGCGCCGTGTTCATATACGAACCAGAGGAATCAGAGATCCTGGCATCGATGGTCAGGCGACAGAACCGCGATTCGCCCAGCGAGCGCCAGGTGAAGCTCGCGGCTATGGCCTGGCGTTACGGCAACTGGCTCCGGGAGGGCGCGGAAAAGCACGGCCTGCCCATCGTGCGGGCCCGGCCACGGGACACTCTGGTGGAGCGAATCGTAGACGCAATCGCCCTGCAAACGACGAATAGCTGCAGCGGGAGGAGCAAATGACGCATATTAAGCCAACGGCGGAGCAGATCAAACGCGTGGCGGCCAGCGATGATGAGGGGCCGGTGGTAATGCTCAACCTGCTC
>VBJS01000074.1:5936-14778 GCA_005880055.1 Chloroflexota bacterium | reverse complement strand
CATTGAGTTGCTTCGATGAATTCCAGGCGAAACTTGCGCCGTGCAGCATCCGGGCGCGGATGACCAGCGCTCACACAGTCAGGCCTGATGCCCTGACCTAGCCGTCGGGTACCCCGTGGCGGGTTAAGAACCTGACCCCGGCATGGCGATTCCGTATACTGGGGGAACCATGCCTGTCACCCCCGAAGTTTCGGAGCTCCCTAGCGGGCTGCGCGTTGTTACTACGCCGCTGCCGTCCTCGCAGTCGGTGAGCGTGAGCGTGTTTGTCGGGGCCGGGTCGCGCGGGGAGAGCGAGCGGATTCAGGGAGTGGCGCACTTCATGGAGCACATGGCGTTCAAGGGGACGCCCAAGCGGCCCACGGCCATCGCGGTGGCGGAGGCGATCGAGGGAGCGGGCGGGGTGCTCAACGCGTACACGTCCAAGGAGCTGACCTGCTACTGGAACCACGTGCCGTTCGACCAGATGGAGACGGGCATGGAGGTGCTGGCGGACATGCTGAACAACAGCCTGCTCGACCCGGCCGAGATCGACCGCGAGCGCTCGGTCGTCCAGCAGGAGATCAGGCGGACGAAGGACCAGCCGGGCGCCTGGGCGGGCGAGCTGCTGGGGCGGGCGTTCTACGGCGACCACCCGATGGGCCGGTCGACAGCAGGCACCGAAGAGACGGTGGGCGCGATGCAGCAGGGCGACTTCAAGGAATGGCTGGGCGCCTGGTACGGCGCGCCGAACATCGTCGTCAGCGTCGCCGGCAACACGACGCACCAGCAGGTGCTGCCGCTGGCCGAGCGGCTGTTCACGGGCGGACGCACCGCAACGGCGCCCACTGTGGCCGGGCTCAACGGCTCGCTCCCTGCGCAGCGCGCGATCGCCGACGCGCGGCCGATCTCGCAGGCGAACCTGGCGTTGGGGTTGCCGGCGCTCTCGCGCCGCGACCCGGATCGCTACGCGCTCATGGTGCTGAACTCGCTGCTGGGCCGCGGGATGAGCTCGCGGCTGTTCAAGGAGGTGCGGGAGCGGCGTGGGCTGGCATACAGCGTGGGGTCGTCGGTCAGCCGCTACTCGGATACCGGCATGCTGGGCATCTCGGCGGGCGTATCTCCCGAGAACGTAAGCGAAGCTGTGAAGGTGATCCTCGAAGAGTTGGAGAAGCTGGTGCAGGAGCCGGTGGGCGATGAGGAGCTGATGAAGGCGCGCGATTACACGGTCGGCAGCTTCCGGCTCAGCCTGGAGACCTCGATGTCGCTGGGCCAGCGCGCCGGCGAGAACCTGCTGACGATGGGGGAGATCGAGCCGATCGAGGACGTAGTCGAGAAGCTGCGGTCTGTAGGCGCAGAGGACCTGCTGCGGGTGGCCAAACAGCTCTGGCTGGGTACGCTACGACCTAGAAAATGCCGACACAGGCCCTGTCCAATTCCTGGACGAGCGAAACGGCTGGATGACGACCGGCAGCCATCTTTTCACCAGCGACGACGGTGGACTGTCGTGGACGCAGATATATTGAGGCGACCAAGAATCAGTCAAACATCAGCACCGTGCGGGCCACCTCGCCGGCTTTCATGGCGCGGAAGGCATCGTTCACGTCTTCCAGGCGGCCCTTGCGGGTGATCATCTCGTCCAGCTTAAGGCGCCCCTGCAGGTACAGGTCCACGTAGCGCGGCATGTCCACCCGGAAGCGGTTGGAGCCCATGATGCTGCCCTGCAGCCGCCGCTCGCTGAGCAGCATCCTGGCCTCCAGCTCCACGGTCTGCCCAACCGGCACCATACCGATGATCGTGGCTGTGCCGCCCGTGTTCAGACAGTTGAACGCCTGCTGAACGGTCGCCGGCAGGCCAATCGCCTCGAACGAGTAGTCCACTCCGCCTCCAGTCATGTCTACGATTACGGGCACAGGATCGCCGGAAGATGCGTCGACGATGTGCGTTGCCCCCAGTTCTCGGGCCTGTGCCAGCTTGCTCTCGCTGATGTCGACGGCGATGATCTGGCGCGCACCGGCGATGTAGGCTCCCTGGATGGCGGCGAGACCGACGCCGCCCGCCCCGAAAACGGCGACAGACGAGCCGGGCTCCACTTTCGCGGTGTTGAGGGCGGCGCCAACTCCGGTGAGCACGCCGCAGCCGATTAGCGCCGCGCACTCAAGCGGCATGTCCTCGCGTATTTTCACGATCGCGTTCTCGTGGAGCAGCATTCGCTCGGCGAAACTGGAGACGTTCGCGAACTGGTTGATCGGCTCGCCTTGCTGGGAGAGGCGGGGCGGATCGGAGGGGCCGCGACGGGTCTCTGGGTTGCGGCAAAGATTGGGGCGCCCGCGCAGGCAGTCGTTGCAGTGCCCGCAGAAGACGGACAGGCAGGAGATTACGTGGTCGCCGGGTTTGAAGTCGGTGACCATTTCGCCCACTTCCTCGACGATGCCCGCCGCTTCGTGGCCGAGCACAGCGGGAGGCGGGAACGGCCACAACCCCTCGACGAAGTGCAGGTCGCTGTGGCAGACGCCGCTCGCCGCGGTACGGACGAGCACCTCGCGGGCCATCGGGCGGCTGACGTCGACTTCCTCGATGCTGAGCGGCTCGTTAATGGCGCGGAAGACGGCGGCCTTCATGGGAAGCTCCTTCGTACGGTAGAGTGGGGCGGTGCGCAGCGTATCCTATCTCAGCCGGGCGGCAGGCGTAAACGCTCTGCCGTATAATGTCGCCGCCGCCGGCAGGATGCCGGCGGGCTAGCCTGGAGGGCGTAGTGTTAGAGACCAAACAAATCGAAGCCAAGCCAGAAGCGGCCGGCGTCGACGCCGACGCGCTGGAAGCGCTGTTTGCGCGGGCCAAGCGAGATGTCGACGAAGGGCTGCTCCCCAGCGCGCAGGTGGCGGTGGCGCGGAACGGCCGGCTCGCCGGGATGCGGACGTTCGGCAAGGCCGTCCAGGGAGGCGCCGAGAAGCCGGCAACCAACGAGACGCTGTACTGCATCTTCTCTTCCACAAAGGCCGTCGTCGGCGCAGCCGTCTGGCTGCTCTTCGAGGAAGGCATGCTCAAGCTCGAGGAGCGTGTGGCGGAGATCATTCCCGAGTTCGGGACAAACGGCAAAGAGGTGGTAACCGTTGAGCAGGTGCTCCTCCACACCTCCGGCTTCCCGCAGGCGCCGTTCGCTCCGGAGAACTGGGGCAGCCGCGAGAAGCTCCTGGAGGCGTTCAGCCGCTGGCGGCTCAACTGGGAGCCCGACAGCCGTTATGAGTATCACCCCACCTCGGCGCACTGGGTGCTCTCCGAGATCATCTACCGCCGGACAGGGCAGGACTTCCGCGAGTTCATCCGCGAGCAGATCACCGGGCCGATGGGGCTGGATGAGCTGTTCGTCGGCCTGCCGGAGGAGTACGACTCGCGGGCAGCGGATGTCTGCTGGGTGGGCGAGCCGGTGCCGCCGCCGGGCGGCTGGGGCGAGGTGACGCCGGAGGCGATCATGCGCTTTAACGGCCCGATGGGACGGCGTTCGGGCGTGCCCGGCGGTGGAGGCGTGGCTAGCGCGGCGGAGTTGGCCCTGTTCTACCAGGCGCTGATCAACGGCGGACAGACGGCGGACGGCAAGCGAGTGCTGAAGCCGGAGACGATTGAGTTCGCGACCAAGGTGCGGACGCTGGAGCGGCACAAGGACCCGATCTTCGGGATCCCGGCCAACCGGGGTCTGAGCATCGTCATAGCCGGCGACGATGGGAACGCGTTCATGCGCAGTTTCGGTCGTGTAGCCTCAGCGCGGGCTTTTGGGCACGGAGGCGCGGGCGGGCAGATCGCCTGGGGCGACCCGGACACCGGCATCTCAGTCGGCTACTGCACAAACGGCTTCAACGATTGGATGACGGTCGGGCGGCGGGTAACAGCGATATCCAGCCTCGCGGCGAAGTGCGCGATGTAGCGGTGACAGCGAGACGTTGGTGATGCAATCAAGCCACGCTAAAATAGCCGACCGATGGGATACAATCCGGAGGTCCATCACCGCCGATCTATTCGCCTCTCCTCATGGGATTACCGTGACCGCGGCGCCTACTTCTTCACGATTTGCACATACCGGCGGGCATCGTTGTTCGAGAATGAGTATTTCAGCCGCATCGTTGAACAAGTATGGCAGCACGTACTCAGGGCGGGGCTCCACTTGGGCGCTGATCAGTTCACCGTGGCGCGGGATCATGTTCACGGGATCGTATGGATCGACAGAGCAAACGCCGTAGCTGTAGGGGCGAGGCACGCCCGTAGCCCGAATTCGGAAGCGAATTGCGGACGACATTCCGGGAGACAAGCATCGCTGGTTTCGGGGTGTGCCTCGCCCCTACGCGACGCATCGGGCCAATCGCCTCGCCCTCTGCCGGCATCGCTTGGTACTGCCGTGGGATCGTTTAAATCCGCCGCCTCTAGGCGTGTCAACGAGATACGCAGAACACCTGGCGCGCCTGTCTGGCAACGTGGTTACTACGAGCGCATCCTCCGCGATGACCGCGAGCTACATCGGGCGCGCACCTACGTTCTCCGTCATGGCTTTAACAAGCGCGAGGACGGTGACGGCGCCATCGCCATCGACACCGCCTAACCGGTGACACCCCTGGCGCCTACCTATGCGCGAGAGCGAAGACGAATTCGCCCGGGATGTCAAATTGCTCGCCGCGGCGGTGCTGTTCCACCGAATCGAGGAACTCGCGGTGCACCTGCTCCCTCACCTCCGGCGAGAAGCGCGAGTAGGCGAGAGCCACGGGGCCCCCGGCGAAGAGCGCCTGGAGCAGCTCGTGGGCACTCGCAAACGTCAGCGTCACGTCCATGCGCTCGTCCTGCACGTCCTTGAAGCCGGCACGCTGGAAAGCGAAGGTTAGCGCTCCCGGCAGACCGAGCTGGAAGAACATCGGGCAGACGTCTGACTCCACGCGAGCGTCCGTGATCGGGAAGATTTCGGCCCAGCCGCAGCGGTCGCGCCGGCCCCAGACGCAGGCGACGGCGCGGGCACCCGGCCGCAGCACGCGGTACATCTCCTCGATCGCGCGCTGCGGGTCGGCCGGGTACATCAGGCCGAGCACGCACATCGCGGCGTCAAAGGAGCCGTCGGGCGACGGCAGGTCTTCGGCATCGGCGCGCTCGAAGCGCATGTTCGTAATTCCCCGCTCCTGTGCGTTGGCCTCGGTCTGCCGTACCATCTTCTCGGAGATGTCCGTTGCCACGATCTCTCCCGGGTCGCCCACCCGTTCGGCGGCCATAAACGCGGCGACGCCGGTGCCGGTCGCGACATCGAGGATGCGCTCGGCCGGCTGCGGATTCAGCAACTGAATGGAGCGCTCCGAGCAGCGGCGGAGCAGCGGCACGAAGTAGCGGTCGTAGTCCTGGACAGCCTTGTCCCAGCCGTAGCGCTGGACGCGGCGGTGCAGCCTCGGTTCCATGCGTCGGCCCTACTCCGCCACGGGGGCGCTGATTTGCAGATTCCGTTCAATAGGAACCGCGCGGCGAAAACTATCGAGCAGCGAGCTATGGCGGTCTGCAAACTCGACGAGTTCGCGAATGCGCGATTCGGGCGCCGGACTGGCTATCTTGGCAGTGTAACGCATGGCGTGCCATCCGGGATGGGCGGAATCGTCGATTCCGAACATGCCGTTCGCGTCGTAGTCGGCCTCAACGGTTACTTCAACGCTATCGAGAATGATGTCCATCTGGGAGGCCCACATCACGTAGCCCATGGCCAGGCAGCTGCCGAGGGCAGCGCGGCCGAGCACGCCCGGGTCCGGGCCCAGACCGGCCCCGCCATCGCCCGGCATCTCGTCGGCGATGAGCTTCCACGGGCCGTCCTCGATCTCGCAGGTAACGCCGCTGCGGACTTTCACGGTAGTCGCCGCGGTACCGCGGCCGATCGTGGGCCGCGCTTTGAGCGCCTTGATGCTGCGTTCGATCGCTGTCTTCAGGTCTTTTGCTTCTGCCATGCCGCCCTCCATGGTTCAAATCGGGATGTACGTCGATTGTATACCGCCCCGAGGTCAGACTGGGCGGTCGCTCTCGCCCTGTCTCCGATCAGGCACGAGTGCGTGAGCGGTAGATCGGTGCGCCTCGCACGAAACCGTTGCCCTGCCCGTGGACGACCCGGATGATCCGGCTGGGCTCCTCAGCTCGCAGGGCGATAGTCCCTGCCTCATCTGCTGCCGGGACGATAAGCGTGTCTCCCGCCGCCAGCGATTTTTCGCCCGCTGCGGTCCGCATGCGTCCCGCTCGCACGCTGAAGAGCGCGCCTTCGCCTGCAGCAACGGCCACGCTCAACTCGCCGCCGGCTTCGAGCCGGGAGTCAGTGAAGAGCCGGATGTCGCCGTTCACGCCCAACGGCGATTTGCTGCCGACCAGCTCTTTAGTTCGCACACCGCGGCCTTCCTCATAACGTGGGGCATCGGCATCTCGCAATACGTGAAAAGCCGCTTCCGGGGGGACGGGGTCTGTGCTGTAGACGAGGATGTAGGCGCGCGTCGGCACGTCGCCGTTGTTCCACTCCGAGTGGAGCATGCCGCGGCGGCCCTCCGTGAACTCGGCTACGTCGCCGGCGTCCGCGTGGCCCCGGATGTTGTTGGCCGCATCGTCGTGATCCAGCTCGCCCTGTTCGATGTAGAAGAGGCGCTCGTTGGTGCGGTGCGGGTGGTGACCGATGCCCAGGCGCGGCTCGATGGTGGCGTCGTGGACGGTGATGAGGGGGCCGGAAGCCTGTATCTCCGTGAAGGGGCCGATGGACTCGATGGCGCGAAGGCCGGGCATGCCGAACTCCGTCTCGCCGAGCACCACATGGTCTTCCGGGCGCAGGACTATGTAAGCGCGCGATGTCGCTTGCATCAACGCCAGTCTACACCTGCCGAGCTGCTCTGCACGGGACCTGCTTCGAACATTTGCCTAAGAGACCGAGGCAGATGCCATACATGCCAGATGATGCCATTTTGCAAGCCGTCACCTGCTGTTGCAGAAGGATTATCGAAGGCCGCTACCACCCGCCATGATTAAAAGCGGAGGTGTTGCCCTAGCCATAATCGCGCTCTCGTTTTGACGGTTGCTGCGGTGGCGCTGCTGACCTTCTCGACGGCAGCCTCGGCGAACGAACCGACTTGTTCCGGCACGCTGGATATCGCCGTTCACGGCCAGCACATCATCGGCGATTACGTCACCGGTATCGGCCGGGCGAACCTGGATTGGCCGCCCTCAGGCCAGGTCATCCGCGATGCCGTAGCGGGCCAGGGGGTCGCGATACGAGGCGGCCCGAGGCCGGGGTTCCATTTCGTAGAAGGATTTGCACCCGGCGCCTCGTTCTGTCTGGATCAGTCCCAGGCTCCCGGCTTCGACGCGGGACCGTAGTTTAGCGACACGCAATCGAGGACGGACGATGTAGGGCGAGGCATGCCTCGGCCCTATGTCGGATTTTCCATAAGCGACCGACCGCCAGTGTGACGTGTGGCCGTTGGCGATGGCCGGCTCGTGCTATAGCATCCGCTCCGTGAAATACAACCCAAATCTCCATCACCGGCGCTCCATCCGGCTGCCGGCTCACGATTATCGTTCAACAGGCGCCTACTTCGTTACCATTTGTACCGACGAGCGCCTGCCGTTGCTCGGTCGAATTGTGGGGACGGATTTCGCGGCTAACAAGTATGGCAGCATCGTGCAGCGACAATGGCTTCGATCAGCCGAGATGCGAAGCGAAATTCAGTTGGATGCCTTTATTATGATGCCCAATCACGTGCACGGCATCGTCTGGATCGCGAAGGCGACCATAGGGGCGCAAGGCCTTGCGCCCCTACCGGCATCCCGGTCTGGCGTCTTGCCTGGGTCTTTGGCTTCAATGATCCGCGGCTTCAAGTCCGCCGCTAAAATCGAGATCAACGAATTTCGGCGGACCCCCAGGGCGCCCGTCTGGCAGCGGGACTACTACGAGCGCGTGATTCGCAATGATCATGAACTCGAACGGGCCCGTGAATATATTCTAGATAACCCACGGAGGTGGGCAGAGGATAAGCATAACCCGTCTAACTGATTGGAGCCGGCGTAGGCAGATCCGCTTCCTCGTTCCGCAGTCATGGCCCTACCACGGTCGACTGATCCGACGGGTCTGCCGCCGGCGCATACAGGCGGCGGACGCGGACGGCGTTGCGGCGGCCGTGGCGGGCCAGCCCCCGTTGGAAATCGGCCAGGCGCTCTCGGCCCCAGGCCAGGTACTCGCGCCAGACGTCGCGGCCGCCCGCGTTCACGCGGTTCGTCGAGAAGGACGCCCACTCCAGGGCCGCGTAGCCGGCGGCGCCTGCCGCGATCACGTCCTCAAAGCGCGAGGGCACGGTGGATGACGTGACGTCGATGGTGTGCAGCTTCGTGTGGTAGACGTTCACCGTATCGGCGGCCGCGGGCGCGGAGTCGATCAGCAGCGTTAGCGTGTTCAGCCACACGGAGTAGCGGACGTAGACGGGCGGATACTTGCCGGCCGGGTGCTCGACCGCCTCGATAGCCACAAGGTCCGAAAGCGAGGAGATCGAGAGGTCGCGGCTGCCGGGCGTGGCGGTGAGGGCCGTTTTCGCCTCCAGCGGTAGCGCGAGCGAGAATTCGCGGACGGCGTTCTGGGTGTGGCGGTCCAGCTCACCGTCTGTCCAGCGATAGTTCAGGGCGTCCTCATCGTGCAGGTCTTTGCGCAGGCGGGCGCGCATTGTGGGTAGGTCCATTGGTGTCCTCCTTCGCTTCGCTCAACTTCTGGCGTTTCCCAGTGTCCCGATATCTTCTCTGTCCCACCCGCCCGCCCTCATGGGTAATCGGGGGGACACCCCCCAATCCCCCCGTCAAAGAGGCTGCGCCCCTTTGTAATCCCCGCCGAGGC
>VBJS01000074.1:0-5901 GCA_005880055.1 Chloroflexota bacterium | reverse complement strand
GCCCTCATGGGTAATCGGGGGGACACCCCCAGACCCCCTCCTTCGACTCCGCTGCGCTCCGCTCAGGACAAGCTCGGGGCTGCGCCCCTTTGTAATCGGGCGCTCGCGTCCCGAGCGTAGGTGCGGCCGTCGAGGATTCGGAGGAGTTCGGTCACACGGTCCTTCCCCGGAAGGATTCCCCGGAAGGATCCGGTGCGGGCTGCGCCTGCGCCTTCCCCTGCACGAGGTCCATCAGCCGCTTGCGCTCGGCGTCCACACTCGCCGCCATCACGCGCTCGGCGTCCTCGCGGGCCTGCTGCGCCGCCTGCTGGAGGTCGGCGTCGACGGCCAGCTCCTCCAGGTGCAGCTGCGCCCACTCGGCGATGCCGAGCGCGGCCTTGTTCGCCAGGTTGTAAGGCGCGACGAAGCGAGAAAGCAGACGGTTCTCCCCCTCCTCCGTCAGCGTGATCGTGTAGTCTGCCATTGGTTCCTCCTCGATTCTGGTTCTGCGATTGGGCGCAGCACCCGGCCCTCCAAGCGCTACCGGGTAATCGGTGAGGCGCCTCAATCACCCATGTAATGCCGGCCTTGGGGTGTGCTGCGCCCCTACGACTGTTCCCCGTTCCTTGTTCCTGGTTCCTCGCTATTTGCCCCTTGCTCCTCGGGCGCGGCAAGCAGCGCGCCTATGGCGTTGTGTTATCGACGACGTGGCCCAGCGCCGCCAGCTGCGTGAGCAGCGAGGCCAGCGCCGCGTTGCCGCCGCGCGAGCCGGTGACGGAGGGCGCGGGATCAGGCAGGATGGCGATATTGCCGCCGGCGCCCCGCATCTTCAACTGGCCGGCCTCGGCGTAGAGGACGACGCCGCCCGCCGGGTTCGTCGTCGGGACGGTCGTCGCGTTGGCGATGCCGATGACGCCGGCGCCGCCGCCGAAGGCCATCGTCGTCGAGGCGAACTGGGTATTGCTCTTGAAGACGTTGCCCCGGTTGTCTCCGGAGGCCGTCGTCCCCGCGTCGTAGAACGGGCAGCGCAGCGTCGAGCCGATGGTCATGGCGTCCACGCGCACTCCGTAGTTGTTGGTGATCGCCCCTGAGAGGAGTGTACCCGGCCGCACGCGCAGGCCGTAGAAGTCGGTGATCGTCTTGCCGGCGCCCTGCATGATGGACGCCGCCCGGATAGCGTCGGCCTCGGTCAGTGACTGGCCGTTGGCGCCGGCCAGGTAGTCCAGCCCGAAGGCAAGCGTGGTGGAGGCGTCGCGACCAATGGCGCGGCCGGCGAGGCCGGTGACCGTGTTGGTGCCGGCCCCGGAAGAGCCACCGACGTCTACGACCAAGCCGGTTGTCGAGTTCACGCTCCCCTGGTTGCCGACCGCCAGGTAGACGTTGGCATAGGGGGCGACGGTGCCGACGCCGAGGGAGTCGCTGACTGTCTGCCCGCCGCGGCCGGCGAGAAGCAGGTACTGGGAATGATCGTCGCCGGCCGTGAGGCCGGTGAGCGCGCTGTGGGCGTACTTGCCGGCGGTGCCGCCCTGGAACGTGCCGGCCAGCCAGACGCTGCCCCGCCGGATGAGGAAGGCGAAGTCCTGGCTGCTTGCAAGCACGATGTTGGCCCCGCCGATGCAACGGAAAGTGCCGGCGCCGCCGGCGGGGTTGTGGGTAAGGGTGACGGAGTTGGCGTCGTCGGTCTTGCCGAGGAGGATGACATCGCCCTCGAAGACGTATCCGCCGGTTACGCCCACGGTGTTGAGGACTTGCGCCCCGCCGCCGGTGTCGACGAGTACATAAGCGGTATCGGCTGTAATGCTGTTAGCGACGACGCCGGCGGTCGAGCTCTTCCACTGCGTCAGCTTCTCGACGAAGGCGCCGCGCGAGAGGTGGACGCGGGCCGGAGAGGCGGTATAGCCCTCGACCTGGTCGACGCGCAGCGTGGACAGGCTGCCCGGTATTCCCAGGACCGCAGCGCTCGCCCGTTCCAGGAAGGTATCGGCGGCGGCGGCGCCGCCCGCTCCCCACTCAAGGCGTCCGTCCGTGCGGGCGCGGAAGCGGTAGTTGGCCTCGCCGGCCACCCCGATGCCCAGCGCCGGCAGCGTCGTGCTCGCCCGGGTCAATTCCAGGTTCGGGTTGGCGTCTCCGTCGGCGTCCTGCACGCTGATGGCGCCGTCGGTGGCGAAGATCGTGCGGCCGGCGCCCGGTCCGCCGAAGTCGTATGCCTGATCCAGCGTTCCACCGGAGCCGCCTGCGCCTCCGCCGCCGCCCGGGACGGCGCCGTGTACGGTAATGATCACCGCATCGTCAGGATTGTCGTCGGTGAAGAGGAGGACCGTGCACTGGCGGCCGGGGATGACCTCGCCCGCGCTGATGTCCGTAGCGACGGCCAGGCCATCGAGCCAGACCGAGAGCGAGCCGGCCATCTGGACGGACGCCCGGTGCGCCGTTGCGTCGTAGGACTTGATGATGCCGCGCTTGAGGAGAGTCATGTTAGGTGTTAGGTGTTAGGTGTCGTTGTAGGGGCGAGCCGTCCACGCTATCGGCCGGATATACGGTTGAGAGACGTAGGTCTGCAGCCGGACCGGCTTGCCGTATCAGTGGACGGTTCGCCCCTACGGCCACGAACGCTTTACGGCCGCACCCCGGTAAGGCGGGCCAGCTTCAGGGTGTTGAAGAGCGCCAGGGAGCCGTACCACTTGATGCGTGTGCGTGTGGCGTCCTTCGTCTCCAGGCTGCCGACGCGCTCGATCTGGAGGCCACCGGGCGAGGTGAGACCGGAGAGCGCGCCCTCGCCCATCTGGAAGGCGTAGATCACCGAGCAGTCGGTGCTGGTCCCGACCGTCAGGTTGTCCGCGATGTAATCGGAGACGCCGATCGGGACGCCGTCGTAGAACTGGAGCATCTGGCCGAACTCGTCGCGGTCGGCCTCGAGGAAGGAGCCGGAAGTGCGGGCCAGCTTGTTGACGCTGCGGCGGGAGCGCCGGCTCATCACGAGCAGGTCCGGCTTGCCGCCCTTTACCGTGTCGATCAACTCGTCCAGCTTATCCAGCGTGAGAGAGGCGCCGTTTGCGCCCATGGAGACCGCCTGCGCCGGGTCGCAGAGTTTATCGAGCCCGTCGAAGGACTTCGCGTTGGCGGTTACATCGCCGGTGACGAACGTCTGCTCGAAGAGCTGCCGCACGGCCTTCGCCTTCAGCTGGACGACGGCCGTCTCCAGGTCCTGGAGGTTGGACCGTGTTGCGATCAGGAAGTTATCGATGTCCGCGTCGCCGCCCATGATCTTGAGGGTCACGGTAAGCTGGGTGAATGTAGGCGTTGATTCCGTCCAGGTGTCGCCGACATCGAAGAAGGCCGCGGAGGGCGCCGCGTTCTCCCGGTTGTACGTCAGCCCGTTGGATCGTCTCCACGACGCCCGTGAGCAGGACGTCGTTGGAGAGTTTCGCCGCCTCGGCGAGGGTAAGGGCCATCGGGAACCTCCTTCTAGGTGTGAGGTGTTAGGTGCCAGGTGTTAGTCGGTTGGCCGCCCCGCAGGCGGCGCTGCTGCTAACATCTCGCACCTCGTACCTGGCACCTTCTGAGGCGGGGAGGGGCGGAAGAGGGGCAGGAGCGCTCCGCCACGAACCGCCGCCACAACCACCCGGCTCCTGCCCCTGTGTTAGCCGCAGAATAGGACATATGTTCTATTAGAGCAAGGAGGAAATGGCACCATCCCGGTTACCGCTTCGTTCACCGTTTCTTCCACGATCGGCTTGCCGGGCCATGCGGCCGTATTGACAGGTTACGCGCGGAATGGCCTAATCGGCGCCGCGACGCGCGAAAAAATAAGTCGCGCTTGGCAGATTCTGCCCGTCCCCGCGTTAGAATCGAAGCCATGGACGAAGAGGCGACACAGTCAGCGGCGGACGTAGCCCCCGAGCCGCCGGTCCGCATGACACGCACGCGCGACGGCGTCGGCATCGCTTATTACGTCGTCGGGGACGGCTGGCCACTTGTCCACTCGCCGCCATGGCCGCTCGGCCACCTGCGCATCGAGTGGCGCAACCCGTACTGCCGCTCATACCTCATGTCGCTCGCGAGCAAATACAAGTTGCTGCGCTATGACGGCCGCGGCTCCGGCCTATCCGACCGCGAGGTGACGGACTACACCCTGGAGGCGCAAATCCTCGACCTTGAAGCTGTCGTAGCGCGATTGCGGCTGGATCGCTTCGCGTTGTTCGCCTTCGGGCACCTCGGTCCCGCTTACATCAGCTATGCCGTTCGCAATCCCGACCGCGTCTCGCACCTCATCCTGTGGTGTTCCTATGCCAGGTCCTCGGATTACAGCGAGTCACCTCGAGTGCAGGCGGCCTGGTCGCTGATCGAGAAGGACTGGGAGATGTTCTCCAACCTTGAGGGGTACCGGGGGACCGAGTGGGCAGGCGGCAAAGAGGCCCAATGGTACACGTATTACCTTACCAATTCGCTGTCGCCGCACGGCTACCGGGCCGCGACGGACGGACTGCGGGGCATCGACGTCACCGATCTGCTGCCGCGCCTGCAGGTACCCACTATGGTAATGCATCGCATGGAGAGCCACGTGCTGACTGCAGAGATGGCCAAGGAGCTGGCCGCGCAGATCCCAAACGCTGAGCTGGCTATGATGGAAGGTCCCTGGCGATCGCCGTTCCAGGGGGATGCCGAGGCGGTGCTGAAGCGTATCCATCAATTCCTCGGGTCAACGCCGGCCCCTGGTTACTACCCGGACGGCCTGAGGCCACGCGAGGTCGAGGTGTTGCGGCTCGTGGCGGCCGGCAGGAGCAACCGCGAGATCGCGAATGAGCTCGTCCTGAGCGAACGGACCGTTGCCCGCCACGTTACGAACATTTACGGCAAGACCGGCGCCGGCGGCAGGGCAGAGGCGACCGCGTACGCCTTCAAGCACGGTCTCGCCTGACCGCCATCTACGCATTCAACGCCATCCCCGCCGACCTCTCCCTTGGAGGCAGCGTCTCCCCGCCTCAATAAGTCGTCACACAAATGCGCATTTCCGGCGATGCGGGCTTGCCGTGACGCCGCCGATACTCAACTCCAACCGGGGATCGCCGGACCCCCGCCGACCGGCGAGGACTTGGCGGCCCCCGGCGTCTGGAGGCAATCAAGATGATGGCGATTAGAGACAAGCTCGGCTGGGGAATAGCGATAGCGGTAAGCCTTGCGCTCATCGCGGCGCTGGCCGGTGTCGTGCGCGGCGGCCCGCTGGATCCCACGGGGCCGCCCGGCTCGACGGGGAAGACGGTGATCACCTCGCTGCCGTTCACGATCAGCCAGCCGGGATCGTACGTGCTGACCAGCAACCTCACGGGTGTCAGCGGCCAGAGCGGCATCACCGTCAACGTCGAGAATGTGACGATTGATCTCCAGGGGTTCGAGCTTGTTGGCGTCCCGGGCGCGGTCAGCGGCATCAATGGGACGCAGAACGGCCTGACGGTCCTCAACGGCACCATCCGTAACTGGCCGAGTTACGGCGTGACGACTACCGGGATCAGGGTCGGTGGCGTGGCTGACCACGTCAACCTTATTTCAAACGGGGCGGGAATCTTTTTCGGCGGGAGGGCCGCCGTCAGCAACTGCCGCGTGGAGACCTCCACCAGCGCAAACGCCGGGATACAGGTGGGCACTCAGAGCCGCATCATCAACTGCGTGTCCACCGGCAATGCCGGCGTGGGCATTGCCGCGGGCAACGACACCAATGTCACTCAAGTTGTTGCGACGAGCAACGGAGGAACCGAGATCTATGGCTCCCAAAGGGACACGCTGGAAGACTGTGTTGCGGATGGCGGCGGCACGGCGGGCAACGGTATTGACGTCGGCGATAGCAGCATTGTGCGCGGCTGCACGGCCAGCAATAACGGCGGCGTCGAGATCTACGGCGGCCCACGAGTGGTCCTCGAGGACTGC
>VBJS01000019.1 GCA_005880055.1 Chloroflexota bacterium | reverse complement strand
CCGAACAAGGACAAGTTCAGGCGAACAGCGTCGAGTCGCGGCGAACACGTTGTGCATCCGAACCAGCTTGAACTCCTCGCGAACAACGATTGGCGTGCGTCGTCGCGGGGTTAGAGAAAATGGCCGAATTCGAATTCGATTCCCATGCGCTACCGCCACTCTAAACCTGAATGCGAGCAGGGCGTTGCCCCACCGCGCCGCTCCAGCTCCGTGACGCGTCAGCGTCTCTAGCGCCAGCCGCCCGACACATCGATTACCGCTCCGCTGACCCACCGCGCGTCGTCGGAGGCCAGGAATGCGGCGACCGAGGCGATCTCATCCGGCCGTCCGATGCGGCCCAGCGGCGTGTTTTGCACCATCTGTCTCTCGAACTCGCTGCCGGCAAATCCCGCGGCCGTGAAACCCTCGGTTGCGACCGCGCCAGGATTTAGCGCATTCACGCGAATCTTCCGCGCGCCCAGCTCCTTCGCCAGGACGCGCGTGATCGAATTCACCGCGGCCTTGCTGCCGCTATAGACGGAGCCCATCGCCGGAGCCAGCTCGCCCACGACCGAGCCGATGTTGATGACGGTGCCACCCTGCGGCGGGAACAGGGACACCGCTGCCTTCGTCGCCAGTAGCAGCCCGCGACGTTGACATCGAAGATCGAGGCGATGGTTTCAGTCGTCAGCGTGTCGAGGGGAGTGAAGGCGTAGACCCCGGCGTTGTTCACCAGGATGTCGATCTTGCCGTAGAGCCTTCTGGCCTCGGCGAAGAGCGCCTCGACCTCGGCGGCTCTGGCGATGTTGCCGCCCACCGCTGCGGCTTTGCCACCCGCGCTCACGATCTCGGCGATCACCCGCGCGGCGCCTTCCTTGCTCGACGCATAGTTCACGACGACCGCCGCTACCTGTGCAGCCAACTCCTTGGCGATGGCTGCGCCGATGCCTTTCGAGGCACCGGTCACGACCGCCACCTGGTCCGTCAGCTTTCCCATTGCCGTCTCCCGCCTGTGAAATTCGATCACTCGATGCCTGCGGGTGGTCGCCGGACTCGACTTTGACCTATTTGTCTTCGACATGAATGACCGCATGGCGGCTCTCCGGCTCTTCGTGCGCGTCGCCCGGACCGGGAGCTTCTCGCGCGCCGGACGCGAGCTCGGCGTCTCGCAGCCTTCGACGTCCCGGATCATCGCTGCGCTCGAGCGCGACGTCGGAACAGCGCTCTTGACGCGGACGACCCGTGCGGTTGTTCTCACGGAGGCGGGCAGCGAGTATCTCGCTCGCATCGAGCCGATCCTCGATGCCCTCGAGGAAGCGAATCAGGCGGCGCGCGGCACTCGCGAGGTGCGCGGAGTGCTGCGGGTCGGGCTGCCGACCAGCATCGCCATCCGAGAGGTCATCCCGCGGCTGCGCGGGTTCCTGGACCAGCATCCGGCCGCGAGCTCCTGGATCGCCTTCGCTGTCGCGCCCCGCATCGCGAGGCGCGAGCAGAAGGTGTGCCGGAGGATGTGCAGCCCGCCGGTCACCTTGAGACCCGCTCGTCGCTCTGCGCGCCGAACCGAGCTCGCTAGGGCATCTCGGCCGGCCACCGAGCCATCATTGCTATAGAGCACGCGATGCGAATTGAATTGACGCCAAGAGAAAATTAATGCCCGACAGCCTTCAGCACCGAACGCCCCTGGGCGCGCACGCGGTTCTTCACTTTCTGCGAAGCGCTAGCTCTTGCGAGCTGGATCCACGTCGGCAAAAAAGCGGAACACCTGCACCTAATCGACGGATGAGCGAGCGCAGGATCGCCTCTCGACGCCCGCGCCCAGGGTTCGCAGATTCAAGTTCCTCGAGCAGTATCCCGTGCGCTACTTCTTAAAGCACCTGAGGCAGCAGGGCCTGACCGGTGGAGCCAGGGGATCGTGCGCCTTCTCCGCAAGCTGGGCGAATCGAGAAGAAAGGCGGTAGAGCCATGAGCAAGCATGGTCTGATTTTGCTGGGCGGTCTTGTCATCGGTGGTGTTTTCGCGGGGCCGGCAGCGGCGGGAGATCTCTTTAGGGTGAACGTCATCAAGTGCGGAGTCCCCGGCACGACGGGAGACTGCGGGTTCTTCCCGCCGTCATCCATTCCGCTCGTTGAAGGCGAAGTACGAGCCAACGACAAGGGCGAAGTCAGGGTCGATCTCAAAGGGGCGGCACCCGACACGACCTACAAGATCTACGTGGGGAGCTTTGCCATTGGCGACGGTTTTTTCCAGCGCTATCCGGATGCCGCGCCGATCAGGAACATTGGTACCGTGACCACGAACGCCAAGGGGGATTTCGAGGGGGCGATTACCACCTCGCTAGGGGCTGAGTTTGTCTTCCCTGCTGGGACCTCACTTGCACAGCCCAATTTTGTCTTTACCTTCCCCGTCGGCGGTTCCGAGCAGGCCGTCTACACGACGGGCTTTGCCGTCATCGCTCGGTGAAATAACGTCACGAACCGCGAGACACGGTGAACGTGCGAGACGAGCGCGTAGGCGATCAAGTTCACTATCCCGACGAGCAGGGACGTGCGCGACGACGAGCCCGTACGCATCGCCCTCCGTCCCCGCCATGAAGAGGCGGCGCTTCAAGCCCCGGTGCGGAGCCGATCCGGCGCCTTGCCGCGCACGCGGATGAAGCCCATGTGCACGCTGTGTAGATGGTGCGCGGCGCAGAGGCTGACCAGGTTCTCCAGGTCGTAGCCCCCGCCTGCCGAGTCGGGGACCACCATCCAAAACGCTAGGTTCCGAGTCGCACGAACCGCATGGCGACGAGGGACGAGCCTGCCGCCCGCTGCCGACAGTTGACAGACATGGTTGGAAGCGGATAGTCCAGCTCCTGCTCTTCCCGATCAACCGTTCCCTGCTCTCCTGAAACGGAAGTGGCCCATGGGACGGCATCTTCTTCCCATCGTTTTGATCCTGTTCACGAGTGCCTGCGGCTCGGCGGTGCAGTCCGAGGAATCCGCGCCCGCGGCGACGGAGAATCCAGCGCCTGATCAAGCTGCCGCGATGTCACGACGCATGGCAGAGCCCTCGGGAACTGCCGCGCTCACCGCAGGCACGACGCATTACCAAGTCGCCTTCAAGTCCTGGATCCCCCAGTTCTGGCTCGTGGACCCCGCGACCGGCGGCTTGCCGCTTGCCTATGCCGCGACGTTGCTAATCCCCAATTTCAGCAACTGCCACGACCCGGGATGGCTCGCCCCGATCACGACGGTGTACTCGCGGTTCGTTGGTGACAACCACGTCGGGTACGACGGGACCTATCGGACCTTGACGACCGTGGACTTCGACTGGAACGGGTCTTCCATCTCCAACTACAAGACGACTCTCTACGTAGGCACGAGCCACCGGGTCCTGGACTACTTTTGGCCGGGCGGATTGTGGTGGTCGGGCGGATCGACCGAGTGCTGGGAGGCCCGCACAGGGAACGTCTATGGTTTCCCGTCCTCCGCGAGCGGAGCGAACTTCACCTTCGCCACCTGGGGTTCGGACTCGTTCCTTCCCCCTGGCTATGGTCTCGGTGATCCTCTCTTCGGGCAGTTGTGGGGAGCGTTCTCGGGCGGGAACCTCACCCTGACCTGGAATACCGGGCAGTTCCCGAGTTTCGGGTTTCAGGTCCAAGCCACGGGCCAACCGACGTACACGAAGACGGTCAACGACGTCTGGGGCTTGGGATCAGACATCAGCAGCCCTCTCTACGTCCCGATCATCGGCGCCAAGCTCAACTGCTGGCCTCTACACTGCAATTACGCGAGCGTGACGATTCCCGCTCCCGTCGGATCCTCGTGTGCCCATCCGCTCTGCTCGACGGGCGTACCGCTCACGTCGAGCTGCTCCTCCTGTGCCGCGGCGGTCTGCTCGCACGACCCGTACTGCTGCTCGGTGTATTGGGACTCGATCTGCGTCTCGGAGGTACCGACCTACTGTGGCATGAGCTGCCCGTGAACGATGCACTCCTTGGCGGCTCGTTACTATCGATCCCATGAAAAGCGCCGCGCGGATCGTCTTTGGCGGCGAAAGCATCGACGGAAGCGCGCTGGTCGAGCGTTAGCCGGCCCTGCCGGACGAGCACGCCGTGAGCGCGCTCGTCACGGGCTTGGTGGCGGACCAGCCCAAGAGGCGTGTGTCGGGACCGAATCCGGTAGCGTAGCGCTCGGCGACGACGGCCGCCGCTCAGGACGACCACCGCCTGAACATCATCTTTTCAGGCGGTTGTTCTGGATCGCATCACAAAGAGCACGCTGCGACCGCTGGCGACCGGCTTGACCTTCCGCTACCGGCCTCGCCCTACTGTTCCACGAGCAGTACCGAGACTGGCGTGTTTGCCTTTGCGTCGAACGTGATGCTGTAAAGAACGACTTGGCACGCCAGTCGTCGTCTGCAAACTGTCTCCAAAACTGGGGCGTACTTGCGGGCACTCGCGCGCAGGAGCGGGGAGATCGAGTGTCGAGTCAACCTGCTGTTCTGGCGGGCGAAACGACGAATTGGCGTGCGTCGTCGCCTGGTTACCCCTGTTCAGCGGTTTCGGGTTCGATTCCCATGCGCTACCGCCACCCAAAATCTGAACGCGAGCACGGTGTTGCCGCCGGCACGGCTCCGGGAGGTCCGGTCCCTCAATCCCTCCAGCGCCAATTCGGAGGCGTGGCGCTCCTGGCCGCTCGGCAGCGATCAGTCGTGCCGGGTCCGTCTCTTCGACGTCCTGCGAGCTGTTGCCGGGTTGGCGCGCATTGCGCTACGTTCTGCGAACTCGGGAGCTCAGTTGCAACGGTCACACGCCGTGGTTGCGGTCCTGGCACTCGCCGTCTCCGCTTGTTCCGATCTCCAGAGTCGCAACCCGGGACAGACGAGCTTCGAGTCGGCGCCCAGTTGGGGCGTCCCGGCCGACCTGATCACGCCAGCACGCCCTGCGTCTCCCGGGTACGCCCCCCGAGCACCGATTTATCGATTGGAGGAAAACCGGCTCTATTTGCTCAACGGTTATCGCGGGCTGCTCGTCTTCGACGTGACCGACATCGACCATCCTCGCCTGATCGGGCGCTCCTCAATCGCCGGGTGGCCCGTGGAGATGGTGGTCCGCAACGGCATCGCCACCGTGGTGCTGGCCGACTGGTACGGGCAGGACGACGACGGCACTCCGTTCTACGGCTCGCTGATCCGGGGTCTGGACGCGACCGATGCCGCCCACATCCGCACGCTGGGAGACGTGCGACTGGCCGGTTGGATCCGCGAAGCGCGCGTGGTCGGTGACGTGCTCCACACCGTGAGCCATCCCGTGGAGGCAATCTGGGATCGCGTCCGGCACATCGAGGCACCTGCTATCATGGTGGTGAGCTCGGTCAACTTTGCCGGGGGAACCGTCCGGAAGGTGGCAGAGCGGAGCTACCCCGGGTCTGTCGTCGTTGCAATCCACGCCAACGTCAACGCCATCCTTGTAGCTCGCGGCAGCGCGACCTCGGCGGCGGCGCCGATTCGCCTGACGTATCTGGACATCAGCGACCAGACCGGAATCCTCGTCGAGCGCGGCAGCATCGACGTCCCCGGCCTTTCAAGCCTCGACTTTTCAGATGGCAAGACTGCGCGCGCGTTCTATTGCGATCAGGGCTGTCGATCAACCGCACAGAACTGGCATCTCGCCCTTGTCGATTTCAGCAATCCGGATTCACCGGTACAGGCTTCGCAACTGGCGGGAGAATCGATCTCAGACCGTCCGCTGACCGCAAGGTTCGATTCCCAGCGAATGTATCTGTGGCGGAGATCGCTGGATTACCTCTCGACCGATCTGAAGATCTTCGACCTGAGCGATCGCGCCCGACCTTTTCTCGTCAGCGAGATCGAGATCGCCGGCGGCATTCTGGAGATCAATCCGCTCGGGAACACCTTGCTCTCCGTCGCAAGACTTCGTGCCGGGTCGCCGCCGGAGGGACCCATCGTGGTGAGCTCCATCGACATCACCGACGTCGCCCACGCGGCGGTCACGGCCATCACCACGTTCGGGGAGGATTGGACCTGGGCCCCTGACGCCGACACGTTCAAGCCTGTCGTCCAGGACAGCGCGCAAGGCTTGATCGCCCTTCCGTTCAGCGCCTGGGATCTGCTGTCCCAGACCTATCGAAACGGGCTGCAGTTGCTCGAATGGTCCGCCGGGTCGTTCCGCGGCGCCGGCCTGTCGCTGACGCGCGGATGGATCGAACAGGGCTTCTTCACGGGCGGGCGGCTGATCGGTTTGAGCGACGTTTCCCTCTCGGTCATCGACCCGTCCGATCACCAGAGCCCGCGGATCTCGAGCGAGCAGCCAGTTGCCATCAACACGACTCGAGTGGTTCCGATGGGCGATTTCGTCGCGGAATTCAGCGGTGATTTCTGGGGCAAGGACCCGTTCTGGACCTCCGTGCGCCTACTCCCGCTGGCAGAGGCCGACGAGCCTCCCGGCCATTCCGTGTTATCCCAGATCCAGATCGATGGTGTGGAACCCACGGTGTTCCGAAACGGCTCCCTGCTGTACGTGGTGAGCGTCATGCGCCTCGACGCGGAGTGCAACCACGGTACCGGCTGTTCCAGATGGGCGCCGCTCGTGCAGGTTCTCGATTTGTCGGGCGGCCGGGCGCGCCTGCGGAGCAAGCTGATCGTGCCGGTCCCTTGGCAGGGCTGGCTGTTGACGGGCCCCGGTTGGATGCTCGACATCGCCTACGGCAGCGAGCTCTCCGGCCATCGCCGAGCGCGTCAGGTTGGCGCCGACATTCTGGCGTTCCCCGTCGACCTCAACGATTTGTCGAAGCCGCTCGTGATCGTGGACTTGAGCAATCCGGACGCGCCGACGGCTGTCACCATGAAGATCGCCGACGGAATGGCCGGGAGTTGGGGATATCTGACCGTGCAAGGGGACACGCTGTACGCGACCGAAGTTGAACGGGTGACCAGCTCGACAATTGCGCGCCGGCGCGAGCGAGTCTGGCTGGACCGGATCGATCTGAGCGACCGTGCCCATCCAAGGGTAACCGCCCGGGTGAACGTGCCAGGCATCCTCGTCGAAGTTCCGGAAGGAGATCCGTCACTGCTCCACGTCATCGGCACCCGGTGGGGGACCGATGAGGAAATCTACTCCTTGGACCTGCTGCGTCTGCACGGCGACCGGGCGGAACTGCTCGGTTCGGTCGATCTCGATGGTTTCCCGGGAAGAATCTTCGTGAACGGCGACAGTGCGCTGGTCTCGGTAGGCAAGATGCA
>VBJS01000018.1 GCA_005880055.1 Chloroflexota bacterium | reverse complement strand
CGCTTCGCCGGCGGCGTCGACCCTTTTCTGCAACCGCTCGTCTACAAGCGTGTCGACGCGGCTCACGAAGAAACTGGCAACCGACGCAATATTATCGATCCGCTGGCCGCGGCCCTTGCGTTTCTCCAGGGCCGAGATGTAAGCCCAGGCCACCTGCTCGTAGTTCTCGACGCCGAACAGCAGCGTGATGTTGATGTTGATGCCCTCGCTCAAGCACTGCTCGATGGCGGGCAAGCCTTCCTGCGTGCCCGGGATCTTGATCATCGCGTTGGGCCGGTCGAGCGCCGCGAAAAGACGGCGAGCGGCGCCGATGCTGGCCTGCGTGTCGTTTGCCAGCGCCGGCGATACCTCCAGCGAGGCGTAGCCGTCGGCGCCCTGCGTCTGCTCATAGATGGAACCGAAGACCTCGGCGGAGAGCTGCACGTCCTTGACCGTGAGCGCGTCGTAGATGGCATCGATCTCCTGGTCCGCCACGCTCCGCAGGTGGTCATCGTAGACGTCGCCCGAGGCGATCGCCTTTTCGAAGATCGACGGATTGGAGGTGCCGCCGGAGACGCCGTCCTCATCTACCATGCGCTGCAGCTTGCCATGCACGATTAGTTCCCGGTTCAGGTTGTCGTACCAGACGCTCTGTCCGTATTTCTTGAGTTCAAGCAGTGGATTGGTCATCGGTCACTCCTCCTAGAGGCTGTCCGCCCCTTCTTCCAGCTTCTGCACCTTCGCCAGCCTGCGCCGGTAGCGCTCCTCGCCACTGAACTGCGCGGCGATGAACCGCTCCACGACCTCGAACGCCAGCCGCTCGCCGATAACGAGCGAGCCGAGACAGAGCAGGTTCATGTCGTCGTGCTCGACTCCCTGGTGCGCGGAATAAGTATCGTGGACGAGCCCGGCACGGATGCCGGCGAGCTTGTTGGCCGCGACCACGGCGCCCACGCCGCTGCCGCAGACGAGCACGCCGCGCTCTGCCTCTCCCTTTGCGATGGCGCGTCCGACGGCGAGCGCGATATCCGGGTAGTCTACCGGTGTTGCGTCGTGAGTGCCGACGTCGATGATGTCGTGGCCGGAAGCGCGCAGATAGGCAGCTATGGCGTCCTTGAGGCAGTACCCGCGGTGATCAGCTCCGACAACCAGGCGCAATCAGCGCTCCTTCTCGCTATCTGGGGTCCGAGGGGCGGTTATGAATTGGCTCCAGCGGGCCGGGAAGCGCTCCCGTATGCAATTCTATGCTATCGCCGGGCAGCAAGCGCTGCAAATTGCGCTCGGCCGATAGGAGGCCGAACAAAGCTCTGGCCTGCGAGTGAACACCGAGGCCTAGCGCACCTCAACGGCTCCGTTGCTGATCACCACGCGCCCTTCCTGCGTCTTCGCCTGCACCAGCACCTTGCCGCTGCCTGCGTCCCACATCTCCGTCGTGATTGTATCGCCGGGGTAGACGACGCCGGAGAAACGTACGGACATCGAGACGAAGCGCTCCGGGTCGTTGCCGCAGTACTCGGCGAGCACGGCGCGGCCGACGTGGCCGAAGCTGCAGAGGCCGTGCAGGATCGGGCGGTCATAGCCGGCCATCTTGGCGAAATCGGGATCGATGTGCAGCGGGTTGCGATCGCCGGAGAGCCGGTAGATCATCGCCTGGATCGGCAGGGTCTGCATCTCGACGGTCTTATCGGGCGCCCGCTCGGGAGGTGTGTTGCCGGCCTCGGGGCCCCGGTCGCCACCGAAGCCGCCGGCGCCGCGCACGAAGACGCCAAACGTGTTCGTGAACAGAAGCTCGCCCTTATCGTCTAGTGTATCGGTACTGAGGGTGATGAGGGCGCCCTTCCCCTTGTCGTAGACGCCGTCCACCTTGCCGGAAGTGGTCAGTTTGCCTTTCGTCGGAATCGGCTTGTGGATACGAAACGCCTGCTCGCCGTGCAGGATCATCACCGGGTTTACCTCGACGGCGGAGGTCATCCCCATCAGCGCCGGGAAGGCCGGGACGACGGCGAACGTCGGCAGCGTCCTCAGGTTGCGCTCGAAGACGAACGGCAGCTCGCTGGCGCCGACGCCCAGCGCGTAGAGCATGACATCCCGTTCGTCATATTCGAAGGTGGTGGGTGGCAACGGCTGGCCGGCGGCGTCTGCGATAGTCTTGCGTTCAGCCATGGGGCTACCCCGCCGCCTGCGCTGCCATCAGCCGCTTCTGCACTTCCTCAAAGGCGTTGGCGAACTCCTCGGCGCCGGTCATGTCCGTGATCTTGCCGAAATTGTCGCGCACCGCCTCGATTGTCATGTCGGGGATCACCGCGCCCTTGCTCTCGAAGATCGCTGCGCGCCCTACGTAGCCACCGCCGGCCGTGAAGATGTTGCCTGACACCTGGCATTCTTCGGAGCAGAGATAGGCCACCACGGGCGAGACGAGCTCCGGCTTGAGGCGCTCCAGCGCAGGCGGGGGCATCACGTCCTCCGTGAGCCGCGAGGCGGCCACGGGCGCGATCACGTTTGCCTTGATGTTGTACTTGGCGCCTTCCAGCTCCAGCGTGCTGGCGAAGCCCAGGACCGCCGTCTTCGCGGACGAGTAGTTGGCTTGGCCGAAGTTGCCGTAGAGGCCGGCGTTGGATGTGGTGACCACGATGCGGCCGTAGCCGTTCTGGCGCATGCTGCGAAAGGCGGGCTGGATGACATCGAACGAGCCCTTCACGTGTACCGCAAAGATTTTGTCCCAGTCCTCCTCGGTAAGGTTGTGGAAGGCGCGGTCGCGCAGGATGCCGGCGTTAGCGATGACGATGTCCACCTTGCCGTAGGCGTCGAGCGCCGTCTTGACGATCGCCTCGCCGCCCTCGTAGGTGTCGACGCCGTGGTAATCGGGCGCTGCCTC
Organism: Chloroflexota bacterium; assembly: GCA_005880055.1. Classification (GTDB taxonomy): domain Bacteria; phylum Chloroflexota; class Dehalococcoidia; order SM23-28-2; family RBG-16-64-32; genus VJS01. The sequence continues at coordinate 4,912 of VBJS01000018.1, read as the reverse complement.
GCCACCTGCTCTCTTGATCTCCTCCACCACCTGGTCCGCCATGTTGGTGCCGGCGCCGGTACCGTCGCGGGAGCCGCCGAGGTCGTTCACCACGACCTTCGCGCCCCGCGAGGCGAGCAGAAGCGCGTGGGCGCGGCCGAGGCCGCCGCCGGCGCCCGTGACAATGGCGACGCGGCCGTCAAATCTTATTTCGCTCATGGGAAACCTCCGACTGGTTACCGCTTTCGGCGGCGTGGCTCAGGGCTCAACCCGCCGCCGGGAAAATGGGCACGTAATTAGTTTCACATCCGGCGGGCCAGTGTCAATCTGACCGCCTCGGGCTCACCGGCTGCTCGGCCGGCGCAGCAGTGCTCAGTTCCCTGCCCACCTGGATCAGGCGCAATACGTCCGCCCGCGTGACGAACCCCAGGAAGCTTCGGCCATCCAGGACAGGCAACTGATGAACGTCGTGCGCAGCCATAGTCTCCAGCGCCGTGGTCAGCTCGTCCTGGGAAGATACGGTGTGCAGCCTCTCGCGGGGCGTCATGGCGCGGAAGACGGTTGTGGTCCCCCATTCCTCCTGGGCTATGTGCCTCAAATCGCTCATGGACACCAGCCCCAGCAGATCATCAGCCACGACTATAGGCACGCAGCGCTGCCCCAGCGGCAGCATGTATTCGCGTACCAGCTGCTCGAGCGAGATGTCCGGCGGCGCCGACCGGAAGTGCCGGTTCACAATCTCGCCCACCTTGCGCCCGCCCAGCGTCCGCCTGAACAGCAGTTGCTGGTAGGACGATTCGGAGGCGTTGCGCAGGAACCAGCCGATGACGATGAACCAGACGCCGTTTATGAAGTTGCCAAGCAGCGTTGACAGGACGCCGGCCGCTATCAGGCCGAAAGAGATAACAGTGCCCGCGTTGCTGGCCCACCGTGTGGCGTTTAGCATGTTCCCGCTGCGCGCCCAGAGGGTGGCCCGAAGCACCCGGCCGCCGTCCAGCGGGAAGCCCGGGAGTAGGTTGAAGACGCCGACGGACAGGTTGATAAAGGCGAGATATTCGACGACCGCCGCCGGCGGCGAATCCTCCTCCCCGAAGGCATATGCAATTGCTGCCAGGGCTGCGCAGGCGATGCCCAATGCGAAGCTGGTGAGCGGGCCGACGATGGCTACCTGGAACTCCTGCCGGGCGCTCGTTGGCTCAGAGCCCAGGGAGGAGACGCCGCCGAAGATGAACAGAGTGATGTTGCGCACCGGCAGGCCAAGCCGCCGCGCAACCAGCGAGTGCGAAAGCTCGTGCAACAGGACAGATGAGAAGAAGAGCAGGACGGCGACGACAGAAACGACCCAGGCCTGCGTGGCGCTCCAGTCCCCGTACACCTCCTGGAAGAACCCCTCGGAGAGCCACCAGGTGAGCAGGAGGAAGATCGCGAACCAGCTCCAGTGAACCCGGATCTCGATTCCCGCAATTGTGCCAATACGAAAGGCGCCCAATGTCACTCCTCCTGCGAGCGGCCCGGAGGCGGAGGCGATAGGGTCAACGTTCCTCACTCCTATTAGAGCATAACGTCTGGCGTGCGAGTGGCGTTCTCTTGTCCGCCAACTCTAACTTAGCGGTCCCTAAAAGAGCGCCGGTGCGGACGAAATTGTTGACAAATGACATCGGCTCTGACTATAAGGGACGTACCGAATGTAGAAGGATCGTCTACCGAACCGGGCTTCGCCCGCCCGTCTATACGCCCAGGGAGGTCCGATGGAGCAACCCAATTATTGGGAGCGGCTTGCTCGCAAGAGGTTGAGCAGGCGAAAACTGCTGGCCGCAGGAGGCGTTGCGGCGTTGGGCGGCGGAGCGGCGCTCGTCGTCGGTTGCGGCGGCAGCGACAACAAAAACGGCAGTAGCGGCGGAGCCAGTGGCTCTTCGCGCCCTTCAGGCGCGGCCGGAGGCAGCCCGCGGCCGGGGGGTGAGGTGGTCTTCGGGCGGCTGCTAAACGTTGGCGGCATCGACCCCCACATCGACCTCACCGGACTTGACATTGATACGCAGCTCTACAGCTATCTCTACAACTGGGACCCGATCAACGAAGTGCTCTTGACGAACAACTTCGCGACCGCGTTCGAGCAGCCCGACCCGGAGCACCTCGATTTCATCTTCTCGTTCCGCAAGGGTGTCCTGAGCGGGCCTAACGGCGGGCCCGCCCAGGGCGAAGAGCTAACCTCGGACGACGTACGGGCCACGTTTATACGCCGTGGCACGTCGTTGACGGCGCCCGACAAGCGGTTCCCGTACCGAATCGGCGGCACGAACGATGTCAACAAGCTCGTCCTGGCGCTCGACCAGGCGATCCAGACACCGGACCCCTACAGTCTTAGCTTCAAGATGCAGCAGCCATTCGTGCCGTCGATACGGGAGATGGCCAACCCCACCTGGGGCATCGTGCCGCGCAAGGTCATCGATAAGTTCGGGCTGCGCTTGAGCCAGCAGGCGTACGGGAGTGGCCCGTTCATGCTGGAGCAGTTCCGCGGCTCCGAGCGCATCAAGCTCGTGAAGAACCCGAACTACTTCCTGAGTCCGCGCCCCTGGGTGGACCGCATCACTTACATCGTGATCACAGAAGCGGCGTCGCTTCTGGCGGCGTTTGAATCCGGCGACCACGACGTCAACGGCGCGGTGCTCACCAAGAAGAAGTTCGAGGAATACCAGAACGACTCTCGATTCACCGTCGCCCGGGCGCCCAGCCTCTTCTACCCATGCGTAGAGTTCAAGATGAAGCCGCCATACAGCGACATCCGTGTGCGAGAAGCCATTGACATGGCAATTAACCGCGACGACTTCATCGACGCCATTTGGGACGGGGAAGCGAACTACAACGGGCCCATCCAGTGGCCGCAGTTCAAGTGGTCGCTCCCGCAGGATGAGCTGCGCAGCTTCTACACGTTCAACCTGGACAAGGCGCGGGCCAACATGGAACAAGCTGGTTATGGCGACGGCTTCAACGCGCGGATGAAGATCCCGAAGGTCAGCGGCGCCACGTTCATCGCGCAGGCCGCCGCTCTGATCAAGGAGCACCTTTCGAAGATCAAGATCAGCATTGAGATCGAGGAGGTGGAAGTCGGCACCTTCATCGCCAGCGTTATCCTGCCGGGCAATTTTGAGATGACTTTCTTCCCCAACCTGCCCTATGACGAACCGGACCGGCCCCTCAGCTTCTACCACACGCGTGGAGTGACGGGAAACGGCAACTGGACTAACTACACCAACCCGGCGCTGGACAAGCTGATCGATGCCCAATCTGAGGAGTTCGACGAAGAGAAGCGGAAGCAGATCATCTACGAAGCGCAGAGGATGATGATCAAGGAGCACGGCCCCCAGATAACACTGCCGGGAGGTTACGCGTACTCGGCCCGCTGGAGCTATGTGCATTTCCCGTTTGAGATCGGACAGCCGACGCCGAAGGACATTGGCCCCTATAACGTCGATCTCTGGACGGAAGAAGGGACATAGCCGCGGCCCGCGCCCTCGGGATTTAACCGATGCGTGACTACGTCATCCGCCGCCTGCTGCTGCTACCAGTCATCGTTCTCGGTGTCACCTTCCTGACGTTCCTCGCTTTCCGCATCATCCCGGGAGATGTCTGCGTCCTGAGGTTGGGATTGGGGGCTACGCCGCAGACGGTCCATGACTGCCAGGTGGAGCAAGGCCTGGACAAGCCCTGGTACGAGCAGTACGGGAATTGGGTGACGGGCATTGCCGAGGGAGACTTCGGCACATCGATGAGCGAAGGCGCGTCGCCCGTTAACACGGAGTTGGACCACCGGCTTCCGATCACCATTGAGTTGATGATCATGACGATGATCTTTGCCGTACTGCTGGGCATCCCGCCGGGAGTGCTGTCAGCGATACGTCCCGGTACACCGTTGGACTGGATTACCCGCTTATCGAGCGTCGTCTGGCTCTCTGTGCCCTCGTTCTACCTGGGGATTATTATCATCACGTTCGGGTCAAAGTGGTTCAACTGGACACCGCCCCAATTTGGGCGCACGTACGTGCCGTTTATGGATGACCCGCTCGTGAATCTAGAGGAGTTCGTCTTTCCTGCCCTTGTCCTGGCCGTCGGCATTGCAGCCCCTGTGATGCGGCTAACCCGCTCTGCCATGCTGGAGGTAATGCGGAACGACTACATCCGCACGGCATGGTCGAAGGGCCTGCGGGAGCGTACGGTAGTCTGGCGGCACGGCCTGAAGAACGCCCTGATTCCGGTCGTTACCGTCGTAGGGCTTCAAATCGGAGCGCTCATTAGCGGTGCGGTGCTCGTAGAGTCGGTATTCAATTTAAACGGCGTGGGGAAGTACATTGTGGAGGCCATCGAACGGAGAGATTTTGTTGTTGTTCAAAGCTTAGTCTTCCTGTTCGCCATCGCTTACGTCGTCGCGAACCTGCTCGTCGATATAGCGTATGCATGGCTCGATCCGCGAATTCACTACGCTTGAGAAGAAGATGGCCCAAGAAGTAGCCGTACCGTTCCCCGCCGAGGAGGAAGAGCGCCGTGCCCCAGTCCGGCGGTTGCGTAAGCTGTTCCAGGTCGCACGCCAGCATCCATTGGGCGTGCTTGGGTTGTTATTTGTTGCCTTGCTGCTAGTCTGCGGCGTCTTTGCGAACGTTGTCTCGCCTTATGATCCGTTGAGCAGTAACCGCCACCGGGAGGTGGGCGGCTCGCTGGTCAACGCAATCAGCGCGAACGACTCGCGGATTTCGATCTCCAAGCCAGACGTCGGGTTGGGTTCATCGGTGACCATCGGCGATGAGAAGATCATAATTCTCGCCGTCCTCTCGGAGACGGGGAAAGAAGAGGCATTGGTCCAGGTCACCCGGGGGGCGGGCGGCACCGCCGCAGCCGCGCATCCCGCCGGCGAAGAACTTGTACGAGCCGATGTCACGGA
>VBJS01000017.1 GCA_005880055.1 Chloroflexota bacterium | reverse complement strand
CGTCCTGCGAAAAGCAGTGGGAGGCGGCATCCATGATTTGCTGCTTTCGCGATTCCAGGTGCGCTTCTGTTACCTTTGGCATTTGTCCACCAACAAAACGAATGTTCATTCTTTTTATAGCGGATTTGGCTCTCGATTTCTGTGACGTAGATCACATTTCCAGCGCTCATCGGCCGAATGGCGCGAAGCGTTTTCTCGGCGCGGGAAAACCATCGCGGAACGCCAGGCCCAGCATGGAGTTCCGGTGCTTGGCCTTCCCCCACTAGATGCTCCGTGCCCCCGCATAACAAGCCAGCTTCGCCCGCGGCCGCCTTAATAGCTCGATGCCCGAATGGCTCGGTTACGCGAGGTCGCCGGCGGGTGTACACTGCGCCGGAGCCGCGCGACGTACTCAGCTTCTTCTGCATACCCCACACGCATCCAAGCGAGCTGCAGATGCGAAAGCCCCCGTTGGCAGGAACCGCGCCTAAACGGGCGGTTGGGGCGGTTGCTTCTGGCGCGTGAGCCGGCCGAGGATGGCGCTTACAAGGGCGGCGCGGATATCCGGCCAGAGCTCACGGATGCGCTCCAACTCCGCGGCGTCAGGCGGCCGCCGGCCAAAGCGCGAGCGGTTGTAGGCAGCGGCAAGCACTGATACCCCGCGCAGACCGAGGAACCGGCGCTGAAGACCGTTGGCGAATTCCGCCGGAGTCTGGCCCTGCTGTAGAGGACAGCCAGCCCAGGACGACAAACGCACCAACTTCTCCCAATGCTGCTGCGCGAGGGGCAGCCCGACTACTGAACGCTGCCAGCCCAGCGCGGCAGCGCCGGCGATAATCACAGCGAGCCCTACCATCGCGACGATGATCCACGTAGCGTATCCATTACCGGAGTCCGAGGCCGTCGTATCCGCCGCGCCCGCATCGCCAAACTGCTTCTCGATATCGAAGATGGGGTCCGCGCCCACAGGGAGTTGTTTCAGGATGTCCGGATCAAGGCCCGCGTGCGGTGTCGTTGGATCGCTGACCTGCGGGCGAAGGTCAGCCGGCCGGTCAGGCGTGGGATTGAAGTCCACCCAGCCGTAGCCCGGGAAGTATATCTGCGGCCAGGCATACGAGTTGCGGTCCCGCACAACGTAGGCCTCGGTGTCGTGATCGTAGTCAGATTCGTCGACCACAAAGCCTACGCCGAGCCGCGCCGGCACTCCGAGCGATCGCAGCATCACTACCATGGCTGAGGCGTGGTAATCGAAGTACCCACGCTGCGTGTCGAACAGGAAGTAATCGACGGTATCGCGTCCGGCTGGGGTATCAGGGACACTGTAATCCACCGGGAAAGCCCGCAAGTACTCCTGAATGGCCACGCTAAGGTCGTAGGCAGACGCCTTCTCCGGCACCTGCCTCGTCCCGGCCTTATCGGTTTCTGTAGGCAGGATGCCGTGGGTTTGCAGGTATCGGCTGGTGATCTCGCGAGCCAGGTCCTTTACCCTCTGCGGCAAGTCGTCCGGGAGCTGGAGATATTGGGAACTGACCCACGTCGGATAGTTTCGTCCTGCCTTTTGCAGCTCTTCCGGCGTGGTCGTCGGAATGAAGCTGGATACCTGGTACGATTGGCCTTTATCCACACGGTCATTCGGTTCCAACGATGCTACATCCGGCAGCGCCTGGTCCGCGCCGTTGAACGCCTCCACGTACTGAACCCGATTGGAGGAGTCACGGACGACTTTGAGCGGTATCAGGTTCTTGGGTGCTCCCGCCATCACCTGGCCGTCCGTGATGTTTTGTCCGCCGTCCGGCAGGTCAACCACGTACCGTTGCACGCTGTCGGCAGGCATCTGCGCGGTGAGCGCGCGGTCCGCAGAGACAGCCTGGCCGGGCACAAAGATGACGGTGCCGACAACACTGTTTGCTACCACCTGCACGTCCAGTGGCACGAGCGTCCCGTTGACGCTCCCCGATTGGATCTGCTCCGTGAGCCGCTGCACCGTGTACGGGGACAGGTTTTCGCCCTGCCGCTTGCCGGATTCCCAGCCTCCGGAACCATATTTATCGTAGACCGTGCCCCGCAAGATGTAGGGTCCTTTCAGGTTAGGGTCGTTGACCTTAACGGACAGCAGCTCTCGTTCCGTAAGGCTCACCGAGCCCTGGAAGGGTAGGACGCCGGTGTAACTGTGCAGCGGCACCACTTTCTTGACGTGGAGCGGGCCGGCCAGGCGCACAAAATCCACGCCGGCCGCCTCGATCCGGTCAACAAACCCCTGGACGGGCTGGGGAGTATGGAACGGCCCGACGGGGGCAATCCAGGCAGCGGCAATCATTACTAAAAGGAGCCACGAGCTGAAGTTCAGGAACGTGAGGCTGATCAACTGCGGGTAGGCTGTTCCGTCGCGCCGCCACCGGGACATTCGCGATGTGAGGCTGGTGCGCATGATCAAGAGGAAGCCGAACAGGTAGTACAGCAGCGCTGCGCCGGAGAGCGAGTCGCCGATGAGGGTGGTATCGAGGAATAGAGCGATACCCCCGGGAATGAGCCCGATCCAGGCGTTTTGCCAGCGGAAAACGCTCCAACTGAAGAGGAAAACGCCCATCCAGGTAAGGCCAACAATCAGGACATGGAACGGCAACGAATCGTTGCTTACGCCTCCATTTAACGCCTTGTAAAACCAATCATTGAAGCGCCAATAAATGGCGTCCAGGCGCTCCTCGGGCGTTCCCGGGCCGACCATGATCAGAGCCTGCCAGAGCGTGATGAGCGCGCCGGTGAGGATACCGAGGGGCCATGCAAGGTATACCGCAAGTTGCGACCGGGCCAGAAACATGGCGGTTACCGCTGCGAGGACGGAAACCAGCGTGATTGCCGGCATGTTTTCCGTCCAGCCGCCGCCTTCCAGCGGCACGGAGACACTGGCTATCGCAGCGAGGAGCAGCGCAAGCGTGAGCCAGTCTTCCCAGTCCAGGTAGCGGCCGGCCAGGTTCTTCAGCCACTCAGGCGCTATCCGCTCGGCAGCTCTTGGCGCGGCTCGCGTCCACTCCATCTCCGCCATCGCTATCTAACCGCCGCCCTCTGCCGCTCGGGTGCCGGTTCGCCGAGCAGACCCGCCGGGCCCAGCATCAAAGAGATATCGGAGCCGCAGGGTACGCCGTATGTGAGAATATTCGCGGCAAGCAGCGTCTCTATCGGCGGCGGCTCCGAGCCGTTGGATGCGCCAAAACTCTCGGGATCCAGCACCACTGCCGCCGCGCGAGTACCCTGGCGCGTCAGCTGCTCCAGCGAGGCCGCCCATTCCTCGCTTGTTGAAGGGGTAATCACGATGAGCGTAGTGTGACGCCCGAATCGTCGTCCCTCATCCTGCAAAATGTTCGATAGCGGAAGACGACCTTCAGCACTGGCAAGGGCCAGCGCCTCCAGGATGCGGCCATACTGGTGCCCACCGCGTGCCGGATCCTCGATGACGGTTTCCGCCCCGTACATCATCAGCCCCAACATCCGGTTGTTCCGCACGAAGTGGTAGGCCAGGGACGCAGCTATGCGGACGCCGTACTCTTCCGTGCTGTCGTCGCCCGCACCGTGCCGGACGTCCTTATGCAGGTCGAGCAGGATCCACACGTTGCTGGTGGGGTCCATCTCGAAGGTTTTTACCATCAGCCGCCCGAGGCGCGCTGTGGAGCGCCAGTGAATGCGGTTATAGCTGTCGCCGGGGTAATACTCCCGGACAGCGGCGGCGTTCGGTGTGACGTAGTGCGTACGGCGCCGCACCACGCCCTCGCCGGGCAGCTGCGCGGCGGGCGCCCAGAAGTACGGCAACTCCTCCGGTTGAGGCAGCACGATCAGCGATTGCTTCCCGCCGTAGCTCCGGCTGATGTGGAATATGCCGAACGGATCACCCGTGGTCACGCGTACCGGTCCGGCCTTATACGCACCGCGACGGTTGCAGGGCATGCTCACCTTCCAGTTGCGGTTGCCCTTCGCCGGCAGCGTAACCACAGTACGCACGGGATTGCCAGGCATAGTGGTCTGGTCCTCCAGCTCCAACCAGAGCTTGGTCCACATGCTTTTGCTCTTCAGCCTCACGCGGGCCTCGGCCTGTTGTCCCACCTGCAGACGGTCGTTCGCCCGCTCCACGGTCACCTGGAGCCCGCGGGCATGTGTGCGCGCCCAGATGAAACAGATGGGGATCAGTCCTCCCAGGACATATGCCGCACGGTAGAAGAGCCAGTGACCACTAACTGCAGCGAGTGACGCCATAAGGCCAAACGCCGCCGCCAAGATGAGCAGATTGTGGACCTCGTAAACAAAGTGCGCCAGCCCCCTCAGTGCCCTCCCTACTAGCCTCAGCATCCGCCGGCCTAACCCACTCCTGTTTGAGTCACCGCCTCGCCGCTCCGCGAACGGCCGTCCGCCCGCACGCCCGGCACTGCGATCCCGTGGAGGATTTCGTCGACCACTTGCGCTGCCGTGGTCCCCTTCACGCGGGCCTGCGCGTTCAGGATGATACGGTGCCCCAAGGCCGGATAGACCAGCCGCTTGACATCGTCAGGGAGTACGAAGTCCCGCTCCTCCAGCACCGCCTTCGCCTGTCCCAGCCGCTGCAGGGCGAGCGAGCCGCGCGGCGAAGCGCCCAAGTATATTGCCGGATGCTTCCGAGTCGCTTCGGTGATCGCGACAATGTATTGCTGCACCAGGATATCGACGTAAACCTCGCGGACGGCCGCCTGCAGCCCCAGGATGTCCCCCGGCCCGCAGACCTGGGCCAGATCTCCGACGGGATGCCCATGGAGCTGCGCTCTCATCATCGCCGTCTCGTCGTTTTGTGAGGGGTAACCTAGCTCAAGGCGGATGAGGAAGCGGTCCAGTTGCGCCTCCGGTAGCGGGAACGTGCCCTCGTACTCGATCGGGTTCTGGGTTGCCATGACCATGAACGGCTCGGGCGTCTGGTGCGTGATGCCGTCCACCGTCACCTGCCGCTCTTCCATCGCCTCGAGCAACGCTGATTGTGCCTTGGGCGTCGCGCGGTTTATCTCGTCGGCCAGGATGACCTGGGAAAGGATCGGGCCGGGGCGGAACTCGAAGTCGCTCGTCTGCTGGTTGTAGACGGACACGCCGGTCACGTCTGTGGGCAGGAGATCGGGAGTGAACTGAATGCGGCTGAACGAGCACCCGCTGGAACGAGCCAGGCTGCGCGCGAGCATCGTCTTGCCTACTCCGGGGACGTCTTCGATTAGGAGATGGCCCGCGCACATAAGGGTCATCACCGCCTGTTCCACCTGCGCGCGCTTGCCGATGATGACACGCTCGACATTCTCGAGGAGGCGCTGGGCTGTCGCTCTGGCGTCCAGGGAAGACTCCTTCCGGGGTAGCGTCCGAGAGATAAACGGCTGAGGGGCGTGTTTGGTTCCGTCTTTCAGGTTACCCGCTGCCCGGTCAGGCTGGCAATAGACGGCTTATCGAGAAGCTATCGGCAGTCAACGGTCAGCTATCAGCTATTGCCATTCGGCCGTCGGGCTACATTGCCTCGGCGGTCGGCCGTGCTATCCTCTAGCCATATCGCGACGGAGGTGCTCCATGCCCGGTTACTCTGACCTGCTATACGAAGTCGATTCGCGCATCGCGACGATCACGCTCAACCGGCCAGACCGGCTCAACGCCATCAGCGGCCCGATGCTGGAGTCCTTTTCGCGCGTGCTCCGCGACGCCGATGCGGACCGCGACGTTCGCGTCATCATCATCACAGGCGCCGGGCGCGGCTTCTGTGCTGGCCTGGACCTGAAGGACCTGACAGCCGGGACGGGCATCGGTTCCAATGGCACCAGCGATCTAGCCACGCAGAAGTTCGATCTGGCGAACAGCCCGCCCGTAGTGTTACACACAACGGACAAGCCGGTTATCTGCGCTCTTAATGGACCAGCGGCTGGTTACGGGATGGACCTCGCCCTCGGCTGCGACATCCGGATCGCCTCCCGCGAGGCGAAGCTGGCCGCTATATTCACCAAGCGAGGCATCCTGCCGGAGAGCGGCGGCGCCTGGCTCCTTCCTCGCCTCGTTGGCTGGGCAAAGGCCGCGGAGATCGCCTTCAAGGGTCAGACGCTGGGCGCCGAAGAGGCGCTGGAACTGGGCCTTGTGAACCAGGTGGTCGCGCCAGAGGAGCTGATGCCCGCCGCGCGGAGGATGGCGGGCGAGATCGCCGTTAACGCGCCGCTTGCCGTGCAGGCGACGAAGCGGATGATGCGCCTGGGCCTGGAGGAGACTTTCGAGGCGAACGTGCACCACGTGTTCTTGCAGTTGCTGCCGCTGTTCGGCTCGCAGGACTTCAAGGAGGGCGTGAAGGCATTCATGGAGCGGCGGGAGCCGCAGTTCCAGGGGCGGTAGGTGGCAGTTGCTGCTGTTGGGAAGAGCCTCGCCGTGGGCCGTGGCTCCGCCAGAATTGATCTGCGCGATGATGAAGTTTTGACTCATCAAGGCGGTGCTGGGCTCATGGCCTTGCCGTGGCCAATAAGCATGCTTGGTCAACTCTATCTCACCAACCAGAGGCTGATTTGGGTGCGCGACGATTTTAACTTCCCGTTTGGGGTAGGTCCGTCGTCATGGATCACAGAGTTGCCCGCCATAAAGTGGGTTACTTTAACCAAACGATTATGGGCTGGACAATGGCTCGTATTTGAGGATCAATCGGCAGTCCGGTTCATGCATGGCCTCGAACGATTTGGGCCCTTGCGATTGTGGTCGTATCAGGCGTCGGCCGATTGGTTACACGCAATTCAGGCAGTCAGCGGGCCACAAATGCCGTCGATGCCAATCTCGCAGTCGCCGGCCATCAGCATCGGTCGTCTCCGCCTAAGACGATTACCCTACGTCGTGATCGGCCTGCTTCTCTTACTCGCCCTGCTTATAACGCTTCCGGGCCTTTGGTTTGGATCCTGGGTGCTGCTTATGTTCCTTGTGTACGATTTGTTTTTCATAGTGCTTGCGGGCATATTCTGGCATTACATCAGTAACATGACCGCACCCTTGACGGTGATTCAAGTCAGTTGACCTGCATCATTCGCCCTAGGTCCGACTCGAAAATCTGCCTTCATCTGCGAGTGATCGTCCACGCCCTAGGCCGTCGGTTCGCTCATTGTACGAGTACCCCAGCATGAGCGAGAAGGATAATCGTGCCTGGGCGCCGCGCGGGCCAGGAATAGGCTCTGGATAATCTGTGTCCCACCTGTGAGTACTAACCCCCCAAACACTTACTGGAACGCCGAGGTCTATGACCGTATCGCGACGCCCATGCGCGGGTGGGCCCAGGCCGTCATCGAGGACCTGGGGCTGCGCGGCGACGAGACGGTGCTGGATGCCGGCTGCGGCTCCGGCTCCGTCACATTCGATCTGCTTGAGAAGCTGCCTCGCGGCAAGGTCTACGCGCTCGATTACTCGCCGGAGATGATCGAGAAGCTGACGGCGTCCATCCAGGAGCGCGGCGTGACCAATATCATCCCGCTGCAAGCAGACCTGACCGATTTCGAGCTGCCGGAGGCCGTCGATGTCGTTTTTTCCAACGCCGTCCTGCACTGGATCAGCCAGGACGACGCCCTCTTCGCAGCGTTGCTACGGGCGACAAAGCCCGGCGGACGGCTGCGCGCTCAGTGCGGCGGAGGCCACATCTATCGTCGCCTGATGCCAGTCGTGGACAGCATCGA
>VBJS01000016.1 GCA_005880055.1 Chloroflexota bacterium | reverse complement strand
GTCTTGACCCCAAAAAATTTTGTGCCTGCCGGTTGCTCCGCATGCCTACTCGTCCGAGGCTCGCGGCGCAGTCCTTCTGTCAAGGAGGAACTTCAAATGTTTAGATGCTTTGCTTCCTAGTGCCGTTACAATGAATCGCCATTGTTTGGCGAATCCCCATAACACTCTGCGGCGCCGCTCCCGGGTTTGGGGGCGGCGCCGCGGTCCGTCGATAGGGCAATCGAATTTACTCGATCAGCCGGCGCACCTTGATCCCGTTCAGAGGGTTGAAGGCGCCCGCGTAACCGTTGATCT
>VBJS01000015.1 GCA_005880055.1 Chloroflexota bacterium | reverse complement strand
AAGAGTAGGACTCCAGGTAGGCCAGCGTCCACCCCTGGATCGTTACCTGTGATACAGGAATTCCGTTCAGGCTGACGATTGGGATGATGATCAGCCAGGGGCTGTTGGGGCAGATCACCGTGTAATCGTAGGAACCCGCTCCGGGGCCGAACACTTCGGAGAAGTCGTCCTTGCCGTTGCCGTTCTTATCGCACTGCGGTCCCTGTGCGAGACGGTCGTCGATGCCCTGTCCCGTACCACCAACCTTGTTACCGCTCAATGCGTCCACCGTGGTATTGCCCGGGCAGGGGTCCACGTAGTTACCCGCTCCACAGTACGTGGTGTCCGTGGTGTTATCAATGATGTTGGAGAGGTACTCCGAAGAGCCGCCCCCAATGCCGTCGTAGTCCAGTGCGCCGTACCAGCCGGTGATGCTGTCGCCGGCGCCCACCTTCACCTGGCAGTCGGTGCCGAACAGCGCGTTGCCGTTCACGTCCAGGCAGTTAGTGTCACCCTGGAGGATCGCCCACGGCATCATCGAGTTCCCGCCGCCGAAGCTTCCGATCACGGCTGCGGCCTGGGCTCCGACATTGCTCGTCGTCTTGCCGATGGCGCGGTCGTTCGGAAAATGCGTCGTGCGCACCTCTACCTTCTTGACGTTCCCCGCATCAACGCCATTGTTGGTGGCCCACGTCTTGGCCACCGCAATTGCCTTGTTCGGGTTCTGCGGCAGTTCCGCCACGCCGGCGAGCGCCGCAGCATCGGCGCTGTTCTGCAAATGCCGGCGGTCTTCGAAGAACAGCCCCATGTCGATGACGAGTGCGGTAAAACCCATGAGCACAGCCATCGCCAGGGCGGCGATAACCAGGAACTGCCCGCGCTCGCGCGGGGTCTTTGTTTTCCATTTATTGAGCACGAATTCCCTCCTCCTCCGGGGTCCGAAATCGTCTACTCAAGGCGCATGTCGGCCTTAGAATCGAACTTCAGCGTGGGGCCCACCTTGCCACCGCTAACGATGCCCAGGATCTTGTCCAGCGGCGTGATCAGCGAGTAGTCGTATTTCACATCCACAACCACAGAGCCGCCGGGGCTGCCCTGCGCGTTCGTCACCGTGATCGTCATCTTCGACTTATCCAGTGAGGTTGAGGTGTCTTGCACCTTCTGCACTATTTGCGCCTGCGTACCGCGCACGGCGCCCAGGCGCGCCCCCTCGCGGGCGGAGTTCGTAACCGTGAGCCAGGCATGGAAGCCCATACCGAAGTCCATAATGGAAAAGACGAGGAGTAGGAATATCGGCAGGACCAGGACGAATTCCACCAGCCCCTGGCCCCGCTCTCCGCGTTTGTTGTCCCTCTTCAGCGGTTTCAGTCTGAACACGTGAATACCCTTTCCTGACCCTTCCGGGTCCTGACGGGCCAAAGACACGAACAGGGGGGCCACCAGTGCCCTGCTGCCGACGACTAGCGGCCCTTGCGGGCCGTCCGGACTCTGACTACAGAGAACCGGTGATGCTGCCCAGAGTACCCGCAATGGCGAGACCCAGAGCACCCAGCGCGGCGAGACACGCAACCGCGATAAGAGCAAGCAGAAGACCGTACTCGGCCAGGGCCTGACCGTCTTCGCGCTCGAACCGGGACACGAACCACACCAGAGCCTCGTTGATCGTGGAGAGCATTGCTTCTCCTCCTTTCCGACAATTAACCGCTAGTTGATGAGTTGCCTCGTGGTTGACGCGGGCGGAAACCTCCGCCCATCGACTGTTTTTTCGTTCTTGTTCAGCCGGTCAACCACCCCCTTCTGGACTTACCAGAGGTAGCTCGACAACTTAGATGGACACCACCCTGCGGCCGTTACAGTTATGTCCAGCGGGTGAAAGAAATTTCACTTCGTCGCAGTCCGTGCTGTTCAGCCGCCGTTTTCAGTTCCATCCGAATTGATAGACGGCCCGCTGAGCCTGTTGTTAGGGCCAGCAAGGAAAAAGTTGGGTGAACGGCCATGCGAGCAATGGGAATCGCGAAAATGAGAAGCGGGGATGGCCCGTCCCATTTCGCCTTTCCCATTTCCCCCCTTCCCCTGCGCCATTTCCCCTTGCCCGCGCCTTCCGCTAACCTCTGAAAAAGGGATCAGCGTGCTCTTAGAACTGCTATTGACCGCTGCCGTCGGCATGGCCATGGGCCAGACCATGGACCTGCTGTGGGGCCGCTTCTATACGGGCGAAGAGGTTCTCGTCGCGCTCTATCGCTGCGCTGCCTGCCGCGCGCCAATAGCCCCCGTCTACGCCCTCCCGTTCGCGGCCGGCATCCTCTGGGCGGAGGGGGCGTGCCCGCAGTGCGGGGAGGCGCTGCCCGCCCGCTCCGTCATTCTGCCCTCCGCCTCCGCCGTCCTCTTCCTGGTCGCCTACGCGGCCTTCGATGGCAACGTCGGCGCCGCCCTGGCCGGCGGCTTCTTCGCCACGATCTTCCTCACCCTGGCCTTCACCGACCTGGAGACCGGGCTGCTGCCCAACCGCATCGTCTACCCCGGTATCCTCATCGCCGTCGCGCTCTGCTGGGCCTGGCCGAGCACCAGCGTCCTCGCTATATTCGCCGGCGGCGGCGTCGCCGTCCTTATCGCCGCGGCTATCCTCCTCCTCTCCCGCTTCTTCGGCCCGGAAGCGTTCGGCCTGGGCGATGTCAAGATGATCGTTCTTATGGGGTTCGTCCTCGGCGTTCCGGCCGTTATCATCGCGGTCTTCATCGGCACGATTGCCGCCGGCCTCGGCGCCGGGATCCTGCTCCTCACCCGCCTGCGCACCCGCAGCGATTACATTCCGCACGGCCCCTTCCTCGCCCTCGGCGCTGTCATCGCCCTCTTCCTCGCCGCCTAAGGGCAGAACGGATCATGTCATTCTGAGCGACGATGGCACTTGCGCGGAGACAACGGCCCCTCCGCGAAGGAATCTTGCCGGGCAGGGCAGGGACGAACACCGGCGCGCGCGGTCGCTACGCTTCAGGCGCTTCTCTGCCACCCTTCCCCGCAGGGTGCCCTTCGCGGCGCAGCGGCATCTCGACGAAGAGCGGTGTCGGCGCTCAGCATGACAATGCTGTAACGCCCTACCCTCCCTTCCAGTCCTACCATTGATGACTTCCGCCGCAGCAACCCTCGCCCCGTCCCGGCCGAGGCGCCGGCTGGTCCGGCGGCTCCTGAAGCCCGGGAACCTGCTCCCGGCCTTCGTCTGGCTCTTCCTCGTCTTGAACCAGGCCGTCAACTCCGGCTTTCCCCCCTCCTTCGCCACCGCCGGCCTCGTCATCATCAACAGCGTCGCGCTCACACTCTTCATCGTCCGCCGCGACGCTTCCCGAGTGGCCGGCAAGGTCGACGGCGTCATCGCCATCGCCGGCACCTTCAGCGCCTCTCTCTTGCACGACGCGGGCCAGCTGAAAGATGCCCAACTGCTGCCCACACTGATCCAGGTGGCAGGCCTGACCGGCTGGGGGCTCTCACTGCTCGCGCTCGGCCGGTCCTTCGGAGTCGTCCCGGCGGACCGAGGGCTCGTGCGGCACGGCCCTTACCGCTTCGTCCGCCACCCCGTATACGCTTGCGAAGCGCTCTTCTTCATCGGCTACGCAACCGCGGTGCCCACGCCGCGAACGTTTGTCGTCCTCGCTGTCTGGGCCGCCCTCCAGGTCGTCCGAATCGTGCGCGAGGAGCGCATCATCGAGGGCTACGAGCCGTATCGCCGTGCGGTCCGCTGGCGGGTCCTCCCGTTCGTCTGGTAAAGACGCTAACGCCACCTCCCACCTGACACCTGACACCTACCACCTCGCCTTGACAGCCTGAACAGGCGCCCGCCTATCATACGAGCACCATGCCCACCCAACCGGATGCCGAAACTGCCGCTGATCCCATAATCCTCGCGGACTACGATCCGCGCTGGCCCAGCCTTTTCGAGGAGGAGCGCGCCCGCCTCCAGTCGGCCATCGGCCAGTGGGCGGCAGATATCCAGCACGTGGGCAGCACTTCCATCCCAGGTCTGGCCGCCAAACCGATCATTGATATCGCGGTCCACCTCCGCTCTTTGGTCGATGCCCTCAAGTGCATTACGCCGCTGGTTGAACAGCTGGGGTACGAGTCCCTGGGCGAGTTCGGCATCCCAGACCGCATCTACTTCCGGAAGCGCACAATTAGCCCGCTGCCGGGACAGACCCACACAGGCATCGGCCGGACGCACCAGATCCATATGTACGAGCTAACAAACGAGCAGTACGACAAGCAGATCGTCTTCCGCGATTACCTGCGCTCCCACCCGGATGCCGCGCGAGAGTACGAGGCTCTCAAGCGGGAGCTAGCCGTCCGGCACGCCGGCGACGTCGAGGCCTACGCCATGGCGAAGAGCGACTTCGTGCTGGAAGTCCTCGACCTCGCGCGGGTGGAGCACGCTGCTGCCGCGCCCGGCCCCTCTTCGCATCCTGCGGAGAGGGGCGCCCCGGCAAGCCGCTAATCACTTAGTACCCGAGGAGACTCATGCCCACGTATCGATTCAAGCAAGTAGACGCCTTCACCTCGCGGCCGCTTTTCGGAAACCCCGTCGCCGTCGTCCTCGAGGCCGATACGTTGAGCGCTGAGCAGATGCGGCGAATCGCGAACTGGACTAACCTCTCGGAGACCACATTCGTCCTGAAACCGAGCGTGCCGCGGCCCGCCTACCGCCTCCGCATCTTCACACCGACTCACGAGCTGCCGTTCGCCGGCCACCCCACGATCGGCTCCTGCCACGCCGTGCTGGAGTCGGGCGTCGTTGCACCTGCCGACGGGCGCCTCGTTCAGGAGTGCGGCGCCGGCAATCTATCCATCCGGATCGAAGGCGACGGTCCCGAACGCCACATCGGGGTCGAGGCGCCGGAGGCAAAGTTGATGGGCGAGTACCCGGAGCTGCGGCCACGCCTCACGGATATCCTCGGAGCCCCCGTCGCACAGACGCCACCTCCGACGGCCTTCCGCAACGGGCCCACGTGGCTCTTCGTGCGGTTCGAGAAGGAGTCCGATGTTGCTGGACTCAAGCCTGACATGTCCCCGCTCGCCGCATTGAGCGCAGACCACCGCGGCACTGGTGTCGCTGCGTTCGCCTTGCTTGACGGAGGCGAGTTTGCGGTTCACATCCGTTGCTTCGCTCCCGCCGCCGGCGTCCCGGAAGACCCGGTCACCGGGAGTGCCAACGCTGCACTTCCCGCCTACCTGGTTCACCACGGACTGCTGGACCGCACAGGCCGCGCGTACGTGGCGACGCAGGCGACCGAGATGGGCCGCGACGGGCGCGTTCCTGTCCGCGTCCTGGATGAGACGGGACGCGCCGAGATCGGCGGCCAGGCGGTGACCGTCATCGACGGTGAGATCAGCATCTAGTGGAGTACTCCCTCTACCTGGAATCCGGCCCCCGCATGAAAACCACCATGGTGCACGTGCCGGAGCTCCTCGGCTGCGTGGCCAACGGCCCCACGACCGAGGCGGCGCTGGAGGCCGCGGCGGACGAAATCCGCCACTACCTCCGTTTCCTCGCCCGCCACGACGAAGATGCGGATCCGAATGCCGCCTTCGAGACTAGAGTCGCCCAGCACGTGACGGAAGGCTCCTGGATAGGCTACGGCGACCCGCCGGCCGGTTTCGCGTTCGACTTCGAGCCGCTGGCCCGCGAGGAGCTGCCTCTCCACTTGCGCCGCCTGCGTTGGATGGGCGAAGACCTGGCGGCAATTGCCGGCAGACTGACGCCGGAGGACATGGCCGCGAAGCCGCCGAAGGGCCGCTCGCTGGGCGACATCTTCCGCCATGTCGCTGCCGCCGAACCGGAGTACGTCCGCACTGCAGGCGCCGGCAAGCCGGAAGGGGCAAAGGAGCTGGTCGAGGCCATCGACGAATCGCCCCCGAACGTGGCCCAAATGCTGCCCCGCTTGTGGGAGGCAGTCATCGCTCAGTTCGAATCGACCTCAGACGAAGCGCTGAGCAAAACCACCCAGCGCGGCGAGAGGCCGTACACCACCCGGCGCGGCCTCCGCCGGGCGCTGGAGCACCCCTGGGAGCACCTTCGCGAGATTGAACGGCGGCTCGGCGAGACGAGATGAAGCGGCCGTCGGCCCGCGGACGCCGGCCGCGCCAATTCACGCGCCTCTGCGGTAAACTACCTCTCGCCTGAGCAGCGACATCTGCGCGTAGGTCGGGGTCTTCAGACCCCGACGGCTTCCGCGCCGGGAGAGACGTATGCCTGACCTGCAAATCCTCGCCGAAGGAACCGGCGACTACCTCAAACCCGACCCGGATGGGTACCGGGAGTGGGTGCGCGACCATAAGAACCGGGCGATGGTCCCCAAACTGATGTCCGAGAAGGACGCCATCGAGAAGCTGGTCGCGGACGGCGACTACATGGTCTACGAGTGCAACTACCTCCAGCGCGGCCCCTCGGCGCTGATCCGCGAGGTCATCCGTCAGGGGAAGAAGGACCTCTGGCTGGGCGCCAAGTTCACCTGGGTGGCGGCCGCGCTGCTCACCGGCGGCGGCTGCGTCTCGAAGCTGGACGTCGGCTTCTTCCTCTTCGGGCCGGTCGTGGAGCAGGCGATCCGCGAGGGCCGCGTCAAGGCGTACGAGTACTCGAACGTCGTGATGACCAACCGCATCATGGCCGGCGCCATGGGGTTGCCGTTCATCCCCGTCCGCTCCTTCGGCGGCACGGACGGGTTCGAGCACTCGGGGGCGAAGCTAATCACCGACCCCTACACCGGCGAGCCTATCACGATCGTCCCCGCCCTCAACCCGGACGTAGCGCTTATCCACGTCCACCAGTCGGACGTCTTCGGAAACGCGCGCATCTTCGGGACCGGGATCTCGCACGTCGAGTCCGCCTACGCCTCGAAGAAGGTGATCATCTCGACCGAGGACGTCATCGACACTGAGGAGATCAAGCGGGACCCGGCCCGCACTACGATCCCCTACTACGCCGTCGATGCCGTTGTTCACCTACCGTACGGCGCCTACCCGGGCGAGATGCAGGGCCGCTACGCCAGCGACACGGGCCACGTGGTGGAGGTCGTGGGCGCGACCATGCGCGGCTGGATCGATAAGTACCTCGAGAAGTATGTGCACTCGGTCGGGAGCCACGCGGAGATGATGGACAAGCTCGTCGGCTACCAGCGGATCAAGGAAATCACCGGGCGAGCGACGATCAAGGAGGGGTACGGCGTCTAGTCAGCCCTTCCAACGGCTTCTGAAAGGAGGACGGAACAATCGACCCGATCATGCTGAAGGCCGACGATGGCGAGGCAATTTGGTTCCTGGACACTTTGGTGACCGTGAAAGCGGCTAGCGAGTCGACAGGCAGCTGGGCGCTAGTGGAGATGGCGGCGGCCGGCCACGCGCCGCCGCTGCACGCGCATCATAGCGAGGACGAGGCGTTCTACGTGCTCGAGGGCGACATGTCGATAATTTGCGGCGACCGCCGCTTCACCGCCTCGGCGGGGTCGTTTGTCCTCGTTCCGAGAGGCGCCCCGCACACCTTCAAGGTCGAGGAACCGGCGAAGTGGCTCGTGCTGGCGCCGAGCGGAGACTTCATGAACTTTGTTCGCGAGATGGGCGAGCCTGCGCGAACAAGGAGCTTGCCGGTCCTGGAAGGACCGCCCGACATCGAGAAGCTCAACCGGCTTGCGGCAAAGCACGACATGGAGATACTTGGGCCACCGCCGGAGTTGCGGCGAGCGTAATGATGGACAAGCTTGTCGGCTACCAGCGGATCAAGGAAATCACCGGGCGGGCGACGATTAAGGAGGGGTACGGGGCGTGAAACGCCTGGATCCCGTTTTCTTTGCATCTGCCGCCGAACTCCGCGAGTGGCTGGAGCGCAACCAGGCCACAGCAGCGGAGCTCTGGGTGGGCTTCCGAAAGAAAGGCTCGGGGCAAGGGAGCATCAGCTACGGAGAGGCGCTCGACGAGGCGCTATGCTTTGGCTGGATCGACGGCGTTCGGAAGAGCCTGGGCGCCGAGGGATATACGATGCGGTTCACGCCTCGCAGGGCGAATAGCGTCTGGAGCGCCGTCAACATCAGACGGGCCCACGAGTTGAAGGAAGCCGGCCGCATGCACGCCGCCGGGCTTGCGGCGTTCGAGGGACGGGATGAGAGTCGAGCGAAGCGGTACTCCTACGAGCGAGAGGCGCCCCACTTTGATCCGGAGGCCGAAGCGGCGTTCCGGGCAAACGCCCGGGCATGGGAGTTCTTCCATGCGCAGCCGGCGGGCTACCAGCGTCTCAACACCTGGTGGGTGATGAACGCGAAACGCGAGGAGACGCGCCTGAAGCGACTCGGCGTGCTTGTCGAGGCGTGCGCACAGGGACGCCGGCTAGATCCCATGCTCAGCCCATTCAAGCAGGTGCCGGCGGAACCAAGCCGCAGATAGTGGAAAGAGCCGATAGGATGCGCGAATCAGTGAGCACGTTTCAGACCGCGAGCAGGAGGCTGCCATGACCGATACCGAGAAAAGCTACCGCAACATCATCTTCGCCCGCGAAGGCGAGATCGCCATGGTGACCATGAACCGGCCGGAGAAGCGCAACGCCCTCTCCGTCGAGCACATGGAGGAGCTGCTGGACTGCCTGGAAGTGATCAGCGGCGATGCTTCGATATCCGTCGTCATTCTGCGCGGCGAAGGGCCGGTCTTCTCCTCCGGGCATGACCTGCGGGAGATGGAGGGCCAGACGGAGGAGTTCTACCAGCACGAGTTCGCGCTCTGCTCGCGGCTCATGGAGAAGATCGTCGCCATGCCCCAGCCGGTGATCGCCGAGGTGCACGGTATCGCCACGGCAGCCGGATGCCAGCTCGTGGCGACCTGCGACCTGGCGATTGCCGCCGAGGAGGCGCAGTTCGCCACGCCGGGTGTGAAGAACGGGCTCTTCTGTTCGACGCCGATGGTCGCCCTGAGCCGGGCCGTGGGGCGAAAGGGCGCGATGGGGATGCTGCTGACGGGAGAGTTGATCTCGGCGCAGGAGGCGCTGACGCTTGGACTCGTGAACCGCGTTGTGCCCAAAACGGAACTGCGTGCCGCCACTCGGGCGCTGGCGGAGAAGATCGCCCAGGCTAGCCCGGCCGTCGTCGGCATCGGCAAGCAGGCGTTCTACCGCCAGATCGACATGCCGCTACACGAGGCCTACCGATACGCGACCGGCGTCATGTCATCGAACGCGGTCATGGAGGACGCGCAGGAAGGGACAGGGGAAGTAGGCGGCACGCTATCGGACTCTAAGCTTTCCAGATCATCCAGATGCGAACGGTCGCGTCATCGGGCAAGTCGTAGACGACCCAATACCGCCATCGTTGTAGCGGAAGACATCGCCCGGGACGATATCGAAAAGAGTCGTGATCGACGGCGCCAGAGTAGGGTCAGAACACAGAGCACCGAAGATGTCGTCGAACCGGCGCTGGTCCTCGGGATCGGCGCCATCGAAAGCACGCCTCGCTGAGGGAACGAGGATATGCTCACGCACGCTTATATTTGCGCTTCAGTTCCTTGCCAGGCGTCCCGCGCTCGCCTCTTTTGACCGCTTCCCATGCCTCGAAGACGCCATCCATGAACTCCTCGTTCTGAAGCATCTCGATGTTTCGCCGGTGAGACTCAATCGCGATCTCTATCTGCTTCTTCTGCTCCTCGTTCATCGCGGATTCAGTATGCTCGCTCGTGGCGGGATGCAGGATCTTGAGACATGAAACAGTGGTATTGCGCGCGCTTGCTGTTCGAATCGGTACATGATCCTCCCGAGCGGCCTTCGATGATGTCTCCGCTATTCGAGGAGTCATATGTCGTATTCCGGGCATCAGAGGACGAGTCCATTCACCGTCGATCACTAGAGATCGCGCATGGGATGGAAGACAACTATGAGGCGGCCGCCGGCAATCAGGTGTACCGGACCTTCCCGGAGATACTAGAAATCCAAGAGATTATGACGAACAAGGAGCAGCTCGAGGACGGAATCGAGGTCTTCTTCCGCTGGTGGTTCAACCCCGGTCCACGCGCGTTCAAGATCATGCGGAAAACACATGAGGGCCGAGCCTGGTGGCTTGATGATGATGCTGAAATAGCAGAGACTCAGGCGCAGCGATGACCGGCACACCCGCAACCTACTTCAACGAGCGCGAGCACCAGATCTGCCTGGTGGCCCGCATGATCGAGGACGCGCGGACGTACTGGGTGGCCGGCGGCGGCTCGCCGATGGCCGCGATTCTACTCGCGAAGAAGCTGTACACCCCGAGCGCCGTCTACGTCACCGAGGACGGCGTGGTCAACCCGGAGCCGGCGCTGCCGCTCGACCCGCTGATGACGATGGTCTCATCCCGCGCCTCCTACCGGGCGCTCCAGTGGGGCACGATGAACAGCGTCGGCTTCCAGGCGCAGATCGGGCTGATGGACTACGGCATCCTGAACACACTCCAAGTGGACCCCTACGGCAACATCAACTCGACGGCGCTCGGCGACTACGAGGGCGAGCACCGGCGCTTCGGCGGCCCGGGCGGCGCCGACAGCATCGCCGCGATGTGCTGGAAGACGCTGCTGATGACGGATCAACAGAAGCGCAAGTTCGTGCCTCGCGTGGACTTCATCTCCTCACCCGGCTTCCTGGACGGCTCGCCGAACGCGAGGGAGCGCGCCGGCCTGCCGCGCGGCACCGGCCCCTGGCGGGTCGTCACTCCCTGGGCGCTCTTCGACTACGAGGACCGTTGTCTGCGCCTGATCGGTGTCTCGCCGTTCGTGACCGTGGAGCAGGTCCTTTCCGAGATGAGCTTCGAGCCGAAGATGGCGCCGCAGATCGAGACGCTAGAGACACCAACTGAGGAAGAGTTGGCGCTATTGCGCAGCGAACTGGACCAGCGCGGCCAAATCACGGACGTGGGTAAACCGGTCGTCCGCCAAGACGACGGCACTTACGCCTTCGTTGAAGAGGAGAAGGAAAAGAAGGAGCTTCCGAGTTCATGGTGACCCGGCGGGGAACCGGCGCCCCCGCCATAGCTCCGTCCCTGGTTGAGAATACGCTCATGCAGCTCGAGAGAACCGCGTTCCGCACACTCGCCGGATTCATCGAGCCCTGGGCGCGGGCCGGCTGCCTGTCGCCCGCCGTCTGGCCCGTGGGCATAGTGGTGCTCGAGACAAAAGGGCGCACCTCCGGCAAGCCCCACCGCGTCTCGGTGCTGGCGATGCTTGTCGAACAGCACCTGATCGTCGGCACGGTGCGAGGCGCGCGTTCCGACTGGATGCGCAATATCGCGGCGGACCCGGCGGTCACTTACTGGCTTGGCGGCGAGGCGTGCGTCGGCCGGGCGGTGGTTGGGGCCGAGTCAAGGATGGCGAGCTTGTCTACTTCGATCCGGACAGCCGTCGCCGCCATGGAGGCAGGAGCCGCTGCCTGCGACCTGAAGCTCGCGGTCATCGCTCCGGATACTCTCGACTGAACCTCGGGAACCGCCCAAGCGGTTTGTTTTACCGTTACTGTACTCTCAATTAACGCATTGTATTTCTAGAGTGGGCAACCCCTAGTTTACTTTCCCCATCTCATTGTTCACGGGGGTATTCACCCGAGGCTGGTGAGGGATGGTGAACGAATGCGTCAACAGCCACTGAACAATAATGAGCGAGGACAGGTCCTGATCCTCATGGTCCTCGGCTTGGCCGCGCTACTCGGGGCGGTCGCGCTCACACTCGATATTGGGATGGCTTATCACGAGCGACGCGGTTTGCAGAACGCCGTTGACGCCGCTGCCCTGGCCGGGGCCATTGAACTGCCTTCCAGCGCGTCCCTCGCGGAGACGAAAGCGCGGGCCTGGGCCGCGAAAAACGGCATCACGGATAAAGACGGCCTCACCGTTACGATTAGCAACACATACATCCCAAATGACACCATCACGGTCAGCGTCAGCCGCCACGTCCCTTACTATTTCTCGGCCCTCCTTGGCATTAAGGGCGGTAACGTCCCAGCCACGGGACGGGCGCGCGTCGGGTCTCCGGCGGGGATGAACCGCTTCGTGCCACTGGCTGTTCAGCAGACCACGTTTGCCGGGCTCAGCCCGGGCGCCGCCGCCACTCTCAAGTACGACTCCCAGGACGCTACCAAGGGGAACTCTCTGGCGCTGGCCTTCCCCGGGTCCTCGGGCGCGAACGACTTCAGGCATGACATCTATAACGGCAGTACACAAACGCTCTGCGTGTCCGGGCAGGAATACCCCGGCTGCAGCAGCACCACTTCTACAGAACCAGGCGGTACGATCTGGTTCGGGATACGAGCGCCGCGTGCGATACTTATGCTGAGGTCTTCAAGCCCGATCCCGGCAATACCGCGAACGTCTCGATCAACGCTTCCTGCAATCCTTTCCCGCCCAACAACGTTACGACGAGCAAGCGCATAATCATCATCCCTGTGATAGACCAGCTCTGCTCCGGGCGCTGCGATGTCCGTATAGTGCGCTTTGCGCTCTTCTTCGTGGACGGCATCCACTGCAACGGGGGTCAAGGGACTTGCGACGTGACCGGTTACTACGCGAAAACTGCCTTCGACAGCGGCAACATGACGCTCGGCAAATTCGACGGCGATTCGGGCTTCAAGTTCGCCCGCCTCGTGCCTTAGGCCGCCTCGGCAAGCGTCTAATTACCTTTTCCGGTGCTACCGGATGGCCTAACCTAGGGCACGGCATGCCTGCGATTCTCGCCGAAGGGCTGGTGAAGCACTTCTCGCCCGAAATACTGGCTGTTGACGGTATCGATCTCACCATCGGCGAAGGACAGATCTTCGGGTTCCTGGGCCAGAACGGCTCCGGGAAGACAACCACGGTGCGGATGCTGACCACCTTGTTGCGCCCGACGAAAGGACGGGCCGCAGTCAACGGCCTCGACGTAATAAGGCAGGCCGCCGAGGTCCGCAAATCGATCGGCGTCGCCCTGCAGGAAGCATCGCTCGATGATATGCAGACGGGCCGCGAGCTTCTCACCCTGCAATCCCGGCTATACGGAATGGACGGGCGGGGCCTGAAAGGCCGCATCGAGAAGCTCCTTGCCGTAGTGGACCTCGCGGATGCGGCGGACCGGCTCGTCAAGACCTACTCGGGCGGCATGAAGCGGCGGCTGGACCTGGCCGCGGCCCTGGTGCACAACCCCAAAACGGTGTTCCTGGATGAGCCGACGTCTGGGCTTGACCCAATCAGCAGGGAGTCAATCTGGCGGTACGTGAGGGAACTCAACGGCGATCTGGGCGTCACCTTTTTTCTCACGACGCAGTATCTGGAGGAGGCCGACAGGCTGGCCGACGAGGTGGCGATCATCGAAGCGGGAAAGATCGTGGCGCTCGGCTCGCCCCAGGAGCTGAAAGCGACGATTGGGACCGACGTCGTGACGGTGCGAGTGGCGGGGACGGAGGCGGACGTCGAACGGGCCTCTGAGACCGCGCGCCGGCTGGAAGGCGCCGAAGAAGTGCGGACAGTCGACGACTCGGTCGTCATTTACGTGCGCGAGGGCAGCGCCGCCATCGCCCGGGTCGTCCTCATGCTCAACGAGGAAGGTCTAGACGTACGAGAGGTAACGCTGGCGCGGCCGACTCTGGACGATGTCTTCTTGCGAAAGACCGGCCACCACCTGGAAGCTGCAGAGCAGAAGCGGCTAAAAACGGATAGCGCGGCGAACGCCTGATGACGACAATCAAAGCGACATTCTACTTGACAGCGAGAGCGCTGCGGGAGACCTTGCGCCAGCCGGGCGTGGAAGTGGGAAACATTTTTATCCCGCTATTTTTTCTCTTCGTTACGGTTGGGGCCATCGGCGAGGTCTCCGGCCGGGCCTTCGGCGTCGAGAACTACAAGGGATTCCAGCTGCCGGTAGCAATTCTCCAGGGCGTTGCCGG
This sequence comes from Chloroflexota bacterium, assembly GCA_005880055.1. Lineage (GTDB taxonomy): Bacteria > Chloroflexota > Dehalococcoidia > SM23-28-2 > RBG-16-64-32 > VJS01. Next base: position 500 of record VBJS01000015.1, on the reverse strand, counting down.
CGCCTCAAGCAGCTCCGGGCTGGGCATGGTCACGGACATCGAGCGCGGCTACTTCGACAAGCTCATGCTGACCCCGGCGCCGCGAATCGCGCTGGTGCTCGGCCGTCTCGCCGCCGACGGAATTCGGGTGATGGTGTTGACGACGATTATCCTCTCGGTCGGCCTGTTGATCGGCTCCGGGATCGAATCAGGGCCGGCCGGCGCAGTGATGGTGGTAGTCGTCGCGGGGGCGTTCGGCCTGGCATACTCCGGCATTGGGCTGTCCATCGCCCTTCGCACCGGGAGTCCGCAGGCGGCGCAGTTGGGGTTTCTCATCTTCTTCCCGCTCATCTTCCTCTCCCCTGCGTTCGCTCCCAAGGAGGTATTCGCCGGCTGGCTCAGGTTCCTCGCCAACATCAACCCGGTGACGTATATCCTCGAGGGCATGCGGTCGCTTGTCCTTGACGGCTGGGACTGGCCGCAGCTGGCCTATGCGCTGATTGCAATCGGCGGATTCGCTG
>VBJS01000255.1 GCA_005880055.1 Chloroflexota bacterium | reverse complement strand
GCGAGAGGGCGCGCGAGCTCGATGCAGCGCTGCGCGTGGTTATCCGCGAGCACACCGGCACGCCGATCGAGGGCAAGCTGCTGGGCGACGGGGTTCTTGCCGTCTTCACCTCCGCCCGCCAGGCGATCGAGGCTGCCCTCGCGTGCGCCCGCTCAGGCCATGTTGCTGGACTGCCCCTACACCTCGGCCTCCACGCCGGCGACGTCATCCGAGAAGACGACAACGTCTACGGCGGGGCGGTGAACATCGCCTCGCGCATCAGCGGGCTGTCGGCCCCGGGCGAGGTGCTTGTCTCAGAGACGGTACGCTCGCTGGCGCAGACCTCGGCGCGTGTGGCGTTCGAGGACAGAGGCAGGCGCAGGCTCAAGGGCGTCGGCGAGGCGGTCCGCGCGTGGGCGGTAACGGAGGCGGACCGGTGACAACCGCATTACCTGCGGGCACCGTCACGGTGCTCTTTACCGATGTCGAAAAGTCGACCGACCTGAGGACGAGCCGCGGCGACGATGCGGCGCACGCCCTTCTGCACACGCAGTCAGAGCTCGTGCGCTATCAGGTCAGAGAGCACGGCGGTCACGAGGTGAAGTCGATGGGCGACGGTTTCATGGTCGCCTTCGCCTCGGCCCGGGCGGCGGTTGACTGCGCCGTCGCCATCCAGCGGCGTCTGAATGACAATAACCGGTCTCAGGCACCGGAGGATCGCATCCGGGTGCGCGCCGGGTTGCACACCGGAGAGGTGGTCAACCACCTCGGAATAACGTTCGCCGTCAATTAGACTCGATGCGTGGCCGCATCCTGTGCCTTCTGCCGCCGCCCGCACATCGGCGTTTACGCCGTCACGTCCTGCCGCGGCGATCCGGCAGACACCAAGTCGTGGGGACGCGGGACGCTGGGTCTTTGCCAGCGCTGCCGCGACGCACTGCGAGAGGCCGGCGATGCAGGGCGCGTCCTGAAGGGGACACAGCACCGATGGTTCATGGGTCATCGAGTCGGCCCTTTCAGGGCGTAGCGCGTGGACGGCCAAACCTCAAAGACAAGCTCAGAGCGTTACCTCACGCGACTGTGTAGGCGATCATTTCTGCGCCTGTGGAGCTGGCCCAACATCTATCTTGACCAGCATTGGGGCGGCAGCGCCCTCGGCAAAGAGGTTTGCGACCTCCTCGTCGTCTTCGGCAACCATGTGTTCATCTTCTCCGACAAGGACTGCACGTTCCCGGACACCGGCGATCTCCGCATTGACTGGACGCGGTGGGTAAAACGAGCGGTTCTGAAATCAGCGAAACAGGTGGCTGGTGCGGAGAGATGGATAAGAGACTATCCCGATCGGCTGTATCTCGACGCTGCTTGCGCCAAACCCTTCCCTATCACATTGCCGTCGGCCCAGGAGGCCATATTTCACCGCATCGTCGTTGCACATGGCGCGGGGCCGAGATGTCAGAGAGCTATGGGCGGGTCCGGAAGTTTGATGTTGGAGCCAAATAGGCCGATTAATTCGTGCCCTCCCTTCATGATTGGTCAGCTCAACGGCCCTGATAGGTATGTTCATGTCATAGACGATTTCACGCTGGATACGGTGATTCGAACTGTCGATACGGTTGCCGACTTCGCCCAATACATTGAGCGCAAGGAGGAGTTCGTACGCTCCGGGAAGTTGGCACTTGTCGCCGGAGAAGAGAACCTGTTGGCTTATTACTTCCGGCGCGTCGATGAGGACGGCAGGCACTACTTCGAATGTCCGACTTCGGCGGATGCCCTTGTGATAGATGACGGGCTCTGGACAGACTTCTCCAAAAGCCCGGAGAGGCTTTCGCAAATTGATGCCGATAGGATCAGCTATCACTGGGACGGGCTAATTGAAAGGTTTGCTAAAAACGTTCTCGAAGGCACTCAATTTTTCCCGACAGAAGCGACTGTCGGTGATACGGAGCGCGCGCTCCGCTTCATGGCGGCTGAACCGAGACTTCACCGCCGCATGCTGGCTAAGTCTCTCCTGGAGATCCTTGAGCGAGGCGATCAGGAATGGAGAGCAGCGCGTGTCGCCAAGCCGCTGCGCCCAGGCGAGCCGCATTATGTCTTCCTGAGCCTCCAGCCTCATGAAGAACGCTCATACGACGAGTATCGCATCGTCAGGCTGGACCTGCTGCGGGCTTACTGCCTCGTCACACGCTTGCAGGACGATGAGGCCCTGGACGTCGTAGGGATAGCCACCGAGCCCTTAAGCTCTAGGGGTCGCTCCGAGGACTTTCTCTATCTCGATGGACGATATTGGCCTGATGAGTTGGCAGAAGAAGCGGCCAACCTACAGAAGGATCTGAGCATACTGCTGGACGTCCAGCCAGTTCGGGTCACGGAGCATGAATATCCAATTGCGTGGCATCAAGACATCTGGAAGGGTCGGAATCGGAATAAGCCCTGCCCATGTGGGAGCGGTCGTAAGTGGAAAAAATGCCATGGCGCGCCCACTTCTAACCCGCCAGATACAGCAGGACGGCAAGTGGACCGTCGAGGTGCTCCAGTTCCTCGCCCCCAACTCTCTCTTCGCCGGCGTCCAGAACCCGGCACCACCCACGCCCGATCTCGAGATCCCCGGCCGGCCCAAACCGCCCCCGCTGGGCCCTCGCGACGATTCACGCAGCGGGGTTGGCTAAGCGAGAGGAGGTGTGATGACCGCTAGCTGGCGGCTGCGTCCTCGACTA
>VBJS01000254.1 GCA_005880055.1 Chloroflexota bacterium | reverse complement strand
CTGCTCGTCCTCATCTCGATGACGATTGTCGTCTCGCTCAGGGCAGTCGGGAATATCCTCGTTGTCGCCATGCTCGTCACGCCTGCGGCTGCCGCGCGCATGTTGACGGATCGGCTTCCGGTGATGATGCTGCTCAGCGCTGCCATCGGCATGTTGTCCGGTATCGTCGGCCTCTACATCTCGTATTACAACGATGTGGCCGCCGGCGGGTGTATTGTCCTCGTCGCCACCGCGGTTTTCGGTCTCGTCTGGTTGCTCGCGCCCGACCACGGGTACGTGGCGACGCACCTCCTCCGTCGCCGCCTGGCGGCTGCCGGCATGGCGGAGAGCACGATCCTCTTCGAGTCGCCGGAGATACAGGCGCCCGGCGAGCACTAGCGCCCCTTTGCGGGACCCCGTCCTCATGTCATGCTGAGCGGCGAGGCGGTCTTCGGCGAGGCGGGCGCATGCCGCGAAGGTACCTGGCGGGGAGCTGTTTTTCGGACGAGGCACCCGCATCGGCTGGCTGCCCCTTCGCCACCCCCCAGGATTCCGGCGCGGCGCTTATCCAGCCTGCAAGTGGCATCCGCGCTCAGAAGGACATGCTCGAGCACAGGCACCGGAATCTGCCGATGTTGACCGGCAGGCTGTACAATAACGGCGCATGTTCACCGATATTCAGGCCTTCCTGAACTACTTCGAGGGCGCCCACAAGCGTTCCGTCCGCGACATTGCCGCTCTGCCTCCGGAGGCCGAGTCCTACCGCCCCGAAACCGGCGAAGGCGAGAACGCCTGGGGCGTCACCGATATCGTCCGCCACATGGCTGGCTCCCGGCTCTACTTCTCGCGCGCCTACCGTGGAGAGGGCTGGGTCTTCGACGGCCCGCTGCGCGCCGTCAACTCTCAGATCGACTGGGTTACCTGCCTGGAGGAGTCGGCCGCCGAGTTCCGCCGCCGCCTGGAGGGCACCCCGCTCAGCTGGCTGACCCGGCGCATCCAGATGATTGATAGCGAGGGGACGCTCTCCGGTTGGCGGATCCTGATGATGTGCCTGGAGCACGAGGTGCACCACCGCTCGCAGATCGCGACGTACGCCGGACTCCAGGGTTGGCCCGTGATGCACATCTACGGCCGCTCCGCCGAGCAGGTCGGCGCCGAACGCGAACGGCAGCTTCGCCTCCACGGCGGCGAGTAATAGGCTAGCTCGACCAGCCTGCTCTGCTACACTGAGATCCGATGGATACCTTCAGCATTGCTATCGAAGTGGGGGACGCGCAAGCGACCCGCTACGAACGCTTCGAAGCGCTCGTTGATACCGGCGCGACTAACACCGTTATTCTGGCCACCGCGCTCCGACGGCTCGGTGTTTCACCCTACCGCACCTCCACCTTCGAGTTGGCGGACGGCAACCGTATGGAACTCGAAGTTGGCCGGACGTGGGTGAAAGTGAACGGGGTCCGGGAGTTTACCCAGGTCGTCTTCGGGCCCGACAACATCGACCCGATACTTGGCGCGGTGACCCTTGAGGAAATGGGCCTGGTTGTGGATCCGGTGCACAAGCGGCTGGTGCTGGTCAACAAGCTGCTGAAATCGCAGGCGAGGTCAGTCAGTAAACCGCCAGGCATAGCTAAGCCCGCCCCAGCGGTCGACGAATGCCGCTGCTAGGGCCGGGCGCCGGGGAGTATCAGCGGCCGGGTTCTGGCCATCCTTCACATCGAAGAAGTCTCCGCGCGCCGTCATATACCATCCCGGCCGGCCCTCGCCTGACGGCGTGCCGGGCACAGTGGGGTAGAGCTGCATCCCCAGCGACTGGGCCTTCGCCAGCGCCTCCTCGTACTGCGCCGGCTCGGACGAGAACTGGACCTGGCTCGCGTCTGTAAACCAGCCGACCTTCTCGCCCTCACGTACGAATATCTGGAGCGCATTCCCCTCAATAATCGGCTGCGGCGTCGGCGCCGCCTCCCCGCCGCC
>VBJS01000011.1 GCA_005880055.1 Chloroflexota bacterium | reverse complement strand
GATCTCTCGATGTGCACGCCTCGCGAGCACGACGTGGCGTCCCCTCTTGCGCCGATGGTCCTGCTAGTTGCCGAAGTTCGGGTGGTTGGTGCATGCCGGCCCGTCCTTCGCCTTCGTCGTGCCGCCGAACATCGGCGGGTAGCCGCTGGCGCCGGCGATAAGGGCCGTGATGTCGTTGGTGTTGATCCAGGTGGCGAACACGCCCGGGCCGGGCACCAGGTCCCAGCGAACATTGAAGCCGGCGTCGCCCGGGTTGGTGTTGTTCTTCTTGGGCGCAGGCGCGACGAAGCTGGTGATGTCCGTGATCGTGATCTTGTCGGTGCTCAGCGGCGTGCCGCCGGAGGTGAAGTCAGAGGGCCAGGCGTTGCTGGGCGCGGTTGTGCCCACCTGGCAGCGGCCCAGCGGGTCGGTGCCGATCAGGATCTCGGCCTCGTCCGTGTAGCCGTCGCCGTCGGCGTCGCCCTGGCAGCCCAGGCCGCCGTTGAGGGCCGGCGTGTTGTTGCCGCCGCAGAGACCCACCGGGTAAGCCGGGAGCCCCTTCGGCCGGCAGGTGTTGGCGCCGGCACCCTGGTCCAGGTTGTCCACCAGCGTGTCGCCGTCGTTGTCGATGCCGTCGCTACAGACCTGCCATGGCTGCCGCATGAGAAGAATGTGTTGCTGCCAGGGCGCGGGGCCGGAGCCGGCATGCGCTACGTACATCGGCTGGACGATGTCGTAATCCTCCGGTGTGCGCGAGGCGTTGTTGTCGTCGGGGTCAGCAGGCGTACCGGGTAAGGAAGCCGTACACCAGCCGTCGTTATCGAAGTCCGTGCCGCCGATACAGTTGGCCGCCAAGTTGAGGACGGTGAAGTACTGACCGTCGGCGGTGTTCGGGCTTAGATCGCAGGCGTCGCCGATGCCGTCCGCCTTGGGGCCGCCGTGGCTGCGGGCCACGTAGTCCGTCTGGTTCAGTTCGTTGTCAAGCTGATCGTTGTTGGCCACAATCGGGCAGTGGGACCCACGTCGCCGTCGTGATTGCCGGCATTGGTGTTGCTGGAAGGTGTTGGGTCGCAGGAAGAGTCGAGCCCATCCGCGTCCGGGCCCGAGGTAACGCGCGGGTTCTCTGTATTTGGTGTATAGGGACAGGTGTCGAGCTGGTTCTCGTAGCCGTCCTGGTCCGCGTCACGCAGCGACTGGTTGAAGTTGATCCAGAGGTAGGTGCCGGCAGTGCCGGGGTTCCGGTACCGGTCCTTGCCGGTCGGCACGCCGGGCGCAGGATTCCCGATGCCAATCGGCGTGTTGCAGGGAGGCAACGTGGTGCCGCTGCATGGGTTGCTCTTACTCTGCCCGAAGAGGTTGGTGGTGACAGCCAGCGGCGTACAGAAGTCCGTGATTGAGCCGGGCGCCGCCGCCGCTGTAGTGTCCTGCAGGACAGCCACCGATGTCCACCCGATGCTCCCTAAATCCGCGAAAGGATGGGGCGGTGCGAAGGCGTTGGCCAGCTGGCTATTGCTGAATAAGACCAGGTTGAGGACGACGGCCGTGCCGGCCACCACCTGGTTGCCCACGTAGCGCGCCCAGGGCTGCACGGGCGGAGTGGGCCCGTTCACGTCATCACCGGTGAACGGCAGGCCGTCTGGGCCGTAGTTGATGAAGTCGGGATCGAAGATTGCGTTCAGGTAGCTGGGGTAGCGGTCGACGTCTGCCGGGAGGCCATTGGTCGCGTCCGGCCCGGTAATTGTGGGCGGCGAGCCGGCGCCTCCGTTGGCGCTTGCAGCGGAGCCGTCGTCACTCATCATGTTTTCCAGGGTGCCGGCCGTCCCGGCCACTGACCCTGTGAGCGGGTTCATGGTGTTGCCCGAGTTGTTGTCGACGGTCGCGTTCTCGAAGACGAAGGTCACCGTGAGGTTTGTATTGCAGGCGTTATTGGTGAGCCCCAGGAACGTTGATGAGCTGAGCGTGCCCATTTCGTCGCCCTTTGCCGGGTGAGTGCCGCTCACAAAGGCAGGGTTGCCGGGGCCGGGTGCCAGGAAGGAAGCAGCCGGGCTCGCGTTCACCACGGCGCTGAAGTTGTAGTCGTTGACGGGGATGTTGAGCGTAACGTTCTGGTCCGAAGCGGCGTTCGGGTTGTGGTCTGCCAGGGTGACGGTGGTTGTGGGGTTAAAGCTGCCGGAGGCGAAGACCTCCCCATCGTCGCGGGCAGCTACAACGAAGCCGGCGGCCAGCGCAGCAAGAGCGAGTAGAAGCGCAGACAGCTTATAGTGATGCATGGCTGCCCCTCGTAATATGCCCCGATAAGTGTGGCATCCTTTTCGCGGTCCTGCTCGGCACGGGTGCCAAAAATATGCGTCGGCGCGTCTGTTAATAGCGTCAACCCGAAGCGAACCCGCGTCAATCGGCTAAAGGGGTGATTCGGCGCAGCAAAAGTCGTATAAAAGCGTAGGCCGAACGTTTACGGCGCGATAAACTCTCTTACACGGTTATCGCGGGGTGCAGCCGGGACGCACGGGCCCGTTGTGGCTGGTTACTCGATGTCTTCGCGCATGCGCCGTTCGCGCATCATTTCGTAGAGCAGGTTCTCCACGACCATCAGGAGCAACAGCACCTGCCGCTGCTGGCGACGCGGCATGGCGGCCAGCATGTGCAGGAGTTCGGGGTCAATCTTCTCGGCCAATGCCGCACGGTCGGCCGTCTCCGCCATCGCGCTAGTTCTGCGCCCTCGTAAACTCCAGCGCCCGGCTGGGCCTTCGGCGCGCCCCGTCGTTGGCGTCCGCGCCCCCCGCCGAGGAACGCTCTTCGGAAGCCGCATTCCTGTGGTTATCGCTCAACACTCGCTCCATGCCTTCGAGCAGGAATAGCAGGCGCCGCTGGCGGTCCCGCGGCAAGCGCGAGAGGTAACGGAGCAAATCATCGTCAATTGTTGCTTCGTATCCCTCGTAGATCTGGCGCAGGGTGCGCACCGTCGGATAGCCTGCGGCTTCGAACAGCTCATCAGAGTTCACCCTCATGGCCTGGGCGATGCGCAGGAGTACAGCGGCGGAGGGGTTCTTCACCTCGCCGTTCTCGAGCTGAGACAGGTAACCCTGGCTGACCGACGAATCGTTGGCAAGTTGTCCCTGCGTTAGGGCGCACTTCTCGCGCAATTGACGTATCTTATCGCCCAGCTTCATGGTTCAAGCCCCTATCCTGCTGCGGTCGCAGAAATTGTCCGTTGTCCCTCACCCCGTGTCAATAGAGCTGCCCGTTCGGGTAACCGCCCACGCATTGACTTGTCCCCTCCCCCTCGCAGCTGCCGCCTAGCGCCTGCGACCGCTGGAGGCCCATGTCGGGCCGGGGCGGGTTGGCGCCGGCTTCGCTTCCATACCCTGCAGCACTCGTAGCAAGTGCGTCTGCTGATCGCGCGGTATGCGCGCCAGAAAGCGGAGTAAGTCCGGGTCCACAGTCACTTCGTAGCTGTCGGCGGAGCCGCCGTCGCCTGGGTCCTCCTGATAACCCGCCGCGTGCATTAGCACTCGGGGGTCCACATGGAGCGCCCGCGCCAGGCCGAAAATCACCGCCGCGCTCGGGTTCTGGACCTCCTCGTTCTCCAGCTGCGAAAGGTAGCCCTGGCTCAGGCCTCCCTGGGCGGCCAATTGGGCCTGGCTCATCCCCAGTTCGTCCCTCAGCTTGCGGATCTTGTCGCCCAGGGCCATCTTCGTCAGTCCCTAGAAGTTGCTCGCGATCCTGATGACCGCGGGCCCCAGGATGACGATGAGGAATGCAGGGAAGATGAATAGCACCAGCGGGAACAGCATCTTGATCGGCGCCTCGTGGGCCGAGCGCTCCGCCCGCTGCCGGCGCTTCGTCCGCAGCTGGTCGGACTGCACGCGCAAGACCTGTGCGATGCCAACACCCAGCTGTTCCGCCTGTATAACAGAGGTGATGAACGTGCTCAACTCATCGACACCGATGCGTTCGTCAAGTTCCGTCATGGCGTCACGCCGCAGCTTTCCCATCGCGACGTCGCGCAGCATCCGGCTCAACTCCACCGCGAACGGGCCTTCTGTCTTCTCCGCTACGCGAGCCAGCGCTGCATCCAGGCCCAGGCCTGCTTCCACGCAGGTTGTGACGAGGTCCATGGCGTCGGGCAGGGCCCGGATGACATTCTTCTGGCGCGCTTTGACTTGGCCCTTAAGCCAGGTACGAGGCAGCATCCATGCGAATATCAGCAGCAGCATGCCGAACGCCATCTTTTGCAGCAGATAGCTGGCAGGCAGGGCCGCAAAGAGCACCAACGCAAACAGCATGCAAATGCCGATACAGATAGCCCAGAAGGTGACGAACGCGTTTAGCGTCATCGGGTTGCCGGCCATGATCAGCTGCTTCTGTATGTTGCCCAGCACAGAAGCCGGTAGCACAGAGCTGAAAGCGTGAGCTATCCCCTCGATACCCGGCTTCAACACCCGCTCCACAAACGGCACGTCCAGGTCTATCTCCTCGCGCTCCTCCATGGCCGTCCGCTGGCGGAAGTCAGTGATGCGGGACTCCATAGTTGCCGTAGCCGGCCGGCTCACAAAGCTGAACACGAGCGAGCTAACGGCGCCGAAGATGACGATTGCGATAACTATGAGCAACATAGTTGGCTCCTATATCTCGATGGCCATGATTCGCCGGATCGTGAAGAAGCCCAGGAGTTCCAGGCTAATCGCCCCGACGAGCATGAGGCGTCCGGCCAGCTCCGTGAACAGCAGGCTCATGTAGGGCGGGTTCATCGCCATGAACACCGCGAACATCAGCACTGGCAGCGCGCCGATGACAATACCTGTCATTCGCTGCTGCGAAGTGAGCGTTGCGATCTCGCCGCGAATCCGCTCGCGCTCGCGCATTGTGAACGCCACCTGGTCCAGTATCTCCGCGAGGTTGCCGCCTACTGTGCGCTGAATGTTAATCGCCGTCAGCACCATGTCCAGGTCCTTGCTGTCGACGCGGTCTCCCAGCGCGTTTAACGCATCCTCGGCGCTGAGGCCGAGGTTGGCCTCGCGCAGCATGCGCCGGATCTCCAGCGCCAGCGGCGGGTCCATCTGCCGCGAGGCGAACTCGAAGCTCTGCATAAGGCCGTAACCAGACTTCAGAGAGTTGGAGACCAACCCCAGCATGTCAACAAGTTGCGCATTCAGCTTGGTGGTCCGCGACTTCTTCTTGGAACCGACCCAGAAGGCCGGCGCCATGTAGCCCACAAGACCCAGGACCACGCCCAGGAACAAGGTGAACAGGGATGGCCCGAAGATGAGTGGCGCCACGAAGAGCACGAGGGCCACGCCCCAGCGAATCATGTAGTATTCGCCCACACGCAGCGGCACGCCCGCGCGCTCCAGGTGCAGCGCTACCTTCTCTGAGCCGGCGAACTGGCCCAGAAATGCGCTCAGAATGGGCAGGCCACTGTAAGAGCGCTGGCGTAGCCGGGCCACCTTCTCCTCGGTGGTGATCGGTGCGTTGGGGTCCGGCCGGTAGGCGCCCAGGCGGGCGGCGATGCCGCTTTGCCCTTGTGGCCTGGAGGAGCCTGTCAGGCCGCGCACGGCCGCGAAAACGGCCAGCGAAATCATTACTGCGATGACCAGGATCAATGGGTCCATGATTAACGCCTCGCTGTTGATGCTGGTACAAACAAGTCGGGCGGCAGCACGACGCCGCCCGCCTCAAACTTCTCGGCAAATGTCGGACGAATTCCCGTCGCCATTTCCGAACCGATGATCTTGCCGTCCTCTGATACGCCGGTCTGCACAAATCGGAAGAGGTCCTGCAAGGTGACGATCTGTCCTTCCATGCCGGTCACTTCCGTAACGTGCGTCACCCTGCGCACCCCGTCCGTGAAGCGCGCCAACTGGATGATCATGTGCAGAGCCGAAGCGGTCTGCTCACGGATCGCGCGGTCGGGCAGCTCCAGGCTGGCCATGAGCACCATGTTCTCGATTCTGGCCAGGGCGTCACGAGGCGAGTTGGCGTGCACGGTACAGAGGGAGCCTTCGTGGCCCGTGTTCATGGCGTTCAGCATGTCGAACGCCTCCGAGCCGCGGACCTCACCGATGATGATGCGGTCCGGGCGCATTCGCAGGGAGTTGCGCAGCAGGTCGCGCTGAGCGATCTCGCCCTTGCCGTCCAGGTTGGCCGGCCGCGCCTCCATCGTGACCACGTGCGGTTGCTGAAGCTTCATTTCCACCGGGTCCTCGATCGTCACGATGCGCTCAGACTCCGGTATGTAAGCGGAGAGCGCGTTGAGGAACGTTGTTTTACCGGTGCCGGTACCTCCGGAGATCAGGATGTTCAGCTTCTGGTGCACGCAGGCCTTGAGGAACTCCACCATCTCCGGCGTTATCGTCTGCGCCGCGATCAGGTCGTTCATCATCAGCTTGTCGGCGCGGAACTTCCGGATCGTGATGGTCGGGCTCTTGGGCGCCACCGGCGGAATGATCACGTTTACACGAGAGCCGTCGGGCAGACGTGCGTCCACCATCGGAGATGACTCGTCGACCCGCCGGCCAATCGGCGCCACGATCCGCTCTATAACACGCTGGATGTGCGTGTGGTCGCGGAACCGTACGTCGCTCAGATAAAGGATTCCTTCGCGCTCGAAGAATACTTCATCCGGCGCGTTGACCATGACTTCCGAGATTGACGGGTCGCGCATCAGGGCATCGATTGGTCCCAGCCCCACAACTTCATCCACCACGCGTGAGACGATCTGGTCTCGCGTGATCCCACCCACGCTCGGCATCTCTCGCCGCAGCAGGGTTTCCGCCGCCTGCTCGACCACCTTACGGCGTTCTGGAGGCGGCATCGCGCTGATCTGGTCCGCATCCAGCTCATCGATGAGCATCTGGTGCATGCGGAAGATCAGCTGCTCCATGTCCTCGTTGTAGCGGCCCGGCGTGGCCCGGTTGGCCGAGATCACGCCCGGCCGGTTGGTGAGGGTCTGCGTTCTGCCTGGTTGCCAGCTTGTCATGTTAGTTACTCCACACCCACTTCAGTTTTTTCTTCCGGAACATTGCCCAGTATTCGGCTTAACAGGCCGCCTTTTTGCGGCGTTTCCTTGGTCGTCTTCGCCGGTTGCTGCCCGCGCACGCCGCTCAAGGCGTAGCTCATTTCCGTCAGGCTCTCTGCGGCCCGTGATTGTGGCTTCGCCACCACCACCGGCATCCCGAGCTGCGTTGCCGTGCTGATGTTGCGGTCGTAAGGCACGGACCAGAACACGTCGCGCCCCAGCATCCGCTTCACTTCCTGCGGTTGCGCGTTTGTCGCCTCGTTTGTGGCGTTGATGACCAGCTTGATCTTGTCCTGCGGAAAGTTCCAGGAGCGCAGCATGTCAATTGCCAGCAGCGTGTCCTTGAGGGCAGCCATATCCACCGTGGCCACCAGCACCACCATCGTCGCCAGCTCCAGCGCCCGGGCTACGATGTCATTGAACGTACCCGGAGTGTCGAGTACGACGTAGTCGTAGGTCTGCATCAGCAGGCTGACGATGCGCTCGATGTGGCCGGCGTGAATGCTCCGCCAGTCCGTCGGCCGGATCGGCGCCGGCAGGATCGCCACGCCCGTGTTGTGCGTGTAGATGCACTCCTGCAGGATCTCTCGGGTTATCTGTTCTTCCGGCATTGCCAGGTCCGCGATGCTGCGCTCTACGGGGATGTCCATCAGGATCGCTACGTCCCCGAAGCGCGTGTCCAGGTCTACAACCACCACAGACTGGTTTGTCTTCTGCACAAGCGCCGTCGCCAGGTTCGTGGCGATCGTTGTCTTTCCGATGCCACCCTTGGCGCCGAAAACCGTGACAACGGTCCCCGCAGCCACCGGTTCGTCTGTCTCGCCCGCCATGCGAGCCCTTCGCCGCTCTTCCTGGGCGAGGACGGTGTGGATGGAGCCGATCAGGTCCTCTTCCTTGACCGGGGCCACCATGTAGTCCTTGATGCCCGCCAGCATCGCCCGGCGAATCGCGGCCGGGTCCTTGATGCTGGAGTAGCCGATGATGGGGGAGCCCGGCAGCAGGTCCGCCAGAGCTTCCACCGTCTGCAGCGCTCGGATCAGCGGCTCCTCGATGGCGATGATCACTACGTCCGGCTCCGTGTCCCTGGACAGCGACATCGCCTCGATTCCGTAGCCGGCCTCGCCGAGCACCGCGAACCCGGATAGCGCAAGCATCTTCTGCACTTCAGCCCGGGCCACCGGCTCCTGGCCTACTACCACAACTCGTGGATTTCGTGCCATCGTAATACCTTCTCTTCCTTCAAACCCTTCCCCTGGCTTTGTTGGTCTGCGGCCTAGTGGACGCCCCAGATCTGCGCGAAGCCTTGGGCGCAGGAGACTCCACCTTCGCCGCCGGAGCCGGGCACGGGTACGTCGAACGTGCCGACCTGGCCCTCGTGGCGCAGAGCCAGACGCAGCGCGCCCTGGCAGTTCTGGTTCCGGGCCGTGATCTCTTCCGCGCCCGACACTCGCGCCGCCTCATCTGGGCGCAGCGCCAGCGTTGCCGTCCCGGTGTTCGTCTTGGTGCTGTCAGACTTCTCGCCCTCCGTTGTCTGGCTTGGGTTGCGGTCAAAGTTCTTGTCCAGCGCCAGCACTTCGACATCCGAGACGACGATGAGCGAAGAGCCGTCCTTGAACGCCGCGATAACATCAACACGGTCGCCGGAGCGGATCAGGCCCGCCGCCGCCGTGGCCTCTGTAACGGCTACCGATACGCCGCGCAGGCCGCAGCCCGGGGAGCCGCAGGTGCCTTCTTGCTTGTCCAGCGGCACGATCTGCGCCAGGGACTTAGCGTTCACTACCTGTCCTGCCGGGGTCGCGTCTTGCACCCTTGTGCCCAGGACCTGCTCGCCGGACGGGATGTCCACGGAAGCGACTTTCCCAATCCCCTCATCCACGGTCTTGAGGCTGCTGGAAAGCACAACGTTCTCCGGTAGGTCCTTCAGGGAGAGCATGTCCGTGGTGATACGGGTGCCCGCCGGTATGCTCTGAGAAGCAACAACCGCCGGCAGCGTGGGGCCGCTTGTGCCGCCGCCGCTGTCGTTCTTGGCGCTGCTCAGGAAGATCACGATCAGCACGGCCGCCGCAATACCAAACGCGCCCGCTAGTATCAGTGAGAGCTTGCTGCCTTTGTTGCTCAACGCCATTCCTTTGATCATGGTTCACCTCT
>VBJS01000010.1 GCA_005880055.1 Chloroflexota bacterium | reverse complement strand
ATATTCGAGCGCGGTGCCGAGGACCCCGAGCCCGTACTTCACGCTGCGGCTGAACCCGATCGACGACGCTTCCGCGAAGTACCGCGCCGGGCAGGAGATCTCCCCGATGTCGAACCCGAACCAGATCGCCCGCACGAGGAGCTGATTGTCGAACACGAAATCGTCGTCGTTCTCTTCCAGCGGCAGCGTCTCCCCTGCGCGGCCGATACATCGCACGGCCGCGGGCTGGTCTGCTACGCTCGATCCAGCGAAGGGTGGGAGAGTCGGGTGGACGGAGGGCGGCTTATCAGTCCTACGGTCTCCTCACCAGGGGCACGTTCTTCCGGAACGGCCTTGAAGTGGGACGCCTCACTTCTTCCCGCGGACCAGGTCGTGGAGCCCGGCCTTCGCCTTCTTGCGAATTCCCATCTCCTCCTCGACCTGGTCGAGCGCACGGAACAGGAGCATGCGCGCCGCCATGCTCACGTTCGCGTCAATGCCGGGCTGGGTCTGGTTTAGGTAGTCCCTGTAGCGGTGAAGCCGGCTGAGGGTTTCTACTGGCAGCGGGAGGTTGAAAAGCTGGTACTCCCCGCTTGGGCGATCTCCCATTCGTGTGCTCCTTCACCTGCTGGCGCTTTGGGGCGCCAGTCCTGATCACTGCGCTTTGGCCGGCGTGAGCGCGAGAAGCCACTGCAGAAGGCGCTCGGCTGCCGCCGTTTGCTCCGGATACCTGGGTTCGGAAACGACCGATTGCCCGGCACGGACGGTGTGTCTGACTCGCTGGATCGCTTGCAGCGCCTCGTCTTGAAGCGCCGGAGGAGTTCGAGCTCCTTCCAGGAGAGAAGGACACCGTCCTGCGACGTTCTCGATGGCGGCGCCGCAGGCGCTGGCCGGCCATGCGGACCTCTCGACGACGATGCGCTACATGCACCTGTCGCCGGCGTCGCTCAACCAGGCGATCCGGTTGCTCGAGCAACGCGATCCGGTCGGGGGCAACAGCGGGGCAACGAAGGCTGAAGAGAAACAGAACTGAAGTAGGTTTGGCAGGTTAGTTGGCGTCCCCACAGAGATTCGAAATGGTTTGAGGCGAAACTCACTTTTCAGACGACAGCGCGCCCTTCTCGCCCAAGGCCGCTCTCGTTCCCTGCAGTTTGAGGCTCTCCTCGCCAGTCCACCGCAGTCGCGTCCGCACCCTGCGATTCCCTGCAGTTCCGGAGACCTTCTGGAGACCTCAGGCTCGACGAGCAGTTGCTCGTGGCTTTGACACGGCGGCCGGCTGACCCTGTACCGATGGAGCAGGTATGCATTCTGTCGAGTCGAAAAGCGATCGTGGCGGAGCGAAAACTTTCAGCGCGCTCCATCGATTGCGGCGCAGGGGTTCCGAGGCCTGGATCGGGCGGCGCGTCCCCAAGCGACCATGGCCCTGGGATTTTTCCTCCGGTTTCGAATAGCGTTGCCGCCCAGCCCGAAGGTTGTCTGGGGAGAGACAATGCGAAACCGTCTCGGCATCGCTGCCTTGGCGCTTTGCGCCGCGCTAGGCCACTTCCCCGCCGCTGCGCAGGACATCGTCCTCTTCAACGGCAAAATCGTCACCGTCGACGACCGTTTTACGATCGCGCAAGCAGTCGCAATCAAGGGGCAGCGCATCGTCGCCGTCGGCAAGAACGCGGAGGTGCTCAAGCTGAAAGACACGGGCACGAAGATGATCGATCTCCGGAGGCGGACGGTCATCCCTGGGCTGATCGACAATCACGCGCATTTCATCCGCGCGCCTGAGCATGACGAGCTGCGGTTCGACGGCGTCACCTCGCGCAAGCAGGCGCTGGCGATGCTCGCCGAACGGGTGCGCGCCGCGCGTCCAGGCGAATGGATCGTGACGCTCGGCGGCTGGTCGGAAGAGCAGTTCATCGACGACTCGCGTGGTTTCTCCCGGGAAGAGCTCGATCGCATCGCGCCCGCCAACCCGGTGGTGCTGCAGGCGATCTACGACCATAGCCAACTCAACAGCGCGGCGCTCAAGGCAGCAGGGATCGACGCCAACACGCCCGACCCGCGCGGCGGCAAGATCGAGAAGGACGCGACCGGCCAGCCGAGTGGCCTGGTGCGCAACGCAAGCGGGGTCGCCTTGGTCGCGTCGAAGATTCCGCTCCCGGATGACGAGCAGTGGCTGGCAAACATCCGCAAGCTCGTTGCCGGGTTGAATGCGATGGGCGTGACGGCCTGGTACGACGCGGGTGGGCGGGGCGTGAGCGCGAAGCATTACGAGCGCTACCGGGCGTTGGCGGAACGCGGCGAGCTGGACGCCCGCGCATTCTGGACCACCATCCGGCAACCGGCGACGCCCGAGCAGGTGGACAAGGTGCTCGCGGAAATCGCGGAGCAGAAGCCGTTCCAAGGCAGTGACTATTTCGACAACATCGGCTGGGGTGAATCGGTCTACCTGCCGGCGACGACGAGCCTTCTGCGGCCGGGTTTCGACGCCAAGCCCGAGGACATGCGGGAGGTGCGTCGCATCGCACAGGCGGTCGCCGGGCGCGGCATGATGCTGAACGCCCACGCCGAGATGACGCCGGCGATCGACGCCTATCTCGAGCAGTACGAGGCGATCAACAAGGAAAACCCCATCAAGGGATTGCGCTGGGTCTTCTCGCATCTCGATCAGGTCAGCGACGCTCAGCTCGAGCGCATGAAGAGGCTCGACATCTACGCGGGCTTGCACAGCCGCCCGCTCATCCAGGGCCCGCTCATGCACAAGGCACACGGCGAGCGCGCCTGGGACATGCCGCCCTTCCGGCGCGTGCAGGCGAGCGGCATCGTCTGGGGGCTGGGATCGGACGCGACCGCGGTGACTCCGTCGAACCCGTTCTATACGCTCGGCTTTGCCGTGACCGGGCGCATGATCGGAGGGCGCAAGGTGAACCGGCAGACGATCGCGCGCGAGGAAGCGCTCATTGCGCACACGCGAAGCAATGCCTGGTTCATCTTCCAGGAGAGCAATCTGGGTTCGATCCAGCCGGGCAAGTACGCGGATCTCGTCGTACTCGACGGCGACTACCTGACCGTTCCCGCCGAGCAGATCAAGGACATCAGGCCGGTGATGACGATCGTGGGCGGCAAGATCGTTCATCAGCGATGAGACATGGAGGCCTTCTGGAGAAGCCTTGCGGAGGAGTGTGTCCATGGCGATCAGCGTGCGCATGGCCGTTCGAGCGGATGCCTCGTTCATCGCGGAGCTGGCCAATGCACTCAACGACCTCGAGGGCGGTGAGCTTCAGCTCGCCGTTGCCCTGCTCGCAGTGCGAGTCACCCGTCCAGATGAGCCCGCCTCTGAGGAAGACCGGACGAACAGCCTTGACAGGATGGAGGGGCGTCCTAAAGTCGCATTCGCGAGTAGACGTTCGTCGCACGCGCTTGAAGCGCGGCGGTTCTGGAACGCGGGAGAAGCCCATGCGTCCCTTCCGGATCGCGCGGCGTCGGTTCACCAGCTGCTGCGGCCATGGCACGCCACCGGCGGAGCAATGGACGGGGCGGCGCGATTTCCTCACCATGGCGGCGGCCGGGATGGCAGGTTTCGCGGCAACGCTGCGGTCCCGCGAGGCAGCGGCTCAAGTCAGGGCCTTCCCGCCTCCGCCGCCTGCGGTGAGCCCGGTGGAGGGGCTCATCGATTTCCATCTCCATACCGCACCTGACGTCTTCGGGCGCGCCCTCGACGATGACGAAGCGGCCGCGCTCTACCATGACAACGGCATCGAAGCCGTGGTCATGAAGAGCCACGTGGTGCCCACCGCCGACCGCGCGTGGCTCCTGCGCAAGCATCTGCCCGCCCTGAAAGCGTTCGGAGGCATCGTGCTCAACGCCGCCGTTGGCGGCGTCAACCCAGACGCGGTCCAGTGGATGTGGCGCATGCAGGGCGGGTTCGGACGCGTCGTCTGGTTCCCGACCTTCGACGCCGACCACCACGTCAAGCATTTCAAGGACGCGCCCGAAGGCGTCAAGGTCCTGGGGCCGGACGGGAGCGTGCTTCGCCCCGTGCGCGACGCCCTGAAGATCTGCGCCCAGCAAAAGCTCGTGGTCTGCACCGGCCACCTTTCGCCTGCGGAAGCGCTTGCGGTCGCGCGCGCCGCGCGCGAGGCAGGCTGCGACCGCATCGTCATCACTCATTCCGAGTTCGAGGTGGTGAACCTCTCCCTCGAGGAGATGAAGCAGGCCGCGGCGCTCGGCGCCAAGATGGAGATCTGCGCGATGGGCCCGCTGATGGGCCCTGGCGCTCATTTGCCCTGGATGCGCTCGTGGCGGCAGGTCCCCGTGAAGGAATCCGCCGAGCGGATCAAGGCGGTGGGCGCAGAGCACTTCCTCCTCGCCACCGATCTGGGGCAGACGGGGAATCCTTCCCCGCCCGACGGCTACAAGCTGCTCGTCGGGGGCTTGCTTGCGGAAGGGATCACCAAGGATCAAATCAGGGTGATGGGCCGCGAGGTTCCTGGCAGGCTCCTGATGGGTTGAGCTCGGGCGGGTTCAGTCGAGCGGCGAGTTGCCGGTGTATCTCAGGATGTAAAGACCGCCCGTGACCCGGTCGTTGGCATAGATGAGCCGCTTCTCGTCCACGATGGCGTGATTGATCTGGATCGTCCCGGTCGGGTTCCGCGGTGGCGCCTCGGGGACGAAAAAGCCGACTTCCTCGACCTGCGGAGGCGCGCCTGGGAGGGCGACATCGACCAGGCGGTAGATACGAACGCCTCCGTTGAAGAAGCTTCCGACGAACGTGTTCTCGAGTCGGGCGGAAGTCGGTCCGGGGAAGCTCGGGTGCAGGTTGTGAGCACCGAAACGGCCGCCCCGAGCGCAGAGCGCGGAGACGTTTTGCGGGGCCGGAGCGGTCGCCACGATGATCGGATTCGTCTCGTCGCGGATGTCGGCGATCCAGACCAGCTTCGGAGCATCGGCGCACTTGTCGCTGACCGCCTCGTCGGAGATGACCGCCAGGCCGCGGCGGAACAGCGGTTGGAACGTGTGCGTCCATACCGGGAACGGTCGCCCGGCTTCGTCAGAGGGAGCAACCAGACAACTAGCTGTCGTGCGTTCGTGCGTAATCCACCGCCGGGTGGAGATTCTGCACCGATAGCGGAGAAACACTTCGGTGGGTGGTCGGCCGGCTGCCCGACGCCCGCTCAGGGAACTGCTCTGAAGTCATCTGGGTCACGCCCGAGCGCTCGGCCATATTGACGCCTTCGATCGACCTTGAGTATGAGTCGCCCTGCAATTCGTCGACCTGCAATTTGATGCCACGCCGGGCGGATCGGCGTGGGCGAGGAGGTCGGGTCCCGCGCCAATTCATTGAGTTCATAGAAAACTCGGAGGGCCTTTCAATGGTCACGCAACGCAAGGCCTTCAGGTCGGTTGCTCTGTTGGCTTCGTCGTTCTGCATCGGTGGCATGGCCGCGGCGCAGGAGGCGCAGCCCGCCCCGCCAGTGCCCCAGCCCCTGACCGAAGCGGCCGCGCCGCCGGCGCGGGCTGCCGAGGAGGTCGCTGCAGCGCCGCCCACGACCCGCAAAACGGCCGAAGAAGAGATCATCGTCACCGGATCCCGCATTCGCCGCAAGGACCTCACCACGCCGGCGCCGGTCACGGTGCTCAGCAGGGACCAGATGGTGGCGAGTGGCAAGGTCTCCATCGGCGACTTTTTGCAGAGCCTTCCCGAGCAGGGCAACGCCATCAACGCTTCGGTCAACAATGGCTCGACCGGCAACGGCTCGACGCGCATCAACCTGCGCGGGCTCGGCATCGCGCGGACGCTGGTGCTCATCAACGGGAAGCGGATGGTGCCCGGAGGGCCCGGCGCCGACAGTGCCGTGGACCTGAGCTCCATCCCAACCGCCTCCATCGAACGGATCGAGATCCTCAAGGATGGCGCCTCGGCAGTCTACGGCTCCGACGCCATCGCGGGTGTCGTCAACATCATCACCCGCAGGCGCTACAACGGCACCGAGGCGACGGCGTTCGGGCAGACGACGACCCACGGTGACGGCACTACGTACGACCTGAACGTGATGACGGGAACGGCCGGCGACCGCGGCGGCATCGTCTTCTCCGGCGGATTCTACAAAGCGCAACCGATCTGGGCGGGCGATCGCGGGTTCAGCGCGATACCGGTCGCCTTCGACAAGGGGCAGGTCGTCACGCAGGGAAGCGGAACCATCCCGCAGGGCCGCATGAGAATTCCCGCGAGCGCGAGAGGGAGACCGGTTTCGAACCCGACCAACGATCCGAAAATCGCGATGTACAACCAGCTCGTCACCACGTTCCCGAGCGCCAGGGATTTCATCCTCTGCACGCCAAGCGAGACGGGCTGCATCGGCGGTTGGCGGCCGTATCGGGGCGCCGCGCTCGTCACGGATAATCCTCCGGGGGACGGGTACAATTTCCAGCCGGCGAACTATCTTGTCACCCCGCAGCAGCGCATCTCGCTGTACGCGTCGGGCGACGCGACGCTGGGATCGAACGTGCGTGGATACTTCGATGCCTCTTACGTCAACCGGCAATCCGAGCAGAAGCTCGCGCCGGAGCCCCTGAACACGGGCCCCACCGGCGAGAGGCTCATCATCTCGGCCGCGAACTCCTACAACCCCTTCGGCATCGACGTGACAGACGTCCGGCGCCGGCTCCTGGAGTTCAACAACCGCATCTTCGACCAGGACATCGACACCTTCCACGCCGTTGCCGGTGTGGACGGCACCTTCCCGGAGCTGAAGGGCTGGTATTGGGACGTCTCGCTCAACTACGGACGCACACAGGCCTCGAATTTGAAAACGGGCAATCTCAGGCTCCCGAAGCTCCAGGCCGCGCTCGGGCCGACCTGGCGCGACTCCACCGGAGCCCTCCACTGCGGAAAGGACAGCGCGAACAACATCCCGAACTGCGTGCCGCTCGACCTGTTCCACGGACCTGGCTCGATCACCCCGGACCAGATCGAGGGCCTCACCTACACCGGCAACCAGCGCGGCTTCAACCAGATGACCTCATTCCAGTTCAACACGACCGGCGATCTCTTCCCGCTGCTCAGCGACCGGCCCGTCGCCCTCGCGGCCGGGTACGAGTACCGTAACGTGCTCGGCGCCAACATCCCAGACCCGATCACGGTGGCCGGCGAGACCAGCGGCAACAAGATCGCGATCACCAGCGGCGGGTACCACGTGAACGAGGGTTACGCAGAGCTCTCCGTTCCCGTCCTGAGCAATCGGGAGTACGCGCAGCAACTCGAGGCGGTGGGCGCCATCCGGGTCTTCAACTACAGCACGTTCGGCAGCGATTACACCTACAAGTTCGGCGCCCGGTGGCAGCCCGTCCAGGATTTCATCCTCCGCGGCACCTACTCGACGGCGTTCCGCGCTCCCTCGGTCGCGGATCTGTTCCAGGGTCTCGCGGACGCGTTCCCGCCGGCCTCGGATCCCTGCCGCGGGATCGACCCTTCCACGAACCAGCCGAGGCCCATCGACCCCAATTCGCCGCTCGGCAAGAATTGCGGAGCGGCGATCAACAACGGCGATACCTCGACGCAGCTTCGCGCCCGGGTCGGCGGCGTCCCGACGCTGCAGCCGGAGACGGCGAGGATCTTCACTGCCGGCGTCGTCATCGAGCCGAGGATGATCAGAAACCTCAGCGTGACCGTGGACTACTACAACTTCAGGATCTACCGGTCGATCACGCCAATCGGCGCGGCGGTCATCTTGCAAAGCTGCTATCCCACCGCCGCCAGCGTGGCTCCAAGCTTGTGCGAGCGGGTCCAGCGCGATCCGGGCACTCAGGTGATCCAGAACATCATCAACACCACCACCAACATCGGCTACGACAAGACGGACGGTATCGACATCGCCCTGCGCTACACGCAGCCTAGCCCATACGGCCGCTTCGGTCTCATCTTCGACGGCACGTGGCTGCACCGGTTCGATCGGAACTTCAGCGACCTCGGCGGCGGCCTCGGCGGAATCTACCCACCGTGGAAGTTCAATGTCGGCACGACGTACGACTACCGGGGCTTCGGCGCGGGGATCACCGGCCGGTTCGTCGGCAAGTACAGGGAGTGCGGCGACGACACGGGCCTCATGAACGGGGGCGGCCTTTGCTACACGGGATCGCACATCGGATCGCGCACCGTCCATCCGTACATCACCTGGGACGTGTTCATCAGCTACAAATTCGCCAACCCCCTGGGGTCGACGATGGTCTCGGCCGGCGCTCTCAACGTGTTCGACCGGGATCCGGCAGTCATCTACAACGGCTTTTTGGCCTCGTCCGATCCGACGGCTTACGACTTCGCGGGGCGGCGTGTGTATCTGAGGGTTGCGCAGACTTTCTAGAACACACGCCCGCGGCGGCGTAGCACGGCGAGCGAGATCAAGAGGCCCAGGCTTTCCCAGGCGCCGGCATCCGACGAGCATCCGCAGAAGCTCTTGTTCTGCACCCAGACGAGGACTCCGGTCGATTCGCCCTCGGTCCCCACCGCGTCGATCGCGCGAACTCGCAGCTCGTGCGCGCCGTCGCCCACGCTCGCTGTGTTCCACTCGATCACCACGGGCGAGCTGCTCGTGGAGATGCCCTTCACGCTGGCGCCGTCGACGTACAACTCAAGCCGAGCCAGGGTGGTGCCCACGCTGGCTGCGGCGTTGGTGACGATGCGCGCCGTCCCGCTCAAGTTCTGCGCGCTCCGGGGCCACGCGATCCGGACGTAGGGCGGTGCCAATGCGAACAGGTGCGCGGAGCCGGCGTGCGAGGCAGAGGGGCTCGTTCCGATCACTCGCAAGTTCCACTGGCTCGCCTGCAGCGTAGGCGAGCCGGTGAGGAGCAGCATCGCAGAACCGCCCGCGACTACGCTGGCCGGCTCGAATGCGGCGGTCACTCCATCCGGGAGCCGCGACGTCGAGAAGGTGATGCGCTCGGGCGCACCCGCCTCGACCCGGGTAAGGATCTGCAGCCCGGTGGTGCCGTCCGCATGGAGCGAGCTGGTCATCGCCCCAACCTCCAACGAGAAGTCGTTGGCGATCACGGTGGCGGTCGCCGCGGCCGAGGCCACTGCGTCGCCGGCCGCCGCCTGTACGCTGAACGGCACGTCGCCCAGCGCGGCGTTCTCCGCCGCAGTCAGGATGAGCGTCGCGGTCTGGCCGGGCGCGACTGAAGTCGGGTTGATTCGCCCCGTGACGCCGTCTGGCAGCGGCGCGACTGTCAGGGTGAGCTTCTTGTCCGATGCGGTCGGCCGCAAGGCGGCGGTGCGAACGGCAACTGCAGCCTCCCGCGTCCGCGCCAACGTCGGCCGTCCCGGCGTCACCCAGATCCCGAAGTCGGTCGGCGAAGGCGCGCAGTCGGGGAGCCGGAACGTGTGGATGCGCGTGCGCCAGTTGCGCGAGCCGTCGGCCGGGATGTACTCGGCGGTGTACCAGAAGGTGCAGTCGTCGGACGGGTCGACCGAGAGGTTGCTGTAGTCCCCCCAACGCACCGAGCCTCCGAGAGAGCCGGGGCCGACGAAGGCCAGGGCCTCTCCCTGCCCCATGACGCCGAGCGGGTCGGACGGCGTCCGTCCGGTGAACGCGATGCCCGGATGTTGCTCGGAGCTCGAGATGCTGAAGCCGAGCCCGATGTTGCCGGCGCGATCGATCGCGGCGCTACCCATCCAGCGCCAGCTTGTGTCCGGCGCGTAGGTGCCCTGCTGGAACACGAATGGGTCGCCGCCGGGGTCGCGGAGCTCGTACCAGCGGATCCCGGTCAAGCTGCCTGTGTGGACGGTGTGATTCGCGATGAGAACCTCGCGATCGCCAAAGTTGTAATACACGACGCGGAACATCATGCGATCGGACAAGGCGTCGAGCAGCGATGCGCTCTCGCCGAACTGCGGGATGCAGGCGCCGATCAGCGAGCTGTCGCAGGCGGGGGTGAAGGGCGCCACCGGAACGGTGACGGCGCTCACGAAGCTGTTCTGCGGCTCTGCCCAATCCAGGTAGTATCGATAGAGGACAAGGGAGTCCCGGCT
>VBJS01000025.1 GCA_005880055.1 Chloroflexota bacterium | reverse complement strand
TCGACCCGCCCTCGGAAGATGTGACGGCGCATGTGGTTGAGGCGTTGTGCCTCCTCGGCGACACCGGCTCAGACGCTGTTCGCCGCGGCCTCCGCTACCTGCGCCGCGAGCAGCGGCCGGACGGGAGCTGGTTCGGCCGCTGGGGCGTTAATCATGTTTACGGTACAGGCGGGGTACTGCCGGCGCTCCAGGCGGCTGGGCGGGATATGTCGCGGCCCCATGTTCGGCGCGCCGTGTCCTGGTTACAATCCAGGCAGAACGAAGACGGTGGTTGGGGCGAGAGCTGCGCGAGCTATGCGGAAGTTGAGGCCGTAGGTCGCGGGCCAAGCACGGCGTCCCAGACGGCCTGGGGTCTCCTGGGGCTTCTCGCCGCTGAGGGTGGAGAGCGCGATGGCGCGGTGGAACGCGGGGTCGGGTACTTGTTGGAGAAACAGGAAGAGGATGGCCAATGGGAAGAGCCGGAGTTCACCGGTACCGGTTTTCCCGGGGACTTCTACATCAAGTACCACCTTTATCGTAATTACTGGCCGCTGATGGCGCTGGGCCGCGCGGCCGGCCGGATCGACGACTCGGCATCGTAATCATCCACGGATGACACCGGGTTGGTGCCGGCACTTGCCTTGGGTCACTGAGTCTGCGCCGGCTGGCGCCCGCTGAAGCGATCTCTCTTGCCGGTGATTGTCCGCTCGCCACCCGCCGGGTTCCTTCGCGAAGCCGCCTCCTTCCGTCTGCCGGTGACATCTCGCTCAGAATGACAGCCGGGAGAGAGGTCAGGCCCTCACGAATCTGTTCGGGAAGGCTACGCCAGACTAGAAGCGAAAGGTGGCCAGGTCCTGGGCGATCAGGGTGTTCGCCAGGCCGTTGGTGACGGGGACTTCCGAGAGGTGAGTGAGCACCATCGTCGTCTCCGGTGAGATGCGCTTTCGGATGACCTTCACGTCATCTAGCCCCATGTGCTCGGGCCCGCTGCCGTCACTGTACGTGCAGTCGACGACAAGCACATCGGCGCCGTCGGCAAGCTGGAAGATCTCCTCGCAGAACATCGTGTCGCCGGTATAGGCGATGGTCTTGCCGTTGATGCGCACCTGGTAGCCCATCGCCTGCATCGTCTTCGTCACATGGTTCATATGGAAGGGGCGAAAATTTAAGTTCCCGGCTCGCTGTGCTTCGCCGTGAATGGCGTCGACGTATTTGCGCTTGTACCCGGCCTCTTTGGCGTGCAGTTCCGGGTAGCAGCGGCTGGCGAAGTCCTCCATCCACTCCTCTACGCCGGGCGGCCCAACGATGTAGAGGTCCTTGGTGCGTTTGGTCATGTAGAGGTATTCGAGGAGGAGGAAGGGGAGTCCCACAAAGTGATCGGCGTGGTGATGCGAAAGGAACACCGTCTCGATTTCGGGTAGATCGACGTTCAGTTGCTTGAGGTGGGCGAGTAGAGTGGGCGGCGCGTCGAATAGGTAGCGGCGGTCTACGAGGAACGAGCTCCAGTAGCGCCCACCGGAGGCAAAAGCGTTGCCGGAACCTAGAAACGTGACTTCCATCAGTTGCTTGAATGACCGGCCGGCCGACCCACCACGTACTCGGCATAAACGCCGTCCAGGAAGGCCAGGAGCGAGCCAGTCGCCTGGTCCGCGGCCGCCAAGGCAGTGGCCTGGGCTTCGGGCGATACTCCGTGCCTGGCTACCATATTCCGGGTCACCTTTGAGTGCTCAACATCCAGGCTGTGGTGGACGACGAAGAAGCGCAGCGCGTCCGGCGTATCGATGCCGTAGAACCGCTTTAGGCCCTCCATCTTCGTCCCCGCCACCTCCGGCACCTGGGACTCGTATGCGTACAGCGCCGCAATGCCGCTGATGAACGGGGAATCCTTGGTGATCCGTGTGAAGGTCTGATCCATATCAAGTGTTTCGGGAAGCGGCTGGGCACTCGTCATATCGTCTCGCTTCAGGCCTAGCGCTTCGCCGAAGCGCAACCACAGCTCCGGGTGGTTGTTCCGCCCCTGTTCTTCCTCCACCAGGTTCTCGAGCAGCTCCTGGCGGTCCGCAAGATCCGCGCAGTTGGCGTGCGTGCCGCTGACGTACCTGGGGAAGGCGAGCACGTGCTGGAAGTACTGGCAGGTATATCCGCGCAGTTCGTCGAGTGTCAGTGCGCCTGCCTGCCAGCGGGTGTAGAACGGGTGCTTGAGCACGCTCCGCTCCGCGATAAGCGCATCGATACGATCGCAGAGCTCCCCTCCGGTCAGCGTCCCTGCCGTCATTCTGTTGTCTCCTTCCCGGCCGCGCCCGCCGGCCGGCGCCGCTTATATTGAAGGGCCGCCCCCAGCGCCACCGGGCGCGGCCCTCCCCCTGGTCCGTTCGCTACTGTAAAACGCTTACTTCTTGATGATGTTAATCGTGCAGGCGGAACCGAGGCCGATTACGTGGGCCAGGCCGACCTTCGAGTTCTCCACCTGCCGCGCGCCCGCCTCGCCTCGCAGGTGCCAGACGATCTCGACGATGTTGGCAACGCCGGTGGCGCCCAGCGGGTGGCCCTTGGAGAGCAGGCCGCCGCTGGCGTTGACCGGGATCTTGCCGCCGACGTAGGTGGCGCCTTCATCGATCATCCTGCCGGCCTCGCCTTCGCCGCAGAGCCCCAGGTTCTCGTAATGCAGCAGCTCGGCGGTGGCAAAGCAGTCGTGCAGCTCCACCTGGCTCAGGTCTTCGGGGCCGATGCCCGCCTTCTCATAGGCCTCCTTCGACGCGTTGCGCGTAAGCGTGTTGATGTCAAACATCGTGGGGTTGCGCGGCGTGTAGGGGTCGGAGGTGAGGACGGAAGCGGCGACCCATACCGGCTTGGAGGTGAACTGCTTCGCTTTCTCGGCTGACATCAGGACGGCAGCGGCGGCGCCGTCGCCGGTGGGGCAGCACATGTAAAGGGTATTCGGGTAAGCGATGGGCCGTGCGTTCAGCACGTCCTCAAGCGGCGTCTCGATCTGGTACTGGGCGTAGGGGTTGTTCACGGAGTGCTTGTGGTTCTTGACGGCCACCTTCGCGAACTGCTCCTGCGTGGTGCCGTACTTGCGCATGTGCTCCACGCCTGCCTGGCCGAAGACGCCGGGCATGAGGCCGGTGCCCATGACGCCCTCCGTGCTGTACTCGCGGGAGGCGCCGTCGGCGCCCAGCAGGCCCATCTTGCCCATCTGCTCGCTGCCAATCGCGAGCGCCACGTCGTAAGCGCCGGAAGCTACCGACATGTACGCCTCGCGGAAGGCGGTCGAGCCGGTGGCGCAGGCGTTGGAGACGTTGATCACGGGAACGCCTGTCGCGCCGATCTCCTTCATGATGCGCTGGCCGATCATGGCGTTCGACTGGTAGAGGTTGCCGCTGACGACAAGCTCTACGTCCTTGATGGTGCAGCCGGCGTCCTTCATCGCTGCGATCGAGGCCTCCGCGGCTAGCGTCACTACATCCTTGTCCGGGTAGCGTCCGAACTTCAGCATGTTCGCGCCGACTATGGCTACGTCTCTCATTTTAGGCTCCTTCCTGCCGGGCTTGATGGCCGCGGGACTACTTACCGTTGGTTACCCGGAACTTGGCCGCGACGATGTCGTTGCCTTCGCGGTCCACCCGGACCTTCTCTGTGAACATCTTGACTTTCTTGCCGAACCAGTCGGGGCCGGGCTTGGTTGCGTCCAGGCCGTAGACGTTGGCCCGGACCGTCACGCCGTCGTCGAGGTCGATGATCGCGGCGACGTACGGGGCTTCGAGGCCGGGGACCGTCTGGTGGACCACCGAGAAGACATAGATCTCGCCTTCGCCGCCGAACTTCTGCTCTTCGAAGGGGCCGGTGGAGCCGCAGTTGGCGCAGGCCGTGCGGGCGCCGAGGAACTTGGCTCCGCACTGGGGACACTTGACGCCCCAGAGGTAACCCTCCTGATCGGGGTAGTTTTCGGGAAGCTTGAGGAAGGGGACGATAGGGTTGGACTTCTTGGGAGTGCTGGCTTCTTGGGTCAAAGGTCTGATTTATCACGACCCTCACGCGCGCGTCAAGTGAGCCGGATCACCCTGCCGATACCCTGAGCTACAATAGCCGTCGATGTGCGACCAGCATGAGTTCTACTTCGAATTCGACAAGGCGTACAATCACAAGCTAATCGACAAGTTTGAAGCGAGCCCCGAGCACCCGCTTACCGAAGACGTTGCGCCGGTCGAGAAGGGCGTCTATGCCTTGTACTATCGTGACGAACTGGTATACGCGGGCAAAGCGCTGAACACGCGGCTGAACCGGAGGTTGGCGGAGCACTTCAGGAAGATCATCTCGCGCAAGAACATTGAGGTGAGTGATGTGACGTGCCGCTTCCTAGTGATACGCGGAGATTGGTTCGTACGAGCGGCTGAAGACGCGCTGATTCAGAACTACATGCCGGCCTGGCAGGCGAGCGGTTTCGGCAGCCATGTTCCGGGGGTCGGCAGGCCCGGGATTCGTGTGAGCAGGTGGGACCAGGACTACCCACCGAAAGACGATACTAGCGCCTGAGGACCACGGCGGCATCGTAGAGCTGGGTCTTCCCGCGATGCCCGTTAACATCGCCGTTCCGCACCGACGAGTCGATTATGCTGTTGCCCACCCGCTTGGTGCGAACAATGTGAATGTCCTCCACGTGAAGCCCATTTTGCTCTGACATCTGCGCGAGCAACCGGTCGACCGGGAATTCGATGCCCTGAATAATGGAGTTGCCGATGACAATAACGGCGTGCCCGCCGACGGCCAGATGACGCCGGAGCGACTTCGTGAACCGGAATGAGTCGTTAAGGTAGGTCGCTACATAGTTCGCCCAGCCGGCCCCACCATATTGACGCTTCTCGGGGTGCTTGGCACGGAGCTGCCCGACGGATTCTGCAAGGCCGGGTAAGTCAACATCCAGGTCAACCCGCTCGCCTTGACGTACCGTCTGCCAGAACTTGCCGAAGCTTGCCCGTTCTAGACGGTTTCCACCGCCGTTCGTGATAAGGCCTAACCAATGGAGCTGCGGCCTCGTGTTTCTCACGTAGTGATAGTTGTTCATGTACGGCGGTGATGTTACGACGAGCGAGACTGAACCCTCTTCCAAGTCCGCTTCAAAGTACGATGTCTGCCGGATGTCGCGACTCTGCGCCAGCCAGTTATAGCCATACGTTTGCCGCGCCCATTCGATGTCGGTAAGCATTTCCTCGAGCTTTCGGCAGATTGTCGGGCCAACGGCAGCGTTCTCGATCAACGCCTTTCCTGATCCAGGACGCGATGCAAGGCTTGGCTCATACGTGTAGTTCGAATACGAAACCATCGTGGCGCCGAGTGCCGCGCGGAAGAGGCTTCGATCGGGCTCCAGCAGCGCACTCGTCCGGATGAGCGCGTACAGGAACTTGGCCTCGATAGGAGGGCTGAAGAACGGAATGCGGCTCTTAAAGTTTTCGGGACGTGCCTTTGCCAAGTCCTCAACGGTTAGGAGATCTGCATTCGGATCAGCGGAGTAGCACTTGTCTACCTCAGACTCAAGGCGTTGCATCGCAATTCGAAATGCGTCAACCTCCGCCCGTAGCTCACTGGGAGAGACCTCCACGCAGTCGATTTTAGCGCGGGCTACCAGCGCGGCGAACGGATTGATCTCATACCCGACTACGCCATGGCCCGCCTTTATCCCCTCGATTAGAGTCGTTCCAACTCCGGCAAATGGGTCGAGTATGAGGTGCCGGGCTCGCCTGTCGGCCGGGAGGTATTTTCGGATGGCGTCTTCCACGAATTGTGCTGAAAAGCCGGCGATCCAGGGCACCCAGCGATGAATGGGAAGTGATTTGTTCTCGGAGGCCGCGGCATCCCTGAGGCCGGAATCGAGCTTGGTCCGGTATTTCATGTCGAGAGCCAGCTGTTCTCGGGCGGATGGGATCAAAATCTGCCTTTGCCTCCGCGGCGCACATGTTTGTGGCTGTCCGCCCAATAGGCTGCCTTCTGGTCCAGGTAGCGTTCCAACGCTTCGTCGCGCTGAGTTTCAGCTTCAACCGGGGGCGGGCTAAAGCCACTTTCCCGGACAATGCTGCGGTAGAGATCGAGCGCTGCGCTCTTCGTGCGGAACCTCCCCTTTACCTGGCCGCCGTGTAAAACGTAGTAAGACCCGTCATTCGGGACAGAGTTCGTGTAGCGCTCCAGCGAAAGGCCAATCGCCGGAATAGACTGCTTATACGCGGTTCGCTCAGTCGGCCTTTTCCCCACTTCTAAGGCAATCGTACCTTGAGTCGGGCGGCTGGGGAATGTGCTGCTGTCACTTGTCCACAACTACTCCACGACGTGCTGGTCTTCACGCTCGAGCGGCGGGATGGAGAGGCTCATGACGAGCGCTTCTCCCGAGACGGTGCGGATGCTGTGGACGGTGTTCTTCTCGATGCGGACGGTCTCATACGGCCGCAGGAGCAGCGTGTGGTCGCCGACCCGCGCCTCGACCGCGTGCTCGAGCACCGTGTAGATCTGCGAGCACTTCTCGTGGTAGTGAGGCGCCACGTGTTCGGTCTCCAGCATGCGGATGATGCGGATGCTGCACTCCGGCATGGAGACGTGCGAGAGGATCTCGTAGCGGCCGGTGTCCTTCATTCGTCCTGAGCGAAGTATAGCGCCTTGGCCGTCTCGTACTCGTTCGGAGTGTTGATGTCCAGAAGGACGAGCGGCGAGTCAAACGCCACTTCGCGCACATCCCCGTAGTGCCGCCTGAGCACTTCGCGAAGGCCCTGGGTCTCCTCGCGTACTTCTCGCAGTTCGGGGAGCAGTGAGGCGTCGAGCACGACGGGGTGGCCGCGTTTGCCGGCATGGGCCGGTACCGTGATCTTCGCGTTGCTGCGTCGGTGCTCCTCGATGAGGCGGCGCATGATCGAGGCCGGCCGGGGCTGGTCGACGCTCGCGACGACGACAGTCGCCGAGCTTTCCGAAACCGCGGTGGCCCCGAGACGAAGGGAGGACGCGCGGCCCGCGGCGTAGTTCTCGTTGACGACGATGCGGACATCGAGCCGTTCAACGACCGGCCGGATTCTGTCCGCGGCGTGCCCGAGCACGACGACGATATCGCCGGTGCCCGCGTCGTGGAGCTGCGAGAGGTGGTGCTCGATGAGCGTCCGGCCGCCCCAATCGAGCAGCGGCTTGGGCGCGCGCATGCGCTGGGACTCGCCGGCCGCGAGAAGTATGGCCGCCGCTAGAGGTCTTTCGGCGATGCTACTCCTGCGAGCCGAAGAGGTGGCTCAACTTCATGGCGAGCGCCGGGTTTCCGCCCAGCTTCACCTTGCGCGTCATGATGGCCATGGGAGGGTTGAGGTCGCCGCTGGAGAGGTCCACCCACAGCTCCGGCTTGGTCTTGATCTCGCTGTCGTGCGGTTCGGCCGGGCCGTCGTCCGCCTCCGCCTTGCCGTCTGCGATGCGGATGTGCCACTGGCCGCCGCCTTCGCCCTCCATCGTGAACTGGTAGGTGGCCTTCATGTCCTCTGCCTTATCGCTACGGAAGATGAGCGGCATGTAGTGGAAGATGCGGTCCATGTGGTAATGCTTCATATCCGGACTGCTGGCCTCGATCCAGTGCGGCAGCTTCTTCTTGTTGACTCGGCGGATCTCCTGGTACTGGCCGGCGAGGAACAGATACGCGCCGAAGAAGAAGTCGCGGACGGTGCCGGAGCGGTCCCAGGCGGGGCTGCGCGCCGGCTTGTCGAGATCGGACTCGCTGAGGGATTCCAGCATCGCAAGGTGCTCGCCGAAGGCGGAGCGGAAGCGCTGCAGAAGCTCGGGTGTCGAGATGTCACCCAGCTTCCGGACGCCCGCCTCGCGGAACGTCATCTGCTGGTCGCGACGCTCGAAGCCTGGGACGTTGGGGGCTTCGCCGGCCAGCGCCTGCCGGGTGAGAGGCAGCTCCTCGTCTTCGCAAGTAGAGGCGAGATGGGCCAGGTGCTGCTTAGCGGTCCACTCGTCGGAGGCCTTCTTGCCCAAGTCCTTCTCGTCCAGGCGGGAGAACGCTTCCACGCAGCGGTCCAAGGCCTGGCTGTAGAAGATCTTGATCTGGTCTTTGGTCGGCTTCACTAACACTCCCATGGCAAGGGCTCCTTCTAGGTCTTCCGCCAGTTGTCCGGTTGGCTAACAGGTTGGATTTATCAAATGTTACCGCATGTTCGCGCTAAGCAGGCACTCAGATCTCCAGCTCGTTGCCGTCCGGGTCCGCCATGCGGGCGAAAGGCACGCCCGGCGCGTGCTCCCCGCGCTCGACGATCTTGCCGCCGGCTCGCTGGATCCCGCTAATCACGTCGTCGCGGTCGGCCGCGTGGTCTATGTGCAGACCGACGTTCTGCGGACCGTTGCCGGCCGACGCTGGGTCGCGAAGTATCCCAAACGACACATCGGTGCCCGGAATGCCGACGAAGACAATGTTGTCGGCGCGGTAGACCTCCTGCAGGTCGAAGGCGTCACTGTAGAAGCGGACGGCCTGCTCCAGGTCGCGGACCGGTAGCACGAAGAGCAGGGAGGTTATCTTGGCCATCAAATCTTCCCAAGTGCGCGCAGCACGCGCTCGGGCGTTATCGGGCCTTCGTAGACGCGGGCGCCGGTGGCTTCGGCGACGGCGTTGCCGACGGCGGCGAGACCGGCGACGATGGAGGGCTCGCCGACGATGCGGGCGCCGTACGGCCCTTCCTCCGACGGCACCTCGACGATGATCGCTTCGATGGGCGGCAGGTCGCGCGTGGTAGGAAGGCGGTAATCCAGGAGGTTCGCGTTCAGGAGCCGGCCCTCGGAGTCGTAGAGCATCTCCTCGGACAGGGCTATGCCAATGCCCTGGCTGGCGCCGCCCTGCATCTGGCCTTCGACGGACATTGGATTGATGGCGAAGCCGCAGTCCTGGGCCAGCGCGAACCCCAGCACCGTCACCTCGCCTGTCTCCGTGTCCACCTCGACGTCGGCGGCCTGCACGGTGAAACCGGGCGCCATTTTGCGGGCCGTGATGGCGCCGCTGCCGAGGATGGCCGGCAGCGGTGCAGCGAAGTTGGTGCTCAGCTTGCCCAGCCGGGCGAACGTAAGGTTCTTCTCCTCCGCGCCGTTCAGGCGGATGACGCCGTCCGCGACCTCCAGGTCCTCCGGCTTCGCCTCGAAACGCCTTGCCGCAATCTCGAGCATCTGGCGCCTCATGTCCTCGGCCGCCAGCTTGACTGCCCGTCCGACGGTATACGTCGTCTTGCTGCCGGCGCTCATGCCTGCGTAGGGCGCGGTTTTAGTATCCCCGGTTGTGACGCTCACCATGTCCAGCGGCACGTTCAGCACCTCGGCCGCGATCTGCTGGAAGCTGGTGTTGGTGCCGGTGATGTCGGCCGAGCCCACGGTGACGTTGACAGTGCCGTCGCTGTTCAGCACGCAGATGGCGCTGGCCGGCTGAAGCCCGCCCATCCAGCCGCCGGCCGCGAGAGCGATCCCCCGCCGCCGCGAGGCATCTTGGCCCGCTCGTCCTGAGGTATCGAGAGAGCGGGCGGAGTCCGCGCGGCGCTTCCAGACCTCGCTGTTGCCGATCGCCTCGAGGCACTCCTTCAGGCCGATGCGGGGATACGGCTGGCCGCTCGGCAGCGGGTCGCCCTCCTCGACTGCGTTCTTCAGGCGCACCTCCAGCGGGTCGAGCCCGAGCTGCTTCGCCATCATGTCCATGTGGCTCTCGATGGCGAAGGTCGCGTTGTGGGCGCCCGGCGCGCGCAGGGCGCCGACGCTGACCTTGTTGGTCAGCACCTCGTAGCCCTTGATGTCCAGGTTGTCGCATTTGTAGTAGCCGCCGGCGAGCAGGCAGCCGGGAAGCATCGGCGCGCCGGGGAAGGCGCCGGAGTCGTAGACGAGTTTCGCCTGGACGGCGGTTAGGGTGCCGTCGCGCTTCATTCCGGTCTTCATCTCGACTTGCGCGAACGGTGCGGGTGTGGCGGCCAGCATGTCTTCGCGGCGCGACATAATGTACTTGACCGGCCGGCGCACGACCATGGCCAAAGCGGCGACCAGCAGCTCCGTGAGGTAGATCTTGCCGCCGAAGCCGCCGCCTACTTCGGTCGCGATCACGCGGATGCGGTTCTCCGGGATGCCCAGCGTCTGCGCCAGCTCGTCGCGGATGTAGAAGGGCGCCTGGGTGCTGGTCCAGACGGTAAGCTCGCCTGAGGCTTCGTAATCCGCGATGGTGGAGTGTGGTTCTATATAGCTCTGGTGGACCATGCCGGACCGCCAGGTACCCTCGATGATGCAGTCCGCCTCGGCGAAGCCGGCCTCGATATCGCCGCGCTTGAAGTTCATGTCGGAGGCGATATTGGAAGGCTTGTCGCTCTGCTCCTTCTCGGCAACGTCGACGGTGACGTGGCCACGCTCTTCCGAGCGGTCGACATCGTGGAGAGCGGAGCGGACGAGCGGCGAGTCCTCCTTCATCGCCTCGATGGGGTCGACGACCGGGGCCAGCGCCTCGTAGCTGACGTTGATCAGCCCGAGCGCCTCTTCGGCGACGTGCGGGTCTGA
Source organism: Chloroflexota bacterium (assembly GCA_005880055.1). Classification (GTDB taxonomy): domain Bacteria; phylum Chloroflexota; class Dehalococcoidia; order SM23-28-2; family RBG-16-64-32; genus VJS01. The sequence continues at coordinate 1,623 of VBJS01000025.1, read as the reverse complement.
GGCGAGAACGGCAGCGACGGGCTGTCCATGGAAGAGCACCTCGTCCTGGGGGAAGATGATGCCGCGGCGGTTGGAGGCGTTGAGCTTGTAGTCGGGCAGGTCGGCGGCCGTGATGACGGCCTCGACGCCTGGGTGCTGCCTAGCCGCGACCGTGTCGATGGCGGTGATGCGGGCGTGCGCGTAGGGGCTGCCGAGCATCTTGGCGTGGAGCATGCGGGGAAGCTGTATGTCGTCTGCGTAGACCGTCTCGCCGGTGACCTTGCCGGCGCCGTCCGGACGCTGAACCGGTTTGCCGACGTTGCGGTATTCGCGCTCTCGCTCCTGTTCCCGGGTGATTGTTTCCTGTGCCATTAGCGCTCTGCCCTCGCTTTCATCATCTCCGCTGCCGCCAGCACCGAATCGTAGATCTTGGCGTAACCGGTGCAGCGGCAGAGATTGCCCGCCAGCCCCTCACGGATGTCGTCGATGCCCGGCGTGGGGTTGCTGTCGAGCAGGTTTTTGGCGGCCATGATCATGCCAGGCGTGCAGAAGCCGCACTGCACGCCGCCCTTTTCGATGAACGCCTGCTGCACCAGGTGCAGCGTCCCGTTCTGCGTTAGCCCCTCGACGGTCGTTATTTGGCAGCCGTCCGCCTGGGCGCCGAGCATCAGGCAGGACGTGAGGAGCCGCCCGTCGACGAGCATGGAGCAGGCGCCGCAGTCGCCGGTGCCGCAGCCCTCTTTGGAGCCGGTGAGGCGCAAGTGGTTGCGGACCGTCTCGAGCAGCGTCCAGTGCGGCTCAATTGCGACTTCGTGGCGCTCGCCGTTGACGTTCAGGGTGATGAGCTGCTTGGTCATCAGACGGCGACCTTTAATACTTGCAAGCCGGCTACATCCTCCGGTATCTCTTCGCCATCTGCGAGCATCGACTCAAGATGTAGCAAGATCGCTTCACGCGCTCGCTCGATGGCTTGATCCTTGGTTTTTCCCTGCGTAATACAGCCCGGCAGGGCCGGGACCGTCACCGTGTAGCCGCGGCGTTCTCTATCTGGGTCAAGAATAATCGTGTATTCACGCATCACATCAACTCCCGAAATTCGGCTGCAGTCATCTCGGCTTGGTCCAGTATGGCGGACATTGTTGCCGGCAGGACGATTTCGCGCGGATGCATAGAAATCGTTACGCGGCGATGCGGCTTGTCTGGATGTACTAAATGGTACATGACCGCCCCGTTGTCGAACTTTCACCCAACCTGCTCGTGCATCACTTGAAGAGCTTTTCTCGCGGTAACTCGCGGTAGCCTCGGCAACTAGCGCCCGCATCGCTCTGCCGCCGTCCGCAATATGCGTTCCGCCATCACGCGGACGAGATGGCGCCGGAATTCTGCGGTCCCGCGCACATCGGTGATCGGGCTGCACTCGCCGGCGGCGATCTCTGCGGCGCGGGTGAATACCCCCTCGGTGGCTGACTGTCCTTCAAGCGCGGCTTCCGCACCGCGAGCCCGGACAGGCGTTGGCGCGACGGCCCCGAGCGCGATGCGGGCGCGCTGGATGCGCTCGCCTTGCAGCGTTAGCCCAGCCGCGACGCCGACGACGGCGATGTCCATCTGCTTGCGCGGCGTGTGGCGCTGGTATGCGCTGCCGCT
>VBJS01000061.1 GCA_005880055.1 Chloroflexota bacterium | reverse complement strand
GAGGCATCGTCCGCCCGGCGGATCCGCCCCGAGACTTGCACCGTCTCTCCCGGGCGTGCCGGGCCGCGAAAGCGGGCTTTGAGGCGCCCACCCCGAAGCCAGCGCATGCCGAACTCAGCGGTCATCAGCTCTGAAAGGTATGACAGGACGAGCATGCCGTGGGCTATCGGCCCGCCGAACTGGGTGCTCGAGGCGAACTGCGGGTCCGTATGCAACGGGTTGTGATCGCCCGAGGCGTCTGCATAGCGAGTGATCTTTTCTTGCGTTACCAATTTGGTAAGCGCGGGCAGTTGGTCACCGGGCCGGGGCGCGCCGCTCAACCTCTCAGTCCTCAACCCTCCACGCCTTCGCCAAGAGGAAAGGTCAGCGTGGCCCGCCCGGACATGACCGGCTGAGCATCAGCGCGCTCCACCGTCATTTCAATGCCCAGTAGAGCCCAGCCCTGGCGCTCGCCACGGTTTGCGATGCGCGCCCGCACCGTCAGCGTCTCGCCAATCTCCACCGGGACAGGGAAGGAGAGCTCCTGGCCCAGATGGATCGCCCCCGGTGGCAGCCGGGTGTCTTGTATGAGCGCCTTCACGGCCAACGCTGCCAGCGCCATCGGCGGAACGCGATCCGAACCGAGCGCCCTGATCGCCCCATCGTCGACAGCGGCAATATACGCGTCTACCCAATCGGCCGAGAGTTGGAACTCAACCGGGGCGAACTCTTGCCCCTTTACCAGCGATGCAAACGTTTCTCCGGTGGCCCTCGGCCCGGTCATTGCGCAAACCGGCTCATCTCGATAATACGTCGTTCATGCTCGCCTTCACCAATCTTAACGCCCGCCTGATTGAAGGCTTCTACCTCGAAGACGATCTTGCGGTTGTCCTGCTCTTTCACACGGCCCTTCACAGTCACCTTCTGGCCAATGGGCGTAGGCGCCATGTGCTTCACGTTTACCTTATAGCCGACTGATGTCTCACCGGGCTCCTGAAACGGGATCAGCATCGTTAGGCAGAGGCCCTCGAAGTGTCCGACCATGGCCGGGGTTGAGTACATTGGGACCGGCAGGTGCTTAACGCCCATCTCCGGCGTCGTCTCGATGACCATCTCTTCGCGGGTGCCTTCTGGAATCTGCTTCATACCGCCTCCAATTGGCGCGATTGAAACCGAATCAAGTATACGAGAGGCGGTTCCACGAAGGAAACGCGGCCGCCGTCCGGCGGGATGTTAACATGAGATGCGATGCCGAGGCTAAGGATTCTGCCGCTTGACGTGATCGTGGAAGCGCCGGATGGCGATACCATCATGGCGAGCGCTAACGAGGCCGGGCTTTACTGGCCAACGACCTGCGGCGGCCAGGGCATCTGCACGTCCTGCGCCTGCAGTATCGATGAAGGCGCGGACTCCCTGGAGCCGATGGGGCGGTCTGAGAAACGGACTCTGAGCGAAGAAATGGGCGAGGCAAGGGTTGTGGCGGGTCGCTTGAGGCTGGCTTGCCAGACCCGAATGCACGGCGATGTCACCGTGACAAAGCTGGGGGTTCGCCGTGCGGGCGCCTCGCTGCTGGCCATTGACTGAAGCGGATGCCTGGAAGTTGTGGCCTTGTTTAGCGCCGGCTAAAATATCGAATGGGCCAACGTTGAGGAGCGCAAATGACATATGTCATAACGGAGCCGTGCATTGGGACCAAGGACGCCTCCTGCGTGGATGTTTGTCCCGTGGACTGCATCCACAGCGCTCCCGACGACCCTCAGTATTACATCAACCCGGAGATCTGCATCGACTGTGCAGCGTGTGAGACGGTCTGTCCCGTGAACGCCATCTTCTTCGAGGATGACGTGCCGGAGCAGTGGAAGAGCGATATAGAGGGCAACGCCGAGTGGTTCAAGACCCACGAAACGGGCGGCGCCTTCCGGGCGCGTACAGAGCGCCACACCTAGCGTTTCTGCAACGCTTGACGGGGCCTATTAGCCGCCGCTAGACTTTCCAATCGCATGTATAGACGCAGCTAATACCATCCGGGGATTGGGACTTGGATTTCGGGCAGATTGAGGCCTTCTCGCAGGTCGCGCAGCGCCATTCGTTTAGTCGAGCGGCCGAAGCCCTACAGCTCACGCAGCCTTCCATCACGGCGCGCATCCAGACGCTGGAACGTGAGCTGGGCGAGGAGTTGTTTGAGCGCGGCGGCCGGGGCGTGCGCCTAACCGACGCCGGTTCAGCGTTCCTGCCCTACGTCGAACGCATCCTTCAAACACTCCGGGAAGGCAGAGACGCCGTCGACGAGGTGCGCAATGTCCAACTGGGTTCTCTGAGGGTGGGGTCTGCCCTGACCGTTTCTACCTACGTGTTGCCTCGCATCCTCAATATATTCTGCCACAGGTACCCGGGCGTCGACGTCATCGTCCGGACGGGCCGTTCCGAGCAAGTGGTGGCGATGCTGCTTGCCGATGAGGTACAGGTAGCGCTCGTCCGTTCCCTCGTCAATCCGGAACTCGAAACCGTTGACCTTTACGAGGACGAGATAGTGCTCGCGGTGCCGCCCGGGCATCACTTCGCGGCTGCCGGGAAAGTGCGAGTCGCAGAGGCCGCCGGGGAACCAATCGTCCTCTTCGACCGCGGTTCTTCTTACTATGGGCTGATCAACAACTTTTTCCGGCAGGCCGGTGTCATCCCGAACGTGGCGATGGAGCTAGATTCGCTTGAAGCCACCAAGCGGATGGTGGAAGAAGGCCTGGGCATCGCCCTTCTACCGCTCGTTACAATCGAGCGCGAGCTGGCAGCGGGGACTCTGGTAAAGGTCCATCTGACCGACGCCGAGCCAATGAAACGCCCGATCTCCCTGATTTACCGGCGCAACCGAAAGCGGCCGCGGAGTGTGCAGGCGTTTGTCGACACACTGAGAGAGATCTACGCTGTGAAGGCCCCGGTCGCCTAAGGGCCTTTGCCAACCTGAGCGCGGATCTCTTTCAGGCGCTCCACGTTCTCCTTGTCCGGCCCCCGGTCTTCGATGCCCGGAACCTCTAGCAGGAACGGCACTTCGGCGAAAGCCGGATGCGAAAGGATATTGGCGAAGCCATCGCGCCCGATTTCGCCGTCGCCGATGTTCTCGTGACGGTCCAGGCCGCTTGCCAGCGGGCCTTTGGAGTCGTTGGCGTGTACGGCTGCAAGACAGTCCAATCCTACTTCGTGGTCGAATTCGTCCATCGCCTTGTCTAACCCCGGACGCGTCTTCACGTCGTAACCAGCGGCGAAGGCGTGCTGCGTGTCGATGCAGACGCGAACGCGCTTGCTGCCCGCTTCTCGAATGATACGGCCCAGCTCCCCGAAGTTGGACCCAATCGCGCCGCCCATCCCGGCACTGTTCTCCAGGATCAGCCAGGTATCGCCGGGGCTGGCTTCAACGACGCGACGCACGTATTCCACAACCTGCTCGAAGCAGGCCTCGTATCCTGAACCCTTGTGCGAGCCCAGGTGAAAGATGACCCCCTTAGCGCCGAGCAGGTCGGCCGCCTTCATATCGGCAGTGAGCGCATCAAATGACTTGGCGAGGAAGTCCGGGTTGCTGGAAGCCAGGTTCACCAGGTACAGACCGTGGATGAACGCCGGCTCGATGCCCGTCTCGGCGACGCGCTGCTTGTACGCCTCAACTTCAGCCGGGGTGTAGTTCTTGCGGCGCCAGGCCTGCGGAGCGCCGGAGAAGAGCTGGATGGTCTCGGCGCCCATGGCAAAGGCGTTGTCGATGGCGTTGAAGACTCCCCCTCCGGACCGGACGTGTGCGCCGATCTTCATGGCTCTTCAGTCTACAGTTGAACGTCTAAAGTTGAAAGTTACGCTCCCAGCAGCGACGCTGCGTCCTTCCGAAGCCCCGGCCGGAACTCTGGATGCGCCACAGCAATCAGTTCGTTGGCCCGCTGGCGGTGGTTCTTTCCCCAGAGCCTCGCGATCCCGTACTCGGTGATGATCGTGTCCGCGAAGAAGCGGGGAACGGTGATCATCGCGCCCGGCTCGTGCTGCCCGACGATGCGGGAGACCGCGCCTTCCAAGGCGGTTGACGGCAGCAGCGTGATCGCGCGGCCGCCCCGGGAGAGCGCGGCGCCGATCTGAAACTCAGGCTGGCCGCCGCTCCCGTTGATTAGCCTGTGGCCGAAGACGCTTTCCGAGTTGATCTGGCCCGTAAGGTCCACCGAAAGGCCGTTGTTCAAGGAGTAGAAGTTATCGTTCCGGGCGATTGTACGTACATCGAGGACGTACTCGGGATCGTGGACCTCGAATTTCGGGTTGTTGGTCACGATGCGAAGGTCTTCGGCATCCGAGCCGGACCAGGCGACCGCGACGGCCTTGCCCGGGTGTAACGTTTTGCGTTTGCCGTTGATCACGCCCGCTTCTACCAGCTTGGGGACGCCGCCTGCCACCATTTCCGTATGCAGCCCCAGGTCCAGCTTGTTGTCGAAGGCGCCCGCCCGCGCAAGATACATGCTCGGCTCACCAGCGCCGATCTGAATCGTGGCGCCGTCGGGCAGGATCTCGCTCACGTGCCCGGCAATCGTCCTGGCTACCTCGGGCGGCTCCGCAAGGCCGAGCAGGCGGCGCACCTGTTGTGGAGGAAGCCGGGTCATGACGGGCCCGACGACGATCAGGCGGTCGAGATCGTCCTCGAGTTCGTCTACGACCGAGAGGTATTCCACTCTCCGGGCCTCGTCCTCGACGCGGCGGAGCCAGGCATCGACCAGCCCGCGCGTGATCTGAACAGCCGGCACCTCCACAAAACGGTCGATTTCCGAGACGTGCAGCTTGTTGTCGCCGAAGACCGGTCGCAGACCGGGGTCCACCTCCACAATGCTCTTGCGGGCCCGACGGATGTAGGAGCGCTTGTTCCAGTGGTGCGCGCCGAACTGCACGTAACCGTCCTCGTCAGGAGGCGTGACCGCAGCCAGAAAGACGTCGATGGGGCGCGCTTCGTCCGGGCGCTGGTCGTGGTCCTTAAAATTGAGGGAAAAAAGGTTAGGCAGGTATGTGCTGCGCCCTTCGTCCTGGGCCGGGCGGGCGAAATCGCCGATAAACAGCTCGAACTCGATGCGAAATTCCTTCTCCCAGCCTTCGCGGAGCCAGCCGGGGTCCATAAGCGGCGCACAGAGGCGCAGGTCGATGCCGCCTAGCTCCTGTCCTCGCTTGAACAGAGCAGCCGGCAGTACGCGAGGCCCGGCGATGGAGATGACCACTAGGTCATCGCGCTGGACGAGCTTCATCGCCTCGTCGGCGCTGACGAGTTTGCGCTTGTACTCGTCTCTCCAGTCCACGGATAGCCTCGCTCGACAGATTGCGTTTCATTATCGGTAGCGCGGTTGGTTATGCCAACCGGCGGACGGTCGGTGAAAGAGATGTGAAATTTCCCACGCGTTATCTGGACGGGCCTCGCTGAGCGGCGATAAAATGTTGACTGCGCTGCCCAGCAAGAGTGCGAGGGAGAGATGCCAGACCGAATCCAACGCGAAGTTGAAGAACTCCTCGCCCGACTCGATACCCTTCCGCCGCCGCGCCGGCCGTTTTGGAAGCGCGTCCGCACGTCTTTCGACCAAAGTTTTGAGAGGACGTTTGGTGGCGTGCGGCTGCCCAGGCTCTCCGCAGGCCACGTCCTGCTCATCGCTATTGCCGTCATCGTCGCGGCGTACGTGCTTCTGCCCGGAGGATCCAGCCTCACCCGCTGGATAGTTGCGGGGGGAGTGGTCGCTTTCATCGCCGCCTTCATCCTCTCCCTCCGAAGATCGGGCGCGGGTGGGCACCCCCCGGAAAAGTACTGGCGGGACAAGCCCATCGATCTGCGGCGCCCCGGTCCCGGCACCCGTGCCCGCCGCTGGTGGGACCGCTGGCGCCACCGCTAGGCGCGGCGAGGCCTCTCCCAATCGCTGTGCGGCGCATCCTTCCACCGGTCTCATTCCTGGCGCTCGTTCTCCTGTGCGCGGCCTGCGGCGATAATTCGCAGACGCCCCCTTCAACGGCGGGCAGCGCCACGTCCCCGGCTTCCGCCACAGCAACAACCACCACGGCAGGATCGCCGAGCTTGGGCGAGGCGAAATTCAGCTCGCAGCGGGCGCTCGCGCATATCCAGAAGCTTGCTGTTGAGATAGGGTCGCGCCCGGCCGGGAGCGACACCGAGAAGCGCGCCGCCGAGTACATACGTGGAGAGCTTGCCGCTGACGGCTACGCAACCTCTCTCCAGGAGTTCCCGATCACCAGCATCACAGATGAGGGAACGAATCTGCAGGTGCTCTCGCCGCAGGAGCGGAGCATTGATGCGAAGGCCCTGGGCGGAAGCGTGAGTGATGCAGCCGAAGGCGAGCTGATTGCCGCCGGGATTGGCCGGCCCGAAGATTTCGGTTCCGACGCCAGGGGCAAGATCGCGCTGATCCAGCGCGGCGAGATCACTTTCGGAGCTAAGGTGGCCAACGCGCAGGCTGCTGGTACAGCCGGGGTGCTGGTCTACAACAACCAGGCGGGCAACTTCACCGGCAATCTGACATCCGGGAGCGCAATCCCGGCGGCCAGCATCTCAAAAGAAGATGGCGAATCGCTACTGTCGGCAAGCGGTCAGCCCGTCCGGGTCAGACTGGAGGTGAAGACCCAGACGGAGACGCTCACGTCTCGAAACGTGGTAGCGCGGCCGCCCGACGGCAATTGCAACATAGTGGCGGGCGGCCACTACGACTCGGTACCGGCCGGGCCGGGCGCAAACGACAACGGGTCCGGGACAGCGGTCGTGATCGAAATGGCGCGCACACGGGCAGCCGCCGGCGAGCTGGCGAACATCTGCTACGTCTTATTCGGTTCGGAGGAGATCGGGCTGGTCGGAAGCGCGGTCTACGTAGCCAGTCTGGCGGACGACGACAGGGCGGCATTGAAGGCGATGCTCAACTTCGATATGCTCGCCGTCGGCGACTCTTGGCCCTTCGCAGGATCGCCTGAGGTCAACGCGGTCGCCGATAGGGAGGCGACCAAACTGGGTCTGCCGCACTCGGTCTCGGCCGAACTGCCGCAGAACCTGGGTAGCGACCACGCCAGCTTTATCCGGGCGGGGATCCCTTCCGTCATCTTCAACTGCTTCTGCGACGCTCACTATCACACCGCGCAGGACACGATAGACTACGTGCAGGAGTCCCGCTTGGGCGATGCCGGCAACATAGGCCTGGCGATGATCGATGACCTGCTGCAACCCTCGCCCTCCGGGTCATAGCCATCGCACCCGGAAGCTTTGCCCTTGCCCGCCGGATGCGATAGCATGCGTGGGACTAGCATGACGCCCCAGAAACTTCTTCTCCCGTGCCTCCTCCTGCTTACTGTCTTACCGGCCCTCATCATCGCCTGCGGTGATGACGGCGAGGAGGTGCACACCGGCAACCTGACGGACCCGCGGTCGGTCCCGACCTCGACACCGTGGCCGTCACCGCCCGACGTCATCATCATCGATCCAGCCGCCTTGGCCACGCTCCCGCCCGTCGCTGCGGGCTCGCAGCCCTCCGCCAGCGCAACGCCCGCGCCGGCCGGCATCTGTGGGGCCACGTACACGATCGCCTCGGGGGACAACTTTTCGACGATCGCCCAGAAGTGCGGCCTCAGTACACAGGCCATCGTCGACGTTAACCCGGGCGTGGACCCGAAGACGCTGCACGAAGGCCAGGAAATAAAGCTGCCGCCAAAACCGCAGGGGCAATGAGGCAGCCGCCGGTCCCCGGCGAGAAGGTCAGCATGGTCGCGCGAAGAGGGCCGTTATAATGAGCGGCACGAGGTTCTATTCTTAACCATGGCAATCGAGGAAAAAAAGACGGAAACGCCACCCTCTCCCAAAGAGGATGGCCGCATATCG
>VBJS01000252.1:1840-2405 GCA_005880055.1 Chloroflexota bacterium | reverse complement strand
CGCAAGCAAGTTCCGGCGCCAACAACAATAACCCGCTTAGTACCAACCGTTAATGGCAAAAGGAGGTAAAGGATGATTGCTCTCTTGTTAATCGCCCTGCTGCTGATACTGCTATTCGGCGGGTTGGGCGTCGCCATCTCACCGCTGTTCTTCATACTGCTCGTCTTGGTGCTGATCGTCGCTCTCAGCGGCGGGTACTACGGCAGAGGTCACTGGTAACAGCCAATCGCGAAGGGACAAGGGCCGGACCGCAAGGTCCGGCCCTTCTCGTTATCCGGCCCTACCTGTTTCGCCCCTGGAAGACGAGACCAGAAGCGATCGCCAGGAGAGTGCTGGGAATGAGCAGCAGGGTTGCGAACTGTGGCCCGTAAAGCACAACTCCTGCCACTACCAGCGGCAGGGAGACAGCGAGTATCGTGCGCAAAGTGCGCCGACGGATGGGCGTTGCGCGCACCGAAACCCAGACCGCCGGCACCCAAAGCAGCCCGATGAAGAACAACGGGATGGCGGCTAGACGCGAGCTATCGCCGGGTAAGACGACGAGATACAAGCCGGACTGGAGCGG
>VBJS01000252.1:0-1823 GCA_005880055.1 Chloroflexota bacterium | reverse complement strand
GAGCACGCCAAGCGCGCCGCCGGCCAGGCCAGTCCAAGAGATATCGCGCCCCCGGCGGGACGCCGGCGCAGTTACCGCGGCCGGCGCCGGCGGCGCCGGCGGCCGCCCGCTCTCCACGGCGTGCCGCCGCGACGTCCGGCGCGGACGCGACTTCTTACGGCTAGGCGCCGCTCTTCGCCTCCCCGTATTGCTTGCGCAACTCAGTCTTCAGCACCTTACCCACGTAGTTGCGGGGCAGCTCCTGCACGAACTCGTAGTGTTTCGGGACCTTGTAGCTTGCCAGCCGCTCCTTGACGAACGCCGATAACTCCTCCGGCGCCACCAGAGCGCCCGGTTTGAGGACGACGACCGCCTTTACTTCTTCTCCCCATTCCACGTCCGGCACACCGATGACCGCTGCATCCTCGACCGCCTCATGCTGCTGCAGGACGGCCTCGATCTCGCCCGGCGCAATGTTCTCGCCGCCGCGGATGATGAGGTCTTTCGTCCGGCCGGTGATATACAGGTAGCCGTCCGCGTCCATCCAGCCCACGTCGGCGGTATGCAACCAGCCGTCACGGATCGCTTCATTTGTGTCCTCGCTGCGGTTCAGATAACCGGCCATCACGCGCGCCCCCTGGGCCACAATCTCCCCTTCCTGGCCCGGCGGCAGGATTTCTCCCTGCGGGTCCATGATCATCACAACCACGTCGTCCATCGGCCGGCCGACCGACCGCAGGCGCTGCAGCTTACGCTCGCGCTCTTCCGGCGGGCTTTCCGGGATCTGGTGGTCTTCCGGCCCCAGGAAGGTGAGCGAGGACGTGCTTTCCGTCTGGCCGTAGGCGTTCATCAGCCCGCACTTGAAGACCTGTACGGCGTGAGTTGCCACTTCCCACGGCATCGGCGCCGCGCCATACGCGACCAGCTTGAGCGAGCCGAGGTCATACGTCGCGAAGTCCGGGTGCTCCATGATGCGCTTCAGCATCGTGGGTACGACAAAGCTGTGAGTGACGTGGTGCTTCTGCACGGCCTCCAGCCAGGACTTCGGGTCAAACTGCTGGAGGATCACCATCTTGCGCCCTCCCCAGACGGCCGAAAGCATCGTCGTCGCGCCGGCGACGTGGTAGAAGGGCACCGAAACCAGCAAGACGTCCGGGTTCTCCTCCGCGGGGTCCGCCGGCGCAACCGTATTGGTGACGTAGACCGACATCCCCATGTGCGTGAGCACCACGCCCTTGGGCAGCGCGGTGGTGCCGCTGGTGTAGATCACTATCGTCGGATCGCTGTCCTCGATCTCCGCGAATATCTCCTCAGGTTCATGTTGGGCAAGAAGTTCCTCGTAGTTGGTCATCCCTTGCGGCCGGGCGTCGATGCAGATGAGATGCTTGACCGTCTGCAACTCCAGCCGCAGCGAGCCTACTAGCTCGAGATACCGCTGCCCGACAAACAGCACGGAGCATTCCGAGTTGTTGCACATGTAGATAATCTCTTCGCGCTTGGCCCGATAGTTGAGCGGCACGAACACGCCGCCCAGCCTGGCAGTGGCGTAATAGCTCTCCACATAGGGAATGCCGTTCAGAGCCATGATGGCGACCTTATCGCCGTGGCCCACGCCCATCGCCTGCAAGGCGTTCGCCAGCCGGTTCACTCGCTCCTGCAACTCGGCGAAAGTGCGCGCTTCATCCTCACAGACCATCGCTGTGCGGTCCGGGACCACCGAGGAGGCGATCATCAGGAATTCAGCGGTGTTCATCTAAGTCTCCCTATGCTTCTCACCGGCGCCCGAACCCGCTCACGTGAGGTTCACGATGAGCGGGCGCACAGCGCCTGGCTACGCAGCGCGA
>VBJS01000060.1:2047-10288 GCA_005880055.1 Chloroflexota bacterium | reverse complement strand
CAGTTGTCTAGCCCCTGCACAAAATCCAGCCCGATGACCGAGGCGGGGGTGTCCAGCAACGCGGGCAGGAGGCCTTTCGCATCGCCAAACCAGCTGTAGACCCCCGTCTCTGCGCTCACCCCATCCAGCATCGAGTTTAGCGTTCGCCTGATGGTCCTCACGTCGTCCTTGCTCCTAACGATCATCGGGTCGTTCACCTGGATGTGCTCCGCGCCCGCAGCGTCGAGCGCCTGTATCTCGTCCCTTAGCGCCTCCGCGATCGCCAGTGCCAGGTTCTCCCGGCTGCCGTAATGCCTATCCAGGGAGAGCGCCGCCAGCGTGTAAGCCCCGGTGATGATCGCCTTTACCGGCTTCCGGCTTTTCTCTTTAGCGAACTGAAAGTCGCGGACGAGGATAGGCTCCCGCCAGGACACCGGCCCCACTATCTCCGGCTGTCGGTAGTAGGTGTTTGTGTCCATGTAGCGTTCCAGGCTGCCGATCTCCACCCCCGTCAGCGCCCGCATCACATACGTTTGATCGTCATCCCAGCGCACCTGCCCGTCGGTGATGATGTCGAGGCCCGCTTCCGCCTGCTCCTCCATCACCTCTAAGGTCACCTCGTCCTGAACGGCGGCCACTTCCTCATCCGTGATCTCGCCCCGGTCGCGGCGGTTAATCGCCAGGCGCAGCCGAGCGGGACGCGGCCTGTTGGGAATCTTCGGGTAGCTGCCGACAACAGTTGTCCGCATGCTTTACTCGCCTTCTCCCCTCTTCATGCGTTCGATCTCTCCTCTCACTTCGGTTAGCTCCTCCTCAAGCTCCTTACGGTACTCTTCTAGCATTCGCAGGTACTCGTCCCTTCTTGGAAAACGCCACGCACTGCGGAACCAGAATCCGAAGGGGGGAGCAAACCCGAAACGGAACCAACGTTGTCGCATCTCCGCCACCTCCGCGGGGCGCTTTCCGCGAACGACCGGCCGGGATGAATCGACTCTAGCAGCGTTTTGCCTGCCGGTCAAACGTCAGGCGCTGCGCTCCGGGTGGCCGGCTCGGACCCTGATCTTGGAGGCTACGGCGAGGCCCAGCGGCACGTTATTGCCATTGCATTCCAGCATCATCACCCCCGTGGAAAGGCTGGTCTCCGCCACATAAATCGGGCTCCCCGGCGTCATCTGTGAGCGCTCGAGATACTTGAGGAGCTCCATGTCCTCTTCCAGCTCTTCTGAGATGAACTCCAACACGGCGTGGTCACCGTTTTTCAGCGCGCTGAGCAGTACTAGGTCCGGCGCCAGCTGGGCGCCCGTACCCGGAATCGGGCTGCCGTGAGGACAAGTCGTGGGGTTGCCTGCCAGTTCGAATATCTTCTTCTCCAGGCGTGGCGTAATGGCGTGTTCAAAGTGGTGCGCTTCTTCGTGCGCTTCTGCCCAACCCAGACCCATCACGTCACATAGAAAGCGCTCGGCGAGGCGGTGGCGCCGCGTGATGTTCTCCGCCAGGTCCCGACCCCGCTCCGTGAGCGTAATGATCTTCTTGCTGTCCAACGATACCAGCCCGTCGCGGGCCATGCGGCGCACCGTCGCCCAGGCAGTTGGCGGCGTCACCCGCATGCGACGCGCCAGGCGCGCTGAGATCACGGTGTCGCCCTCTCCTTCCAGACTGTAAATCGCCTGCAGATAGTCTTCAACGGTTGCCGATGGGTGTTGCATTTCGCTCTAGCTAATGTTCTAGGCTGGGTATGGACTAACAGTCGCCGGCGCTGGTGTCACCACCTGCCGGATTAGTAAGTTGGCCCATGCACGTATTCTAGCGCTCGCCCAATATAATCACAAGTCGCTGTCTAATTTGCCTTGACGCACGTCTATTGTTAGCCGACACTAATATCTGAACGGCACGGTACACGTCGCCTCACAGGAGTTACCCGTTTTGTCAACAGCAGAAATCTTGGGATTGGGCGCCATCGCCGGCGGGACTATCTTCCTGGGCTTGCCGCTTGGCCGCCTGGGCGCCCTGGATGCCCGAATGAGGGCGTTTCTTAGCGCCATTGCCAGCGGCATCCTCCTCTTCCTCCTCTGGGACGTCCTGTCCCACGCCGTCGACCCGATCGAGACGTCGATTGAGCACAGCGAGTGGAGCGACTTCGCCGGTTTCGCAGCCGTGTTTGTCGTGACGCTCGCGGCCGGGTTGCTCAGTCTCATCTATTACGAACGCTGGATCTCCCGGAGCCACAAGGAACCGCTCTTTGGCCCCGGAGCAGCTTCTGTGGACGAGTTCGCGGCGCGCAACCGAAGACGTACATCGAACGCCGCGCAGCTCTGTTTGCTCATCGCTATCGGTATCGGCCTGCACAACTTTTCCGAAGGGTTGGCCATTGGCCAGTCGGCTGCGGCAGACGAACTCAGCCTCGCCTACGCCCTCATCATCGGATTCGCCCTGCACAACTCCACCGAGGGCTTCGGAATTGTAGCGCCTCTTTCGGGGACCGGCGAGATGCCCAACTGGGGCTTTCTGCTCCTTCTCGGCGTCATCGGCGGCGGGCCAACGTTCCTCGGCACGGCAGTCGGCCAGTTCTGGACCGACGACTTCCTGGCCGTCGCATTCTTCGGGCTCGCCGCTGGATCCATCCTCTTCGTCGTCAACGAGCTCCTGCACATGAACTACAAGTCGGGCTTCAAGGAAGTGGCGACCTGGGGTTTGCTGCTCGGCCTGCTGGCCGGCTTTGTCACCGATTGGGTGCTGGTCGCCGTCGAGGGATAATCGGCTTTTGCGGGGCAAATAAAAGACTCGAGCCGGCTGGATCCGACCATCCACCCGGCTCGATTCGTTTTTAGCGGTACGGGAGGGGGTACAACCGCGCCGCCTCTTACTGTTTGCAGGTTACGACTCTATCTGGCTTACATGGTTAAGCCGGAGTGAGACGAGGGTTAGATTTGCGTGAGAACTGTGTCGACCCCGCTCATGGCCAGACAGACGCGCTCGTCTCCCGGTCAACAAGTTTCGAGCCGGTTGACCGACCATCAACCGGCTCGCTCTTTTCCAACCGCGCGGGAGGGGGTGTAACCGCGCCGCTGTTTTCAAAAGGAGATTAAGGGCACGGCAATCAGGCTTGGTTAAGCTTCGGTAAGAGGCGGGTAATAGTTACGTGATAGATTCTTGCAATTCTCGGTCCCCTGCTATATGCTTCCGTTCGCAGACTCTGCCAAGGGAGATAGCCAATGACACAAGCGTCATCAATCCAGCGTACTTACCCGTGGACGGCCACCATCCACGGCACCTCGCTCACCTTCCGCCTCATGACGCCGGACGACGGCCCTGCCGTCGAGACATTCGCCCGTGCCCTGCCTGCTGAAGACCTCATGTTCCTACGCACCGATATCACGCGGCCGGAGACGATCAAGAACTGGATGCAGTACATTCGCGGCGGCCGCACTGTTTCCGTCCTGGCGGAAACTCGCGACGGTCAAATCGCCGGTTATGCCTCCATTCACCTCAACGAGGCCACCTGGACCCGCCACGTGGGCGAGATGCGCGTCCTCGTCGGACGAGACTTCCGTGGGATCGGCCTTGGCAAACGCCTCACCAACGAGGCCTTCGCGATAGCAAAAGAGCTGGGTCTCCGCAAGATCACGGCTCAAATGAGCACGGATCAACGCAGCGCACGCGGGGTCTTTGAGCACCTTGGCTTCCGCCCCGAAGCGCTCCTGGCGGACCACGTCATGTCCCGTGACGGCCAAACACATGACCTCCTTATCATGTCGTACGACGTCGCCGGCTTTAGCAACGAAGCCCAAGGCCGCAGACGCTAAGTAGCGCCCGGGGTTCGGGCGAAGGGAGCCTGGGACAGCCCCCGACGGTTTCGGCTAACCGGACGACGAATCCGGACCTGGCTGAAGGAGAATTAGAGCCGCCATTGTGCGGCGCTTTGTGGACGGTCTCTCCGACTAACCGGCGTCGGCGGCCAGCGCCTCTGATGCATGTGCCGCCGCGCGTCGCCGCCGCGCGGGCTCCGCGCCCGCGCCCATTTGAGGCAGGTCGGACTTGCCCACGCCGGCCGCTGCGCGCAACTCCACAAAAGCCTGGTCCAAGAACTCTTTCAACCGATCCACGTCCGGCGCGGCCTCGGCGTCGGCCATCAACCCGAAGTACAGCCTTTGGTTGTAGCTTGTCACGCCGCAGCCGACGCCCATTTCCCAGCCCAACGGGACCAGCGGGTAATGGGCCAGCATCCGGCGGCCCACGCAGTAGAGCGGGATCATCGGGCCCGGCACGTTTGTGCAGACCATATTCGCCAACGTGTTTGGCGGCGGCGGCAGCAGGCCGCTAAGCGCCTGCAAAGCGGGCGGGATACCGCTCGTAAGCTCACCAAGCAGCTCCGTCCCGTCCGCCACCTGCGACCGCTTCAGCTTGTCGGTCGTTTCATTGATAATTCGAAGGCGCTCAGCCGGATCTTGCACCCCCACCGGCACCTCCACCAGCAGCATGGACACGCGGTTTCCCAGCAGGCCCCGCTCGTCCTCGTGGCGGACGTTGACCGGAGTGAGGATGCGGGCCATGCGATTTTGCGTCTTCTCTCCGTGCATCTCCAGGTAACGGCCCAACGCCCCTCCCAGCACCACAAGCACCACGTCGTTCACCGTCCCGCCCAGGGCGGCGCGAATGCCGCGGATCTCGGCGAAAGAGAACTCGCTGACGGCCAGCTTACGCCCGGGCTTCAACGGCTTATTGAAGGGTGCGCGCTCGACCGGCTGCCGCAGATAGGGCGCCGCCGTCTCAAGCGCCCGCATCACGCTTCGAGTCCTCGGGCTGCCCTCCAGGACGATGTCCAGAAATCCCCGTTGCGCCTCCGCCGTGCGCTCGAACACGTCCGAGATGTTGTCGAAAATCGCGTCGAAAAAACGTGTAGCGGCGTCCGGAAGCGGCGCGCGTGGGCGAGGTTCCGTGGGTGGTATCGGCGGTGCTGGGTTCGGCGAGACGTCAAAAACGATCATTAGCAGTTCGATGCCGGAGACGCCGTCCACCAGGCTGTGATGCACCTTGGAAATAACGGCCGAACGCCCGCCCTCCATGCCGTTCACCAGATACATCTCCCAGAGGGGCCGGTCGCGCTTTACCATCGGCGCGAACAGCTTCCCGGCCAGCTCCATCAATTGAGCGTCCGTGCCCGGAGCCTCAATAGCCACCTCGGTGATGTGACGCGTTATATCGAAATCAGGGTCCCACTCCCAGGTGGGGTGGCCGATGTTGAACGGCGCGGGTACCACCCGTTGGGTGTATCGCGGAATGAGATGCAGCTTGTTGGAGATAGACTCCACCAGCTTCGCGTAAGGAAGGTCGCCCTCCAGCACGGCGATGGAACCGATGTGAAGGGGGCTCTCCTCTCTCTCGAAGTAAAGGAAAGAAGCGTCCTGGCTGCTAAGGCGATGAGTCAGTTTATCCTGGGACATCGGTTGCCCCCCTATGGAACGCAGGCTTCATTCATGGGCTGATTGACCTGCGGACTTCCCCCCGCGAGCGATACACGCATTATATACCCTGTCCGCAACCCCGGAAACGTTAAGAGCGGGATAATTTTTGCTATTATTATTAGTGGCGCACCCAGGCCGGTGTTGCCGGCGGGCCGCTAGGGGTGAAAAAGAGCATATGGCGTGGTCTAAGTACTTAGAGGAGGACTTCCAGGCAAGCTCCTCGTTGCCTCTGTGGAGAGAGGCGCTTCTGGGGATCGACTGGATCTCCCTCCGGATGTCGCCTGTCTACCGGGGCATCGGGGTGCCACCTGGCGATGGTTCCGCTGTTGTTGTCATTCCCGGCTTCATGGGGTCTGATCAGTACCTGGGCGACATGCACGCATGGCTCAGCCGCGTCGGTTACCGGCCGTACCTCTCGGGCATCGGCCGTAACGCGGAGTGCCCCGAAGTCCTTACCATGCGGCTGTTTGAGACGATACAGGCGGCATATGCGGAATCAGGAGGCAAGGTACACCTGATCGGCCATAGCTTGGGCGGCGTCATTGCGCGCGGCGCCGCTGCCCGTTGGCCGCACCTCGCCGCCTCCGTCACTACGATGGGGTCTCCCTTTCGCGGCGTGAGGGTTCACCCCTTCGTATTGCAGACTGCTTACCTGGTCCGCGGCCGCATACTGCAGCGGCGGAATGGCCCTAAGACGCTGCCCAACTGCTACAGCGGCACCTGCACCTGCGAGTTTCTGCAATCCCTGCGAAGCGACTTCCCGCTTTCGGTGCCGCAGCTGGCGATTTATACGCGAACGGACGGTGTAGTCGATTGGCGTTGTTGCATCAACGATGATCGCGATACCGATGTTGAGGTGCCGGGCACCCATGTCGGCCTCGCCTTCAATCCGCAGGTCTACAAGCACATAGCCGTCTTCCTCGCCGCCTCTGCGCCGGCGCGCAAGGAAACGGAGGATGTGGCCTGACGCGGCCAGCGCAAAGCAAAAGAGGGGCGTAAAATAACGCCCCTCTTTCATTTCGGCAGCGGTTCGTTCTGCTTATTCGGTGCTTTCGGAGGCGCTCTTTGCCTTGCGCTGTGTCGCGGTGCGTGGAGCCGCTCGGCCGTTCGCCCTGCCGCGGATATCCTGTACTGCCCGCCCGGCTCGGTTCACGGTATCGCGAGTCGCCTCGATGGCAGCCTGACCGGCGTTCCGGTTCGCGTCGATTACTCGGCGCATGGTCTCCCGCCCTTCGCGCTGGCCGTCGCTCACCTCGTCCAGCAACTGGCGCGTAAGCTCCAGCGCCCGGCCCTGAGAGTCCGTAACTGTGCGCAGCGCGGAGCTGTAGAACCCTGAGACGTCGCGCGGCGATTCGGCCAGCCGTCGCGTCAGGTCAATAGCCTCGCGCTGTCCTCGCTCGATCTCATCGATGAGCCTGCGAGAGACCCGGTAGCCCCTCTCGTTGGACGACTTGGCGGCATCGAGCAGCGCATCGTATGCGATGGTGACTGCATCGAAGAACTTGTCGACGTTTTCTGTCCTGGACATGTGACCTCCTATTGACATTAATTCCACTTATGTGCAAGATACACATAGCAGCATTCTACTGTCAACCCCCTGGGAAGAAATTTCATGCAAACCGATAACGGCGCGAACAGCAACGACAACCATCAGGCCGCCCCAGACGAGGCCTCGGCATTCCACCCGCGGCTCACCGGCGATCTACTCTCCTCAAGCCTCCTCGCCTTTCTGCGCCGCTGGAACGCTTATGGCTACCAGCTGGTCCAGCAGCTGTCCAGCGCAGGGCTTGCCAGCTTTGACTCGACGACCGTCTACCGTACCCTGCGTCAACTAGAGCGCGCCGGCCTCGTCTCCTCCTTCTGGGATACCTCGGAGTCAGGTCCCGCCCGCCGCATGTACTCGCTGACCAGGGCGGGCGAAACCTTCCTGGACCTCTGGCTGGAGCTTTTCGGCCGCTACCAGAAGATATTGCATTCCGCACTCGATTCATTAGAAAATCTCGACCGTAGCCCTGCGGACGGGAAGACGGCTCGGCCCGCCGCGCGCGCGGACGAGGTCAGCGGGGGCGCACAGCCGGAGCCTCGCTCCGGGAAAAGAGGACAGCATGGCCGATCCCAACGGTAATCGCGAAGCCGGCCGAACAGACGTCATGGAGTTGTGGCGGAACTGGCTAACGGAGACAGAACGCCAGTGGAACAGTTTTTTCAGCGAGGTGATGGGGACGGACTCTTTTGGCAGGGTTGCCGGCAATTATATGGAAGGCTACTCGGTTGTGCAGCGCGCGCTGAATCAGGGCATGGAACGCTACCTGAACACCTTCAACCTGCCCACCCACTCCGACATCGTCGAGCTCGGCGAGCGCCTGCATAACATAGAGGAGCGCCTTGCCCTGCTCGAGGCCAACATCGCGAACCTGGCCGAGGCTACCGGCGTTACAGCCGGCGCCTCGGTTACCCGTCTGCGGCCCGTTCGCACCCGCAAGCCGCGCTCCAGCGGCAACAGCTCCAAGTAGGCACCCGCGCAAGGAGGCAGCACCGTGGCGATATTGCCTCGGCCCAACGAAGTACTTGAAGCGGCTCAAAGCCAGATACAACGCAACCAGCAGCGCATTCAGAAGGGCATGGACATCCTCCTCGCCCGCGAGGAGCCGCCAGTTGGTATGACGCCGAAGGATGTCATTTATTCACGCGGCACCCTTCGCCTCTACCATTACCGCCCGCTGAGCGAGGTCTATCGGGTTCCCATCGTCTTCGTGATGTCCCTCGTGAGCAAGCCCTTTATCCTGGATCTGACGTTGGG
>VBJS01000060.1:0-1938 GCA_005880055.1 Chloroflexota bacterium | reverse complement strand
CCGGCGAGGAAGACTACAGCATCCTCGGCTACTGTATGGGCGGGCAGTTCGCCCTGA
The DNA here is from genome assembly GCA_005880055.1 of Chloroflexota bacterium. GTDB lineage: Bacteria > Chloroflexota > Dehalococcoidia > SM23-28-2 > RBG-16-64-32 > VJS01. The sequence continues at coordinate 1,881 of VBJS01000060.1, read as the reverse complement.
TGTACGCGGGCGCCTACCCGGAGGCGCCCGTCAAAAACCTGGTCTGCGCCGCTACCCCGGTCGATATGGAAGGGATGGGCCTCTTCCGCAAGTGGTCCGATCCCAGGTATTTCGATGTCGACCGCGTCGTCGATACCGTGGGTAATATACCGCCGGAGATGATGCTGCGCTCTTTCGAGATGCTGAGGCCCCTTGATCGTTGGACCAGCTACCTTCGCCTCGTGGATAGGCTCTGGGATCCTGCCTTCGTTTACGGCTACCGTATCATGTACAAATGGACGAACGAGCAGATCCCGTTCCCGGGCGAGGTGTACCGTCAATTCACGCGAGAGCTGATGTGGGAAAACAAGCTAATGACCGGCAAGCTCTCAATCGGCGGTCGCCGTGTGGACACGCAGGCCATCACCTGTCCGGTGCTCAACGTAATGGCAGAGCACGATCACATCGCGCCCTATGCTGCAACTAAGCCTCTTACTTCGCTGGTTGGCAGCAAGGACAAGGAAGACGTTCTGATGAAGGGCGGACACGTCAGCCTCGTCGCCGGCAAGAACGCGGTCGGCCGCCTCTGGCCCAAGGTCGCGGAATGGCTTGGCGAGCGGTCGGTCTAACGTGATGCAGATAACCGGCCGCGTCGCGATTGTCACGGGGGCCTCCAGCGGTATCGGGCGCGAAACGGCGCGGGAGCTCGTGTCCAAGGGAGTTCACGTCGTGCTCGCCTCCCGCAACAGAGGGAAGCTCGAGCGGTTGGCCCTGGATCTCGTTGCGCTGCCCGGCCGCACGCTCGTTGTCCCCACTGATGTCACAGAAAGGCTGGCCGTGGAGGCGTTGGTCCGCCGCACTGCCGAGGAATTCGGCGCCATCGACATCCTTGTCAATAATGCGGGGAGCGGATTGTTCGCGCCGATCGCCGGCGGCAGCATCGAGAACATGCACCGGCTCTTCAACGTGAACTTTTGGGGCGCTGTCCACTGCATCCAGGCCGCCGTCCCCTACATGCAGGCGCAGCACCGCGGGCACATCGTGAACGTGTCCTCGGTGGCCGGTCATTTGTCGCCCCCTCTTATGGGCGTCTATTCGGCGAGCAAGTTCGCCCTGCGAGCGGTCTCAGACGCCTTGCGGGTGGAACTGGCATCCGCCGGCATCGGCGTCAGCACTATCTATCCCGGCCTGACGGAGACCTCTTTCACCGAGAATATGGTCCAGGAAGTGCCGGCCCCCGCCATTCCCCCATTCGCCCGGTTCGTGTCTTCCGCCCTTATCGGCCGGCGCATCGTGCAGGCTATTCGCTGGGGCTGGCGTGACGTCTTTATCTCGCCCGAAGATATCGCCGCGGTCGCCCTGAACACCCTGGCGCCATTCGCTATGGACTGGGGCATGCGAGCGTTCCTGGGCGCCCAGCGAGCAGGCGAAGCGCCTTCGCCGTTGGATGCGGAGCTCCCTGCCGAACGGTTTCCGGCTGACGCAGAGCCTCCCAGCGAAGTCAGCTAAGCCATAGAGTCCACCGCAACTACGCATTTCTTCGACGCCCCTGTAATCCGCGTGCCCTGTCTTGTTATTACTCGGCAGTTTCAGATCGGAGGCAAGGGCCAAGCAGAGAAAGAGCTGGAAGGACGCCGGGAGCGGGTAGAGAAGGTGCAAATCAGGCCACTCGGGCCGTGAGCAGGCGCAGCAGTACGCCGAAAAGTGGCGGCATGCCCAGGGCAAGTTCGTGGAGGATCCTTCAGGCGCCATCCGGCGGATGCTGACAGGATTTATCGCCGAGGTGATGCAGCGCGCGGCTATTCGGTGGGGAGCATGGAGCAGCGCACGGGCGACATTTCGGTGCATTACCCAGAGGTCGTGGCGAACTACCGGGAAGCGCATCGTATATCGATCGCCAAC
>VBJS01000253.1 GCA_005880055.1 Chloroflexota bacterium | reverse complement strand
CCCTCCTTGGCGAACAACTGAGAAGCCAGCCGCCCCATCCCGCTGCCGGCGCCCGTGATCAACGCTGTCTTATGTTTGAGGCGCATATAGCTCTCCCATCGGTTTAGACAAACCGCAGGTCGCCCAGCGGCCATCGCGCTCCGCTCATGGTACGAGTACCTCACTACGAGCGGGAAGGCGCGCCGATGCAAGAGCGAACCAGGCGCGGGAAGGCGGCAAGAGCGAACCAAGCGCGAGAAGGTGCGCCGATGCGACGGCGAGGGTGTCGTGCTCACACCATCTCGAAGTAGCGGCGGCGCTCCCAGTCTGTCACGGCGCGGCGGTGCTTCTCCACTTCCCACTCGCGGAAGGCGACGTACTGGTCTACGAACTCTTGCCCAAAGTAGCGCACCGCCAGCTCGCTCTCGCGGAACAGGGCTAGCGCTTCGGGCAGCGAGCCCGGCAGTTTGCCGGCCGTCTCGTCTGCGTAAGCGCTGCCTTTCGTCGGCGGCGGTGGCTTCAGCCCCTTCTCGATGCCGTGCAGCCCGCCGGCGAGGCTGGCAGCGAACGCCAGGTACGGGTTCATGTCCGCGCCCGGCGCCCGGTTCTCGATCCGAATCGCCGAAGGACTGCCGGAGATCAGGCGCAGGGCGCAGGTGCGGTTCTCTATTCCCCACGTCATATTCGTCGGCGCCCATGTCTTCGGCACGAAACGCTTGTAAGAGTTCACGTTGGGTGCATACATCAGCATGAATTCCGGCATCGTCGTCAGCAGTCCAGCGATGTAGCATTCGAGCAGTTCTGACGCGCTGTGCGGCCGAGCTTCGTCCCAGAACACACTCGTTTCGCCGTCCGCCGACCAGAGGCTCTGGTGCAGATGCCCGCCGCAGCCGTCGACATCATCCCGGTACTTCGCCATGAAGGTCGCCATACCGCCCATCTGCGCCGCAAGCTCCTTCGTCGCGCTCTTATAGAGCATCGTCTGGTCGGCCGCCCGGAGCGCGTCGGCATACCGTATGTTGATCTCATACATTCCGGCGCCGTGCTCGCGGTTATACGCTTCGACCGGGATGCCGTAGGCGTTCAGCATCCGGCAGATGTGGCCGATGAACGGCTCGTCGATGGAGGCGTGGTGGATGCTATAGCAGTTATAGCCCGGGTTTAGCGGCCGAAGGTCGTCGAACTTCTTCGCCTGGAGGCTCTCCTGGTCTTCGCGAAAGAAGCGCACCTCCAGCTCGGCGGCCATCTTTGCGCTGTGGCCCGCTTCCCGCGCCACCTCAAGCACGCGCTTAAGTACGAACCGCGGTGATATCGGAAGCGGCTCGCCGTGCTCGGTATCGAAGTCGCAGACGACGCTGGCCGCTCCGTCCTCCCAGGGAACGATTGCGAACGTTTCGAGATCAGGACGCATGTTCACGTCCGCGAAGCCGATGTCCCAGTTGGAGTAGGGAAGCGAGCCGATGACCTCGTCGGCGATATCCCAGCCGAAGACGACATCGCATTGCGGGAATCCGTCTGCAGCCCCCGCCAGAAAGTGCTCGGCGCTCAGGCGCTTGCCCCGGTACACGCCGTCTAGGTCGGCGCCGCCAACCTTTACGGTGCGTACCTTGTGCTCCTCGATGAGCCGTGAGACGTCGTAGATGTCCAAAGCGGGGCCTCCGAACCAGGCGCGACTAGGCGGATTTTACCACCCTTAGACGCAGCTGCCTGCGAAGGCGCAGATCAGTTCTTCGGCGTCACCTGAGCCGACTGCGGAGTTTCTGCGAATTACGGCCAGCCCAACGCGTGACCCAGTACGCGACGAGCAAGTAAGATGGCGAATGGCCCCGTTCCCGGATGTTTACTAGTAGTGGAGGCTGCTCCCTGATGAAGGAAGACATGGGCGTGAGATGACGTACTCCCCTTGCTTACGGATCTCATGGGAATGAAGGTGGAGGGGCGGTTTGAGAATCCGGAGGTGGGTTTCCGGGGCGTGGGCTTGCTGGTGCCCGGAGGCACAGCGCATTTCGAACTGCTGGAACCGCTCGGCGAAAACAGCTATCTCCACCGCTTCCTCAAGGAGCGCGGGCCGGGACTACATCACGTAACCTTCGAGGTGGCAGATATCGACCGGGCGACGGACGCCATCCGTGAGTACGGCATCGAGCCTATGGGCGGCGTTCAGCGCAGCCACGGCTGGGCGGAGACATACATCCACCCCAGCGATTCAGGCGGGGTGCTCTTCCAGTTCTACGTGGAGGAAGAACACCACCATCACCCGCCGGGCGAGGAAGACGTGAGCCACAGCCACGAGTACGAACCGCCAAAGTAGGGGCTGAGCAACCGGCCAATCTTTGCTGCCCTTCGGAACAGCGCGTCGCGGTAAGCTCAGACCTACGCGTCGGATCGGGTGTGGCAGCGGTCAAACTGCTACGGCGACGGCGTTTGGCGGGCCGCCGGGCGGATGCGCTCCAGCTCTTGCTCTTCGCCCATCAGTATGACGCGGTCGCCCGGCTCCAGGAGGGCGGTCCCCGGAGGCCCGGCCTGGAGTTCGCCGTTGCCCTTCTGCAGCCCAAGAACGACGATCGTGCGGCAGCCGCGGAGGAGGTCATGAATCGTCTGCCCGGCCACGCCGGAGCCGTCTGAGACTTCGATTTCCGCAAGAACGGAGGGCGCCCCGCTGATGAGTGGCGATGGTGTCGATAAACTCCACGACCATCGGCTGCAACGCCGAGATCGCCATCTGCCGGCCGGCGATCAAATAGGGCGAGAAGACGCGGTCAGCGCCGGCGTGCAGCATGCGCTGCTCGCTTTCCGGTTGGGCCGCCCGCGCGACAACGTACAGCGTTGGGTTCAGCGCCTTCGCCGTGAGCACGATGAAAGTGTTGCCGGCGTCGGAGTCTGAAGCAGCCAGCAAGCACTTAGCACGCTCGATGCCCGCCTCACGGAGCACAGCATCGGTGGTCGCGTCTCCGATGAGCAGGAGATAGCCCTTTCGCTGGGCGCGCTCCACCGCTTCCGGGTTGTTCTCCACAACGACGAATTCGATATCGCGGGAGACGAACTCACGGGCGATCTCCTCGCCCACACGTCCAAACCCGCAGAGAACGTAGTGCTGTCCCAGCCCTTCGATGCGTCCCTTCATTCGCTGTACCCCCAGTAGCGTACCCAGCTCGCCTTCCAGCAGGAACTGGAAGAGGCTCAGGAAAGCGTAGAAGATAGCCCCAACGCCGCCGACCGACAGGACTATCGTGAAGACGCGGCCCTTATCATCCAGCTCGTGTACTTCCCGGAAACCCACCGTGGTAAGCGTGATCGCGGTCATATAGAGGGCATCCAGGAAGCTCCAGCCCTCGATCAGCATAAAGCCGGCAGTCCCGACCAGCGGCAGCGCGATTAGAAGGACAGCGGCGCGGACGAGGTTCGCAGGCAGATAAGCGGTCGCGGCCCGGAGGTGGTGGCCCACCGCCCGCTCAGGCCGCGCGGTCGCCCAAACGCTTGCGCTTCTGGGAAACGTAGTCGACGAGGATGTACTGGCCCAGGCGTTCAGGCGTGGTGTAGAAGACGCGGCCCTTGTTCATCTTCGCGATCTGGTTCACGAATTCCTTCAGATAGTAGTTGCGGTCCAGCATGAAGGTGTTGATGACGATACCCTTCTGGGTACAGCGCCGTACTTCCTTCAGCGTCTCGCGAATGGTGATTGGGCTGGGCGGATAGGCGAAGTACGAGCGGCCGTGTTCCAGGTGGGCCGTCGGCTCGCCGTCGGAAATCATGATGATCTGCTTGGTGCCTGCGCTGTGCTTGGCCAGCATTTTCTGCGCCATCATGAAGGCGTGGTGCATGTTCGTGCCCAACACTGATTCGTCCCAGCGGACGTACGGCAGTTCATCGGCCCGCAGCTCGCGGGCGTAGGCCGAGAAGCCAACGACGTAGAGGACGTCCTTCGGAAACTGCGTCCGGATCAGGTTGTTTAGCGCCAGCGCTACCTTCTTCGCGGCCTGGAAGCTGCCCCGCAACGCCATCGACCACGAGAGGTCCAGCA
>VBJS01000013.1 GCA_005880055.1 Chloroflexota bacterium | reverse complement strand
CCTTTCCTCTTGCAATTGGTTTCCGGGCCTGCTAGTTTAGGTGCATCATGACGGCAGTGGTCGCGATTTTCGCGCTTCTGTATGGCGCTGCCCTCCTGTGGGGCAGTGTCACGGCTATCCGTGTTCTGAGCGGGCTTGTTATGCCTCAGCGCCCGGCCCACTTCGTCTACCTGCGCCAGGCGTCTATCTGGAGCGTCGGCGTTGTCACCGCCCTCGCCGCCCTGGCGTTAATGGGCCAGGCCCTCGTTACGCTCCCTCAGTAAGCCGCACCTGTCCTCGCGCTACCCCGTCTTTTTTGCCTGCCTGATACTATACGCTCGTGCCCGCGATCAGCGCTGAGACTGCCCTTCAGAAGGCGATACGCGAATTCAACGCCTGGCGCTTCTACGATTGCCACGAGACGCTTGAGGACGTCTGGCGGGAGTCGGGCGGCAAGACGGGAGAGGCCGGGCCGGCAGACTTCTACCAGGGCATAATCAAGGTTGCAGCCGGTCTGCACCACGCACTGCGCGGCAACCACAAGGGCGCCGTGAACCTGCTAACGTCGGGCAGCTAGTCGATGGTTCACGCCGCTGTCTGGACAACGTACTGAAGCTTGGCCCGGCCGAAATTGCGCGCTTTGACCGCTCCCTCATCCCAACGATTCATCCCAGCGAAGACGGCGGAAACGAGCAGCCTGAATGAGCCAGATCGAAACTCCGCCGAAAAAGGCGTTCGTCGAGACGAACGGGCTCCGCCTGCACTACCTTACCTGGCGCCGTGAAGATGCGCGCGAGACGTTGCCGCCTGTCCTCTTGCTGCACGCCACGGGCTTCCTGGCCCGGCTCTGGCAGCCGATCGCCGAAGCGCTGGCATCCGAATATACCGTCTACGCCTTCGATTCCCGCGGTCACGGCGACAGCGACAAGCCGCCCGCGGACTACCATTGGCAGCGTTTCGTGGAGGACCTGGCAGGCTTCATGGACGCCCTCTCCTTGCGCGACATCCCAATCGTCGGGCACTCGGCGGGCGGCGCGGCCGCCGCCTACCTGGCCGGCACGCACGCTGGCTACGCCTCTCGCCTGGTCTTGATCGAACCGATCATCCGTCCTCCCGTCTACGACTCCGAGCAGGACGGGCGCGCCTCGATGGCGGCCGCCGCCAGAAAGCGCCGAATGGTCTGGGACAGGCGGGAGGAGATGGTGGCGGCGTACAGGAAGCGGCCCACGTTCGAGCGCTGGCGGGACGACATGCTCAGGCTGTACGCGGAGTTCGGGACGTTTCAGCGTGAGGACGGCCGAATTGCGATGAAGTGCCCGGGCGAAATCGAGGCGCAGATTTTCGAGCAGAGCGCCTCCCTGAATACGTGGGATGTCCTCTCCAACGTCACCTGTCCCGCGCTCGTCATGCGCGGAGCGCTCACCGATCAGTTCCTCGCGACCATCTGCGCAGCGGCTGCCCAGCGGATACCGAACGGCCGCCTGCATGTCCGTCGCCTCAGAGATCACGCACTTCCTGGAGACTGTTAATTGAGCGAGCCACGCCGCCTGGCGGTTAAACTCCTACACACAGGCGCCCGCCTGCCCGAGCGGGCGACGCCGGGCGCCAGCGGCTTCGACCTCTACGCCTGTCTTGAAGGCGATCTCGCGATCGGCCAGGAGCCGGTTCGCGTGCCGACGGGCATAGCCATCGAGGCGCCTCTCGGCCTGGACGTACAGATAAGGCCGCGCTCCGGCCTCTCATCGAGAGGCGTCATGGCCGCCTTTGGAACCATAGACCCGGACTACCGCGGCGAGCTTCTCGTCACAATGTTTGTGTTGCCCTACCGCGGCCCGCACGCCGTACGCAACGGCGACCGCATCGCGCAGCTCGTGATCAGCCATCTAGCGGATGCAGAGCTGTATGCCGCAGAGGAGTTGAGCGGGACAGCGCGAAGCGCCGGCGGTCATGGCTCCACCGGCCGCTGACTTCGCCCACGCGACCCGCCGGCCGCTTTTCGCGTGGCGGAGCCATCGAGCGAAAGCGGCGATATCGCGCGGAGCGCGGCAAGTGTGCTTGTCAGCCGGCGGCCCAACGGCATCCCATCATCCAGGCGGATGCGCCGCGACCCCGGAATCTCTGAAGGCTTCTGGAATCGCCGCTTCTGCTGGGCGTAGATCTCCCATCGCGCGTCGGAGGGGCTGCGGCCGTGCCTCTGTCGCCGCTCCAGCCGCTTCCGCGCCAACCCCCCATCCGAGCTGATCTCCAGGCAGGCGAACTGAGCTCCTGCTTCCTTCGCCGCCCGCATCGCAGCCCGCCGCTGGCGGCGGCGAAGGAAGGCGGCGTCCAGGATCACCGACCGCCCTTCCAGCAGCTCCGCGCGCGCCTCGTCGATCATCGCCTCGTACGTGCGTTCCGTTGAATCGGACGCGTAGAGCCCGGCGCCGAACTCCTCGTAGCGGTGCTCCCCCGGCGCTATTCCGGCCAGGCGCTTCCGCACGATGTCCGAGGAGATCACCGTCAAGCCCGTGCGCGCGGAGAGCTTCCGCGCGAACGTGGACTTCCCGCTCGCCGGTAGCCCGCAGGTGATCACGAGCACCGCCGGCCGAAGGGAGGCGGCGTACTGGCAGGCGAGGTTAAAGTAGCGCCCGGCCGCCCGCTGCGCGCGCCGTTTTTCGCCGGCCGGGATCTCCGGCTGGTTCAGCCGGAAGCCGTCCACCTTCCCCCTGACGCAGGCGTTGTAGCACTTGTAGAAGTCGATGATTTCCCGGACATCGTCATCGCCGGACGCTTTCAGATATTGCTCCGCGAAGCGGTCGGCAAGAAGGGAATGGCCCCGGAAATCGAGGTCCATGGCCAGGAACCCCACATCGCGGGCGACGTCCACCAACCGTATTCGCCTGTTGAACTCCACGCAATCGAAGATGCAAATGCCATCCACGAAGCAGACGGCATCCGAGCGGAGGTCGCTGTGGCATTCGCGTATTCGCAAACTCTTCACGCGACGCTTGAGGACGGCCCGTCGCCGCGCGAAGAAGGCCTCGCCGTACGCCCGAAGCACGGCGTCCTGCTCCGGGCTGACCGTCTGCCCGACGTAAGGCGCCCACTGGCGGATGTTTTCGCCCCAGGCGTAGCGGATCGCCCAATCGCCGTATTCGGCGATGCGACGGCTGGTGCCCGCCGCCGCGTGGAACTCCTCCAGGCGGCACGCCAACGCCTCCAGCATGCCCTCGGTTACTTCACCATTGGCCAGCAGGCGGTCCATCATCCGCTCCGCCGGAAGCCGCCGCATCCAGACAGCGTATTCGACAATCCGTCCGGAGCCGTTAATCGCGAATCCCCCGCCGGCTTCGCGAATCGGCACGACGCCCAGGTAAGTGTCGCTGCACAGCCGCGAATTGAGGACCACCTCCTGCCGGCAGTAGTAGCGGCGCCTTGCCAGCGTGGAGAAGTTCAGGAACCCGAAGTTCACCGGCTTCTTGATCTTGTAGGCGTAATCGCCGGCTAATAACACGAAGGAGACGTGCGTCTGGATGAGCTCCACGCGTTCCGCCGGTTGCGAATAGGCTTGAGGGCGGAGGAGGGCGCGGATCAGCGGGGGCAAGTCCGATTTGCGCACGGTTCCAGCCTACCAGCGGCGGTTGGAAAGGGGAACGCGACAAATCACGGCCTTTGTTGTACCCTTGTGACGTAAACTGGTCGGAATCGCCGGGAGAGTGCCAACCTTGCCCCAACTATCATCGGCCGGGACGGACAACGAGTAATGGCCGCTCCGAATCTCGCCTCAGCGCCGGGGTCACGAGCCCCGGCGTCTTTCATTTCTTGCAGGGAGGTCGAATGAAGCCAGAGATCCGGTCTGCGGTCAGGGAGATCAGGTCCGATCGGGAAAGAGGCGCTCGGCAGCTCGCACTCGCCGCCCTCCAGGCTCTGCGCGCAGTGGCGCCGGAATGTTCCGGTGAGGAGTTCCGCGAATGTGCGCGCGCCCTGGCCCTCTCCCGCCCCATGATGGCGGCGACCCAGAACGCGGCCGCCGCCGCCTGGGCAGGCTACCTGCAGACAGGGGACGCCGTACGCGCGACCGAGGAGGCGATCGAGTCCATCGAATCGGCCGCGGATGGCATGGCGGCGTCCGCCCGGCGCGTGGTGCCCACGGGCTCGCTCATGACCTACAGCTACTCCTCCAGCGTCATCGAGCTGTTTGGCCGTATCAGGCCGCGTCGCGTTATCCTCTCCGAAGCCCGCCCGCTGCGCGAAGGCCTGCGCATGGCGCGCGAACTCGTTGGCCTGGGCATTTCGGTAACGCTGATCACGGAAGCGCAGCTCGCGCTCTTCGTGCACGAAGCAGACGCTGTCGTCGTGGGAGCGGACACGATCCTCCCTGAAGGCGACCTGGTGAACAAGATCGGCACTCGCCTGCTGGCGCTGGCCGCCAGGGATGCGGGCGTGCCCTTCTATTCCGTGAGCGAGACGCTGAAGGTCGCGGCCCCATCGGAGCCGGTGCCGTTCGCGCCTGAGCAGGGCGACCCGAAGGAGGTCTGCGCCGAGAAGTGGCTGGAGGTCCGTAATGTCTACTTCGAGGCGACTCCCGCGCGCCTGGTGACGGCGTACGTGACTGAAGCGGGAGTGCTGGACCCGGCCTCCGTCGGACGCTTCGCCGACGAGGCGGAACGCCGCTGGCGCGCCCTGATGGACGCAGCGGAAGCGTAACCAGGCCGGCAGGCCCTCTTGCCGGTCGCGTTGGCGTCGGCAATGAGCCCAGAAACACCTCTCCCTCCGGTCCTGGTTCCTAGTTCCCGGTTCCTGGTTCACGTTTCCTCCGCTGTTCCCTCTGGGCCTCATTCGATACAATTGTGAGACGGTCAATCACCACAAGGGGAAGCTTTGCCCACACAGCGCGATTATTACGCCGTACTGCAGGTCAATCCGGCGGCCGGCCAGGAATCGATAGACGCCGCATACGCCCGCCTTTCACGTATCTACGACCCTTCCACCAGCAGGAAGCCCAGGGCGAATCTGCGCAAGCAAGAGCTGGACGAGGCGTACGCCGTTCTCAGCGACCGGCGGCGCCGCGCCGATTACGACAGGTTGCGGTCCAAGGGGTTAAGGCCTCACGAGATGGACCTGGAGGCCGGCCCGGGAAAGCTACGAGAGCTGGTATACAACCCGTACGTGTTCGCCGGCGTTGCGGGCGGGGCCGTCCTCATCATACTCGTCGTGATCGTGCTCATCTCGGTTCTCGGAGGCGGCGGTAACGAAAACGCCGTCAGCCAGCCGAGCGGCAGTCCAACCGCGACAAGCGCGGCGCCCGCTACGCCGCCGGCAGTGACGGGCAACGAAGTAACGGCACCATCGGGTCTCAAGTACATCGATATCCAGGAGGGCACCGGTGCGAGCCCCCGGACAGGGCAGTACGTGACCGTGAATTACACGGGCTGGCTGCAGTCTGACAACACGAAATTCGATAGCTCGCTGGACCGGAACCAGCCGTTCACGTTCCAGATAGGGCAAAGTAACGTCATTAAGGGGTGGGATGAAGGTGTGGCGACGATGAAGGTCGGCGGGAAGCGCCGTCTGACGCTCCCGCCTGACTTGGCGTACGGCAACAAGGGTGCCGGTGGCAAGATCGGGCCGAACGCCACGCTAATATTCGATGTCGACCTGCTTGACGTCGGCGACAATTCACCCACGCCCAGTCCGACGCCCGTGCCGCAGCCGAGTCCAACAGCCCCCGCACAGCCAAGCGCCACCTGATGACTGACGACGACGCAAGCACCCAGGAACAGCGGCCGGAACCCGGTTTCCCTTACCGGCCGGCGGAACCGCCCGCCGACCACTACCAGGTGTTGGGACTGGGCCGCGATGCCACGCGCCCCGAAATCGCCGATGCCTACGACCGGCAGGCGGCCGAGCTCCAACCGGACCCCAACGCGCCGCCGAGCGACCCCGATCGGCTCCGCCGCCTGGATGACGCCTTCGATACACTCGATGACCCAGCACGGCGCGCTGAATATGACCGGGGCCTGGGCGTCCAGCACCCGGAAGGGTTCTCGTACGACGCCTCCCGCGGGGAGCCGATTCTCGACCGCCTGCCGATCGACAAACGGTACCTCCCCGCAATCGCGCTGCTCACCGCGGGCGCGATCGCACTGATCGCGGCTATCGTGGTCGGAATCCTGGAAATCGGAGGGGACAATGGCGGCAGTGGCGCCCCCGCGGCCTGCATTCCGACCGGCCAGGAGTTGAACGAGGGCTCTCAGGTTCGCTATGTCGATACGCAGGCAGGCTCCGGCCCGGAAGCCCAGTCCGGCCAGCAACTAACGGTGAACTACACCGGCAGGCTGGCGGATTGTTCTGTCTTCGATAGCACCTCCACACGCAACCAGCCGTTCACGTTCGTCGTCGGCGCCGGCCAGGTCATCGAGGGCTGGGACCAGGGCCTCCTCGGCATGCGCCAGGGCGGCAAGCGCACGCTCGTGATTCCGCCTGAACTGGCCTACGGGTCCCAGGGCGCTGGCAAAGCGATCCCGCCCAATGCAACGCTTACTTTCGAGGTGGAGTTATTGAACATCTCGCAGCCGCCACCCACTCCGACGCCGCAGGGCGCGGGCCCCCAGACCCCGCCGCCGGTTTCCGGGCAGCCGGTAACCACGGCCAGCGGCCTCCAGTACATCGACATCCAGGAAGGCACCGGGGTCAGCCCGCAGACCGGCCAGTCCGTGACCGTGAACTACACCGGCTGGCTCCAGTCCGACAGCTCCAAGTTCGATAGCTCGCTTGACCGCAGCGACCCGTTCACGTTTGAAATCGGGACAGCCAAGGTGATCAAGGGCTGGGACGAAGGCGTCGCGACCATGAAGGTGGGCGGCAAGCGCCGCCTGATCATCCCGCCCGATCTCGCCTACGGCGAGCAGGGCGTGGGACCCATCCCCGGCAACGCCACGCTTATCTTCGACGTGGAGCTGCTGAACGTTTCCGGGGACACGCTCACTCCTTCCCCGAGCGGCTCGCCATGACAACCGCATACAGCCTACGCACCGAGACCCAAGGAGGCGAATCATGACCACCCAGACACGAAAGCCGGACGCCGAGGCCATCGATTACTCGGCTTACGACTCCGCCGTCGGCCTCAACTGGTACTCCATCGACCCCAACCTGCGCGGCCTCGTGGACCGCTACGTCCCGGCCGCAGACAGGGACTGGGCCGAGGCGGTGCTCCAACGCTGGGGTGAGCTCTGTGGGGGCCCCATCGCCTCGCGCGCCGAGACGATCGATAAGAACCCGCCGCAACTGCAGCACTATGACCCGTGGGGCAAGGAGGTCTCTCGCATCGTCCACCACCCGGATGCCATCGCCCAGAAGAAGGATATCTGGGAAGAGGGCCCGCGGGGAGTGGAGGCGCGCGCCGCTCGCGCGATACCGACAGTGCTCGGCTCCGCCTGGTCGTACCTCCTGAGCCAGTCGGATACGGGGATGGTCTGCGCCACCGGCATGACCGGTGGCGTGGAATCGCTCGTGGAGCGATATGCGCCGCCGGAGGTGCGGGAGCGGGTGCTGCCGCACATGCAGACGCCTGAATTCGAGGGCTCATGGGACGGCGCGATGTTCATGACGGAGATCCGGGGCGGCAGCGACCTCGCGAGCAGCGAGACGGTAGCGCGCCGGGACAACGGCGGCTGGCGCCTGAACGGCTCCAAGTGGTTCTGCTCCAACGTCGACGCCCGCGCCATCGCCACACTCGCGCGCCCGGAAGGCGCAGCGGACGGCCTGCGGGGCCTCGCGCTATTCCTCGTACCAGGTGAGCGCGCGGACGGCTCGCCCAACGGGATACGAATCAAGCGGCTGAAGGACAAGCTCGGCACGAAGTCCGTGCCCACGGCGGAAATCGACTTCGTAGAGGCAGAGGCCTACCCGCTCAGCAACCCGCAGGCCGCCTCCGACTCCGAGTCGCGCGGACTTAACCGCATGATGAGCATGGTGAACGGCTCGCGATTGGGCGTGGCGACGATGGGGCTGGGCATCATGCGGCGTTCGTTCCTGGAGTCCGCCATATACGCCGCCCACCGGACGGCCTTCGGCAGGCGGCTGGACGAGCACCCGTTGGTGCGCGAGACGCTCGTCAACATGGTGACCGCGATTGAAGGCGTCTCGGCCATGTGCTTCGAGGCCTCCTCGCTGGCCGGCATGACCGGCGACGAGCAGGGCCGCCGGCTCTACCGCATCCTCGTGCCCCTGGCCAAGTTCCGGGGCGCGCGCGGAGGGCTGGAGCAGGCCAGCCAGGCGGTCGAGATGCTCGGCGGTAACGGCTACATCGAGACCTGGCCGACGGCCCGCCAGCTGCGCGACGCGCAGTGCCACACCATCTGGGAAGGCACAGAGAACATCATCTGCCTGGACGTCCTGCGGGCGATGGCCAGGGATAATGCGCACGACGCCCTGCTCGACCGCGTCGACAAGTCCCTCGCTGGGTCGCAGTCCGCGGCTCTCGGGGGCGTGCGGGACGTGATCGCCCAGGCGCGTCGCGATGCTCAGGAGATCATCGCCTTCCTGGCGAAGGCGCCGGACGACATCCGCCAGTTGCACGCCCGCCGCGTCACCGCCTGGCTCTCGGACCTGACGCAGGCCTCGCTCCTCCTCGAAGCGGCCGAGAACGAGCTGAAGACGAGCGGCTCCGCCCGCAAGGCAGCCGTCGCACGATTCTTCGTCCGCGAGCGCCTGGCGTCGTCAGGCGGGCCGATGCACGCCATCACGGAAGATCGCAGCGTCCTCGACCTCTTCGAGGCGATCACGCGCTACCAGCCGCTGGCGCCGGAAGCGCTGCCGGCGGGGGCGTAGGTAATGCCAATCCTGAAAGCCAACGGCATCCACATCTACTACGAGACGCACGGCGCGGGCGATCCGCTGCTGCTGATCATGGGGCTGGGCGCCAACTCCACGGCCTGGTTCCTCCAGGTCCCGGAGTTCAGCAAGCACTACCAGGTGATCGCCTTCGATAACCGCGGCGCCGGCCGCAGCGACAAGCCCAACGAGCCCTACACCATCATGCAGATGGCCGACGATGCCGCTGGGCTCATGGAGGAGCTCGGCATGGCGTCGGCGCACGTCTTCGGGATGTCGCTCGGAGGAATGATCGCGCAGGAGCTGACGCTGCGCCACCCGGCTCGGGTGCGAACGCTGGTGCTGGGCGGCACGATGGCCGGCGGTCCGCAGGCGATACGGGCGGGGCCGGACTTCGTGCAACAGATCATGTCCTCGATGGGGCAGCCGCTCGAGCAGCAGATCGAGAACGGCATGCGCTTCCTCTACAGCGAGGCGTTCTTCAGCGCCAACCGGGCGCGTCTGCTGGAGCGGTCGCTGGAGCTGGCGCACCTGATGCCGCCACCGCACGCGCTGCAGCGGCAATTCATGGCTGTGATGACGTTCAACACGCACGAGCGCCTGCACCAGATCCGCGTACCAACGCTGGTTCTGACGGGGACGGCCGACCGCATCGTGCCGTCCGGCAACTCGCAAATCCTGGCGGAGGGGATCCCGGGTGCGGCGCTGATCGAGTTTCCCGGCGTCGGGCACGGCTTCCTTGTAGAGTGCGCGGAGGAGACAAACCGCACCGTCGTCGAGTTCCTCGAGCGCCACCGGACGCACTTCGTGGGACCGAAGTAGCGGCAGGTCTCAGACCTGCCCCTACGTAGCGGGTTTGCCCGCCGAAAAGCGCGCTCCTATACTGGCTCCGTATGGCTGCGGAGCGCTTCACCCGCAAGGAGGCGGACGCCCTGCTGCCTTACCTGGCCCCAATCCTCTTTCAGATCCGGGAGTTGAAACATCAGCATGACCAGTGCCGAGAACAGATCGCCGAACTCTCGCTCAAGACGCGCTCCAATG
>VBJS01000251.1:1378-3490 GCA_005880055.1 Chloroflexota bacterium | reverse complement strand
AGCGAACGGAGGCGCCGGCGATCCGCCCGCGTCAGCTTCATCGACCAGACGAGCAGCCTGGGCGTAGCCGTCTCTACCTGGGAAATCTGTTTGATGCTCACTGCTGCCACCATCCTCTCCTATACCGCTGAGAAAACGATATCAACGAACCGGCCAATCGAGGACTATACAATACGTGAACATCAGTTAACGCTCGGTTAATCCGCAAGCGGCCGACGGCCGGCGGCTCATACGCGACCGCCGGATGGCTGCGGCCGTCGAGCCCTGAATGCACCGCCGCAGCAAGCGGCGCTCCGTTCGAGGCGACGATGTATCATATTTGCCGGCTCATTGCCCGGGCGATTGCTGGCGACCGTTTAAAATGACCGAATTCGATCCATCATCGTTCACCCTGCTCGCTAAGGGGCGAGTGCTGGAGGAGTTCCAGCCAGGAGTCCGCTTTCAACACCACTGGGGCCGCACCCTCAAAGACGCGGACAATACGCTGTTCAGTGCCGCCACCCTCGCTCACAACCCGCTGTACTTCAACGCGGAATACGCTCGGTCGCTCGGCCATCCGGGTGTTGTCGTGAACCCATATCTTGTCCTCTGCACGGTCGTCGGCCTTTCCGTCGAGGATCTCAGCGAAGCGGGCGGGCCCTTCCTCGGCGTCGATGACCTCACTTTCCACCGCGCTGTATACCCGGACGACACGATGACCGCCGGCAGCACAGTCGTTTCAGTGCGCGAGTCGGAGTCGCGGCCCGGCTTCGGGATTGTCACCTGGCATACCGAGGGCCACAACCAGCGTGGCGAGCTGGTGGTGGAGTTGAATCGCAGCAACCTTATCGCCAAACGTCGGAGCGCGCCGTGAGCGAGGCGAATTTGTACCTCACGCCGGACCGCCTCGCGATCCAGGCCCGCGCCCGCGCCTTCGCGGTGCAAGAAGTCATGCCACTTGCCAGCGAGCTCGACAAGCAGAAGGCGGATATTCCCCGCGATTTCCTCTCTCGCATCGCGGAGATGGGTTACTTCGGCATCATGATCCCGGCCGAGTACGGCGGTATCGGCCTGGGCGTATTCGAATACGCCTTAATTACCGAAGAGCTGGCGCGCGCCTGGATGAGCGTGGCCAGCATCATTGCGCGAGCTAACGGCATGGGTACCCAGGTGGCTAATCCCGAACGCCGCGCCGACCTCTTGCGCCGCAGCGCCGCCGGTCGGTGGATCGGCGCTGCCGCCCTGTCTGAGCCCCAGGCAGGGTCCGATCTGGCTAACGTCCAGTGCCGCGCCGAGCGTGACGGTGATGAGTACGTGATCACCGGCGAGAAGCGCTGGTGTGGCAACGCGCTCGCCGCCGACTTCATCATGCTCCTCGCTCGCACGGCCGAGCCCGGCGAAGACGAGAGCCGGGGGCGCGGGCTGGAAAGCTTCCTGATCGAGAAGGAGCGTGACCGCTTCCCGCAAGGCCTGACCGGCGGCGTCATCGATAAGATCGGATATCACGGCATTACCACCTATCACTTGGTGTTCGATGGCCTCCGCGTCCCGGCAGACTCGCTGCTCGGCGCTCGGGCAGCCGAGGCCTCTCACGTTCCCCGTGGTGCCGGCCGCGCCTTCAACGCCACCCTACATGGCCTCAACATCGCCCGCATACACACCGCAGCGCGCGCCATCGGACTTGCCCGAGGCGCACTCGAAGATTCTCTTGCTTATGCCCAGGAGCGCGTGCAGTTCGGCCGCCCGATCGGTGCCTTCCAGGCGATCCGTTTCAAGCTCGCGGACATGGCGACGCAGATCGAAGCCGCCCGCGCACTCATGTATCAGGTCGCCCAGCGCTGTGACGACGGCGAACCGATTGAGAAGGAAGCGGCGATGGCGAAGCTCTTCGCGACCGAGATGGCGGAGCGCGTCACCGGCGAGGGCATACAGATCCACGGCGGCAACGGCTACACCACAGAGCGCGCCGTCGAGCGCTACTGGCGCGACGCTCGCCTAACCACCATCTTCGAAGGCACTTCCGAAATCCAGCGTGTGATCATTTCGGACCGGCTCCTCGGAAGGTCCCGTTGAGTGCTTCCGTCCGGCCGGCTGCCGGCAGGTTCTTCGAGGACTTCCAGCCGGGCGATCGTT
>VBJS01000251.1:0-1320 GCA_005880055.1 Chloroflexota bacterium | reverse complement strand
AGGTACCCCGTTCGGGCGGCGCATCGTTTTCGGCCTGCTGACCGCATCGATTATCATCGGTCTCACCATGGAGGACACCGCCGAGAACGCCCTCGCCGAACTGACGCTTGACCGGGTGCGCTTCAAGCACCCCGTCTTCCCCGGCGATACGCTGTACGCTTACACGGAGGTGCTTGCGCGGGACGATGTTGAGCGGTCCGATGCCGGCATCGTTCGCTTCAAGCACTGGGGCCTCAACCAGGACAACACAGTCGTTTGCGAGGCGGAGCGCAGTGTGCTGATCAAGCGGCGGCCGGCGGCGGCTCACTGATGGTCCAGCGCGCAGGCGCACTACAAGACCTGAGGATCATCGACCTCACGCAGGCGCTCGCCGGGCCGTTCTGCACGATGCTGCTGGCAGACCTGGGAGCCGATGTCATCAAAGTGGAGCCTCCACGTGGAGACCTCACTCGCGGGATGCCGCCGTGGCCGAAAAATCGGGACTTGTGCGATTACGGCGGTTACTTCGCCAGCATCAACCGCAACAAACGAAGCATCGTCCTCGACCTGGCCGACGAGGCGGCGCGCGAGACATTCTTCCGGCTAGCCGAGACCGCTGATGCGGTTGTCGAAAACTCTCGCGCCGGCGTCATGGACCGTCTCGGCGCCGGGTACGAGGCTCTCAGTGCACGCAATCCGAAGCTGGTTTACGCTGCCATCCGCGGCTTTGGCGATCCGCGCACCGGACAGAGCCCGTACATGGACTGGCCCGCTTTCGACATCGTTGCGCAGAGCATGGGCGGGCTCGTAGCCGGTACCGGACCGCCGGGATCCACCGGCTACCCAGCGGGAGCTAGCGTCGGCGATCTCTTCCCCGGCACCCTGGCCGCCCTTGGCATCGTCGCCGCCATCCACGCCGCGCGCCGCACAGGCGAGGGTCAGTTCATGGATGTCGCCATGTACGACGGCATCCTCCTGCTTTGCGAGCAGATGGTCTACCACTACTCCTACGACGGCCGCGTCGCTCAACCGAAAGGACGCGGGCACCAGTCACTGTGCCCGTTTGATGTGTTTGATGCGTCAGATGGGGCAGTGGCCATTGCTGCCCCTACGCCGCACCACTGGGCCGTCCTCTGCGGGTTGATCGACCGCGTCGACCTTATCGACGACCCGCGGACTCACGACAATATCGCGCGCATCGACCATCGCGACGTCGTAATCGAGGCGATCTCCGCCTGGACCAGGCAACGCAAAAAGACAGAGATCGTGGCCGAATTGGCCGGCCGCGTGCCCGTCGGCCCCGTAAACACCATCGCTGACATCTTCGCAGACCCCCACGTA
>VBJS01000012.1:10386-21357 GCA_005880055.1 Chloroflexota bacterium | reverse complement strand
CCTCCCAGGGAGTTTCGCCCCAGGAGCTCATGCGGTATTAATTCGCCTTTCGGCGAGCTATCCCCCGCCACTGGATAGGTTACCTACGCGTTACTCAGCCGTCCGCCACTAACCCGAAGGTCCGTACGACTTGCATGCGTAAAGCGCGCCGCCAGCGTTCGTCCTGAGCCAGGATCAAACCCTCATCAAAAAGATTCAAGTTCAACCTTGGCCTATGTTTACAAGAGCCTCGCACTTCCATCCACTATTCAGCTGTTAAGGTACCGACAGACAACACTAACCGGGAACCAATCTCATGCCAGTCTTCGGAAGGCGATTGGCCCCGGATTGTGAGCTTATTGGCCTGCCAACGGGTTAGTCTAAGCTGGCCGCCGTCACCCTGTCAACCGTTTCCGTTTCTGTCCGGAGGCGCCTTCGCGACGCCCGGCGGCTCTTTCGTTGGCTTCTTAAGGAACTCTTCTGTCTGTATCTTTTGTACCACGCACATTCGTTCGCGTCAAGGATCGGCGGTCGAGAAGTTCAGCTGGAGCACGCGTCTGGTCTCCGGCCCTACGGCAACGCGCTCGTCGATAGAGTGGCCGACCACCCAGATGACGCCATGTTCGTCGGCGACGATGGGGACAGCATCCCGCTCGGCCGCTGGCACTTTGGCGTCGACAAGGACGTCCTGCAGCTTCTTGCTGCCGTTCAGGCCGAGGGGCCGCAGGCGGTCTCCTCGGCGCCGGGAGCGCGTGATGAGAGGACCGGATATGGCCTGGGCATCAAGACAGGCGGCGAACGCTTCTTGGGCCAGGTAAGCTGCCTCGTCTGCGTACTGGGCGTGGACCAGCCAACCGCCGGCGATCGTCCTGCCCGGCACCCGTAGCTCGGTCTCGGGGATGGGCGCCCCCAGGGGCACAGGTCCGTTTCGGAAGAGCAACGAGTGAGAATCGCTCGATACGGAAAGCCCGCCGGGCAGGGATAATACGCCTGGTGGCGCCACCGCCATTCGCAGTACGGAATCAATGTGGGAGGCCCTGAGGTTTGCAGTCGCCCCCGCCTCTCTCGCGGCGCGGAAAACGAGGCGAGCGGTCTCGGCGCGCGGCCCAGCCTGCAGCTCTGTCCGATTGATCTTGACGCCAACGTTCGTTATCTGCGCACATTGCGCGAAGCGGCGGTCAGCAAGCTGGTCCAGGCAATCGGCATCGGCGGCGAGGGCGTCCGCGAGGCGAGCGAGGGCGGCTTCCACCCTTGGATTGATGCGGCGTAAGAGAGGCAGCACTTCGTGCCTGACCCTGTTGCGCGTGCGGTCCAGGACGGCATTGCTGGGATCCTCTTGAGGCGTAACGCCTGCCTCCCGGCAGAATGACTCCGTCTGCTCATGAGAAAGCGTTAGGATGGGGCGAGCAAGGTCCGGACCTCCTTCCTCGAACGGCCAGTCGGAGCGTGGGCGCATGGCGGCGAGGCCGCTGAGGCCGCTACCGCGAAGCAGGTGTAGCAGCAGCGTCTCCGCGCGGTCGTCCCGAGTGTGGCCGAGAGCTATGACTGACGCGTCGACAGCGCCAGCACAGGCGGCCAGGAACTGATATCGCAGACGGCGGGCGGCGTCTTCTATCGAGAGTTTTTCCCGTTTGGCATACGTTCTCACATCGCCGTTCCCGGTCCGGAGTGGAAGCTGAAGGGTTCCCGCCAGTTCTTCGACGAAGTGGCGGTCTTGCTGTCCCTCCCGGCGGCTCCGCAACCGGTGGTCGAAGTGAGCCAGATGGAGCTCGATGCCGAGATCCGTACGCAGGCGATGGAGGACTAAAGCAAGCGTCGTCGAATCGGCTCCGCCGGAAACAGCAACGACGACACGTTCGCCCTCTCGGAAAATTGCCCGCTCGCGCGCAAACCGCCGGACTTGGCGGATCAACTTTTCGCGCGCTGGGGAAGGACGAAACACACGCTCAGTAGCCATACGCCGGTACTCTGTGCCGAGTCGATTGTAGCGCGCCGCGATTAGCGGATGAGGGCGTCCCACCAGAGGGCGGGCTGTTCCTGGCCGGGCGCCGGGGTGGGAGAGGGAACCGTGGAGATCGCGATGAAGCCTGTCTCGCCCTTGTGCACGAGGCCCAGCTCGTTGCGGGCGGTCGACTCAATATACTCGTCTGAATTCAGGTACTGCTTGAGGGCTTGCAGGCGCTGGTAGCGAGCGCGGAGGTCCTGCACGTCCTCTTGAAGCCGGTCCTGCTCCTGCCGGAGCTGATGCGCACGGACGGCATTGAGGCCGGCGGTGACCAGGAAATAGAGCGCAATGACCGCGGTAATTAACAATACTACTCGCGCCGGAGACATTCTAGATAAACGCTTAGGCATCTTATCCAATCCATCCTAACCCGAAGAGGCGTGGAAAGGCAATTAGCAAAACGCCGGCCGGCCGCTAAAGGTTAGCGGCGAGGTGGCACACATCGTTGAGCCGGCGGACCCTAATACCATGCTCCCTCGATTCCAGCGTGCTGATCGCGGCCGTGACGTGGCGGAGCCTACGAAACTGCGTGAGCTCTATACCGAGGGCGCGGGTGAGCACGGAGAGGATCACGAAGTTGTGCGTGACCGCGCAAACTGTTTCGTCGCTATGCTGCCCTGCGAGCGACTGCAGGAAATCCCAGGCACGCGTCCCGACGTCTGCTAGCCGCTCGCCGCCCGGCATTGGTTTGTCCGGACCCTCTGGGCTGACCCAGGTCTCGAGCAGGCCCGGGAAACGGCTGCGAACTTCACTGAACGAAAGCCCGTCGGTTTCGCCGATGTCCATCTCAATGAGGCCGGGGCGCTGCCGCACCTTTAGCTCGTGCGGTCCTGCAATTGCGTCTGCCGTCAGGAGGGCGCGCTGGAGAGGGCTGCTGTATACGGCCGCCAGCGGCTCTGCGCCCAGGACCTCCGCGAGGCGGGCTGCCTGCCAGAGGCCGTGCTTGTTGAGCGGCACGTCCGCGCGACCCAGCGCGAGCCCAAGGCGGTTCGCTTCTGTCTCGCCGTGGCGGACGAGATGAAGGATCACGAGGTTGAGGATACGCGAGCGGCGACGAGTCCGTCGATGGACCGCTTCGGGTCAGGCCTCGTCAGGCTGGCCGGCGCGGCGAAACGCGAGAACGGCGGGCGATACCTCCCCCAGGTAAAGGCAGCGCCGGTGGATCCGGGAAGCAGGCGGCAAGCCGAGAGCGAGAATCACCTGATCGGCGCGGCCGGTCAGATCAGGTTCAGCGCGGAGGCGCATGTTGAGTAGCAGGCAGTCCGCGTCCTGGCCCTTAATCTGTATATCCAGCACCAGGGGCCGAAGGTCATAGAGCCGCACTTTTGTCTCGCGCCGGTACTCGGCAGCCCAGGTCTTGGCGTTCAGCAGATGATCGACTGCGCGCCAGGGTTTCTGGAGGTCCAGCCCTTCGGCGGGCAGCTGAACCTCGTATTCAGCCCAGCGGAGTCGGGACTGGAGCGACGGCGCGCTAAGGCCGGCCTCTTCGACGGAGAACGGCTGAATGCCCGACGCCATACTGGCCGCGACCGCGGCAAGCACGGCCTCTGGATTTGCAAATTCAGCGAGGAACAGTTCCGCCAACTCGCAGCCGGAGGTGACCCCGAGCGGCAGAGGCGCCGCGATGGCGATCTGCGGAGCGGCGCGCTTGCCCTCCGAATAAGCGAGATTGAATCCGGCCGCCTGGACTGCCGACTCCCAGGCCCGGACGATATCTCGATTCCCCAGAGATAGCGCGTTTTCCGTAACTCGGTAGCGGAAGCGGAGGCGTTGTGCTTTCACGCTAGAGCCGCGTAACCCGGACCTCTTCCACCTTGCGGCCGAGGACTTTAGTGACGGCGAAACGCAGGCCGTTATATGTAAACTGCTCGCCTTCGCGCGGTATCCGGCCCAGGTGGCTCAGGACGAATCCGGCAACCGTCTCGTAATCACCTTCCGGCAGGTCCAGTTCCAGCTCTTCGTTGGCGTCATTGATACTCATGCCCGCGTCTATCTGGAGGGTGCGCTCGTCGACAGTGACAAACTCTTCCTCGTGGCGCCGCAGCTCGTCGCTGACATAGCCGACCAGCTCCTCCAACAGCATCTCCAGCGTAACCAGGCCGGCGGTACCGCCGTATTCGTCAACGACCACGGCCATCTGGTGTCCCGCCTGCTGCATCTCGAAGAAGAGGGCGCCGACGAACTTCGTTTCCGGGACGAACATGGCCGGCCGCATCGCGAGTTCCACCGGCGACTCGTTGTCCAGCTGGCGCTCTGCGATCCCGCGCAACACGTCCTTGATCCCAACGATGCCCACCACGTTGTCCTGGCTGCCCTCATAGACTGGGAAGCGAGAGTGGGGAGTGGTGGCAAACGTCTGGTAGAAATCGGCGACCGTTGCCGTCTTTTCCAGCCAGACAACCTCGGTGCGAGGAACCATCACCTCGTTGACGCGGCGGTCGCCGAAGCTGAATACGCTGGCGAGGAGCTCCGCCTCTTCGGCCTCCAGGGCGCCCGCCTCGGCGCTCTGGGAGACGAGCAGGTTGATCTCCTCGGCGGAGTGGACACTATGGGCGCCTCCCTGCACAGTGATCAGCCCGAAAGGCCTCAGGATCAAATTCGCGACGCGGTTCAGGAGCCAGATTGCCGGCCAAAAGACGTAACGGAAGGCTTCCGTGACAGGCGTCGTGACGAAGGCGACGCGCTCCGGGTTCCACAATGCGATCGTTTTTGGCGCTAGCTCGCCCAGCACAATGGTCAATGCAGTGATAGCGGCGAAGGCCACAGGCACGGCTACCGTGTGTGCCGCCGGGCCCCTGCCCTCTGCGGGCAAGAAGCTAAAAGCCGGCTCGATTATGTCGGCCATCACCGGCTCGCCTACGAAACCCAGGCCGATGCTGGCCATCGTAATGCCCAGCTGGGTGGCGGCAAGGTAATTCCGAATGTCCTTGCTCGCCCGGAGCACCAGTCCAGCCAGTGCATTGCCCTCTCCGGCAAGCGTTTCCAACCGGGCGCGCCGGGCGGTGATGATTGAGAACTCTGCGGCGACGAACATGCCGTTAAAGAGCACGAGCGCCAGCACCAGCACCAGGCGCAGGATGATCGATATGGCGTCGTCCATATAAGACATGAGCCGGCGCAGGGCCGACCCACCGCAAATTATAGCACCGTGAAAGGCGCGCTCTGGCTTCCCGTCTGATGTTCAGCTACGATGCGCTGCGAGGCGAACCGTGTCACTCGTGGTTACAGTTTACGTTCCCAGCGGCATCGTGATGGCCGCCGATTCTCGGATGAGCGTGCAGCGCAGCGAAGAGCGGGCCGAAGGCGAGCAGAAAACGCTGATCCAACAGCAGTTAGTACTTTCCGACAACGCCTACAAGGTAGTGGAGCTGCGGCGCGCGGCCGTTGGGATCAGCATCTACGACGCGGGAATCATCAACAACCAGCCGGCGGACAGCCATGTTCACCGCTTCGAAGAGGAGGCGGTCACGCAGGAGGATGACGTGATGACGGTGGGCGAGAAGTTCCTGGATTACTTCCAGAAGAACTTCCCCGGTGTGGCCGTAGGCTATCACCTGTGCGGCTATCGGGTGGAGAACAGGGCGAGCGTGCCGTATGTGCTGGTGGGCCACACCGTGCGCGAGCCGGGAATGCGGCGAGTGAACGCTGACGAACACGGGAATGTGCAGTTCGGGATCACGCGGGCCGGAGACACGCTGGTGGCGAACCGGCTGATCGACCCGAACCACCTGCCGCTCTTCCCGGCGATGCCCCTGCAGGACGCTGTCGACTACGCGGCGCACCTGATCCGAACAACGATCGACACGATGCGGTTCGAACCGCGCTTCCCCTCTGTTGGCGGTGCCATTGATCTGCTGGTAGTCACGCCGGAGGGGATACGGTGGGTCCAACGCAAGGAACTGAGGGGCGGAGCGCCATGACACCCAGGCTCACCCTCAGGTCTTCTTTATGCGCGTCTTCAACGTCGCGGCTGCCGTAATGGATTTGGCAGCCGACCGGTTATAATAGGCGCTAATACCGGGGAATAGACGGAAAACCGGGGGAGCCTC
The DNA here is from genome assembly GCA_005880055.1 of Chloroflexota bacterium. Classification (GTDB taxonomy): domain Bacteria; phylum Chloroflexota; class Dehalococcoidia; order SM23-28-2; family RBG-16-64-32; genus VJS01. The sequence goes on along the minus strand of VBJS01000012.1, from coordinate 15,324 downwards.
TTGAAGTACATAACACTGCTATTGATTGCCCTGTCGCTTACGGCCGCGATAGGGGCCGGCGCCGGGCGAGTCGATGCCGTTAGTCAGACCTTTGTGGTTAACTCCACAGACAACACCGGCGACGGCAACCACGGCGACGGATTCTGCGATACGGCGCCTCCGGGCCCACTCTCCCACGTTTGCACGCTACGCGCGGCCATTGAGGAAGCGAACCAGACGCCGGACACCGATACGATCAATTTCAACATCCCGGGCACAGGCGTTCAGACGATAGTACCGGCCTCGGCCCTGCCGACCGTCGCCAGCCCAGTCGTCATAAACGGCTACAGTCAACCGGGCGCCAGCGCAAACACGAATCCGATGGGGCAGGCGATTAACGCGGTCCTCCGGATACAGCTAAGCGGTTACCAGGTGGGAGCGGGGGCTAGTTATCAACGACTTTTACTTAGGCGGCGATGGGCTGGAGTTCCAGCAGAACGGCGGCAACACCGTCCAGGGAAACTTTATTGGTACTGATCCCACGGGGCTGCTCAGCGCAACAGCCGCCCCTCCTCCCCCTCCGGACAATGATTGCAGTGGCGATGAGCTCGGTAACGGCAGCAGGGGTGTATACCTGAACGGCGTCCCCAATAATCTGATCGGCGGGACCGCTCCGGCAGCACGTAACCTTATAGGCGGAAACGGCCGCGGGTGTCCCACGCCGGATGGCGCGCCGACGCCGGACGGCGTGAACATCAGCGGCCCGGCGGCGACGGCAAACCTGGTCGTCGGCAACTACATTGGGACCACGGCCACGGGCAGCACCCCGGATGCCAGCCCCTTCCAGAATACCCTGGGCAACACCGCAGACGGCGTCCGCATCGATAATGCCCCGAATAACACGATCGGCGGCACGAGCGTCGCTGAGCGCAACGTCATTGCTGGAAACAAGGGAAATGGCGTGCAGATTTCCGGCAGCGCGGCGACAACTAACGTGGTGAAGGGCAACTTCATCGGTCTGGATGCTACCGGAGCAATCGACCGGGGTAACGGCGGGAACGGCGTCCTCCTCAAAGATGCGCCGAACAATTTGATCGGTGGGACGGCTTCGGGCTCTCGCAATCTGATCTCCGGAAACGGCTCCCAGGGCGTTTACATTCAGAATAGCGGCGCCACCGGCAACCGGGTGGAAGGCAACTACATCGGGACGACGATAAGCGGCGACTCCGTGGCGGGCAATGACTCCGACGGGGTGATGCTGGACCGCGCTCCGGGGAACACGATCGGGGGGACAACGGCCGAGGCCCGTAACGTTATCGCAGCCAATGGGGGCCGCGGCGTCCGTTTCCAGGGAACCGAAGCGACCGGCAATCTAATCGAGGGTAACTACATCGGGACAACTGCGAATGGTGTCGGAGGAACAGGCATCGGTAACAACTACGATGGGCTGTTCATAGCCGGAGGTGGCGGCAATACGATAGGCGGAAGCGTCGTCGGGAGCCGGAACGTGATCGCAGGCAACGGCCGCAACGGGATACAGGTCCTGTCCGATGGCAACGTGATACAGGGCAACTATATCGGGATCGACGCGAGCGGTGCCACGGCCCGCCCAAACGGCAATACGACGCTGAGCGTCGGAGACGGCATCCTCGTGAGTGACGCGAAGAATAACGTTATCGGCGGCACAGCCTCCGGATCTTCAAACGTCATCTCCAGCAATATTGTGGCGGGAATAGAGATCAGCGGCGGCGCCTCATCAGGCACCGTCATACAGGGCAACCTGATTGGCACCGACGCGACTGGAATGCTGGCGCGGGGCAACGGCCAGGACGGGATTAAGTTGAACTCGGCCGTAAACACTTTGGTGGGAGGCACCACGGCGAGCGCCCGCAACGTCATTGCCGCCAACGGCGCTCGCTTCATCACCAATGGGATAGTGATCCAGGGGAGCGGCGCCACCGGCAACCAAGTGAAGGGGAATTACATCGGGACTGACATCACCGGCGCGCGAGCGCTGGGGAACTCGTCAGACGGCGTCTTCATATTCGGCGCTCCGGGTGTGACCATCGGCGGGACGACGGCGGGCGCTCGGAACGTGATCTCTGGGAACGGCGGCAGGGGTGTGGAGATCTTTGGGAGCACGGCCAGCGGGGTGGTGGTCCAGGGGAACATAGTGGGGCTCGACGCAGGCGGGACGGTAGCCGTGGGTAACGGCGCCGATGGTATTGTCGTTACCGGCGCTCCTGCAAATATAATCGGCGGCTCATCGGCAGGCGCCGCCAATATCGTATCGGCGAACGGCGCGATGGGCGTGGAAATCCTGGACCTGGGCGCAACGGGAAACATCGTAAAGGGAAACCGCATTGGCACGGACATCAGCGGGGGCGCCGGCCTGGGCAACGTGCTCTACGGCGTTTTCATTAACGGCGCCCCGGGCAACAGCATCGGCGGAACGGACGTGGGCGCCGCCAACGTGATCTCCGACAACGACGCGGGGGTATTCATTTCGGGACTCGGCGCGACGGGTAACACAGTTCAGGGCAACTTCATCGGCACGAACCCTGCCGGCACCGCCCCTCTGGCCAACGCCTTCGACGGCGTGCGCGTAGGCGGCTCGGCCAGCAATAACATCATCGGCGGGTCGCTCTCCGCGGCAGGGAACGTTATCGCCTTTAACGGCGGCAACGGCGTGCTGATTGACTCGGGTACCGGGGATTCAATTCTTTCGAATTCGATCTTCTCCAACGCCTCGCTCGGCATCGATCTGGGGTTCGACGGCCTCACGCCGAATGACGCGGGTGACGGCGATTCAGGCGCCAACAACCTGCAGAACTTTCCGGTTTTGAGCACCGTGCAGAGTACGAATTCAGGGACGACGGTAACCGGTAACCTGAACAGCACGCCGGGATCCAGCTTCACGATCCAATTCTTCTCCGGCAACGCCTGTGATCCATCTGGCAACGGCGAAGGTAAGACGTTGCTTGGTTCTCTAAATGTCCAAACATCCGGGACCGGCAGCGCAGGCTTCAACCAGACCTTCCCTCCTATCGTCGCGGCGGGCTACTGGGTGAGCGGGACGGCGACCGACGCCAGCGGCAACACCTCTGAGTTCTCCAGTTGCCTGCAGGTAACAGGTATCACACCTCCGCCGCTAACCCAGGGCGACATCGATTGCAGCGGGCACGTGAACTCCATTGATGCGCTACGGCTCCTACGCTACGTGGCCGGACTGGACGTCACCCAAAACCAGCCATGTCCTCCACCGGGAACAAATCTGCCGCCGAAGTGGGGAGATGCAGACTGCAACGGCGCGATTACCTCAGTGGATGCGCTAAAAGTCCTTCGCTTTGTGGCGGGCCTTGCTGTTTCCCAGACGCAGCCCTGTCCCGCCATCGGGCAGCCGGTCAGTTAGCGGGCGCCCACCGCTCTCTCCGGCGAGGCGACTGACGCCGTGACTAACGCCCGCTGATCAGGCGCTCGGCCGCGGTATGCGGGTCTATCTCCCGCTCGGCGATGGATTCGACCAGCTCTTCGACGCGGGCGGCGCCGCGGTCGCCGTCCAGGACGCGGGCGAGAAGCATCGTGCGGGCGAGAGCCAGCAGCTGCCGTCGCGCCCGATGGCGTCCCATCTCTTCGAGCCGGCCGGACTGCGCCAGGTATTCGCGATGATGGTCCACCTCGTCGAGTAACTCGGCGATACCCTGCTCCTTGTGCGCGATCGTCTTCAGGATTGGTACGTTCCAGCCTTCGCGCCGTTGGAGGTCCGTGTAGATATGGAGCTGCTTGTAGACGCTCTCGGCACCCGGCTGGTCCGCCTTGTTGACGACGAGGATGTCCGCGATTTCCAGGATGCCTGCCTTTATCGCCTGCATGTCATCACCCGCGCCGGGCACGTTGATCACTATTGTCGTGTGAGCCGTATCGGCGATCTCCACCTCATCCTGCCCGGCGCCGACGGTTTCCACCAGAATGACGTCCTTCCCCGCCGCATCGAGCACCGTCACAACGTCTCCAGTGGCGGCGGCCAAGCCGCCCAACGCTCCGCGCGTGGCCATGCTTCGGATGAAGACTTCCGGATCGGAGGTCAGGTCCTGCATCCGGATCCGGTCTCCCAGGATGGCGCCGTGCGTGAACGGGCTGGTCGGGTCCACCGCCACTATGCCAACTGTGCGCCCTCGTTTCCGGTACTCTCGGGCCATAGCACCGGCAAGCGTACTCTTGCCAGAACCTGTGGAGCCGGTAATGCCGACAATATGTGCGCGACCGCTATGCGAGAACAGCTCGCGGAGCGCCTCATCGCCCTCCGCATACCCGTTCTCGACGTACGTGAGCACGCGGGTGAGGGCGCGGCGGTCGCCGTCTAGCAGGCGCTGCGCTTCCGATGTCACGAGCGGCTGGCGGCGCCCCGGGCGGGTGCGTTCTTGCGCACCCAGTCGATGATATCGAGCGTAGAGGAGCCGGGGCCGAAGATCCCCTTGAATCCCATCTTCTCGAGCTGTGGCAGGTCCTCATGCGGGATGATCCCCCCACCGAAGAGGACCACATCGTCGATCCCCCGCTTCTTCAACTCTTCCACGACTCGTGGGAACAGCTCCAGGTGTGCGCCGGAGAGGATGGAGAGCCCGATGACATCCGCGTCCTCCTGAAGTGCCGTCTCAGCGATCATCTCCGGCGTCTGCCGGATGCCCGTATAGACGACCTCGAAGCCGGCGTCGCGGAGGGCTCTGGCGACGACTTTGGCGCCGCGGTCATGTCCATCGAGGCCGGGCTTGGCGATAACGATCTTTACCTTGCGTTCCTGAGTCATTTGAGGGGCGACCTCCTGTGAGGAGGATTATAGCAGCAGGTCGGGAAGCGTCAGCGTTGCGAGCTGGCCGCTGGTGACGATGCCTGTTGGCATTTCCGCGCAAGCGGCGGTGCGCCCTCAGCATCCACGGTGCGGTGCCCGACGCCCCCTCG
>VBJS01000012.1:0-10380 GCA_005880055.1 Chloroflexota bacterium | reverse complement strand
AACGGGGCCAGCACGTAAGGATAAAGCGGTTAGCCTACCAGCGTTCAAGCCGGTCTGGAGCTTCGCGCGTACGCTATCTGCGCTCGATCAGCTGGATGGAGACGCCGTGCGTGTACTCATGGTTGATGCGGGCGAGGCGCGCGCCGGGCCAGATGCTGGCCTCGGGCTCGGAGACTTTGATGTCTTTGCCGCGTAGGTAGGCGACGGCCTCGTCTAGGTCATCAACCTCCACGCTGATGGAAAAGAGGCCCTCGCCGCGCTCCTTCACCTGCTCGTAGAAGCGGCCTTCCGGCTGTTCGGGCTGGACCAGTTCCAGAAACGCATCTCCGATCGGCAGGCGGGCAGCCTTGAAGCCGGCACCCAGCGGATGGTCGAGCGAAGTGTCCGGCTTCAGCCCAACGTTTCGGTCCCAGAGCTCGATCGCGTTCTGCAGGTCCTCTGTTGCAATGATGACGTGGTCCAGCTTCTTGACCTTCACGACGCCTCTTCGCTTGCGCTCATTCGGACAGCCTGCGCAACAGGGCGCCCGCCGTTGCCAGCAGGATGAGCCCTACGATGATTGATCCCCAGGCGTTATCGAGGACTGGTATGTCCTCGGAGGCCCGCTCGATGCCCAGCACGAAAAGCGCAAGGCCGACGGCGCCGACGAACCCGGAGGCCACCTGACTGCCGCGGATGGTGCGTACAGGCCGGCTGGACTCGAACAGGCGGACGAGCCTGGCGGCTGTTTCCTCGCTGAGGGCGCGCGCTTCGCCGAGCGCTTCCGTTCCCGGCAGATCTATCGGGAGGTGGTGTTCTTCCGTCATTCTGGGGCCTTGTACATCTCCATTGGCGTCGCGAGCTCCACCAGTACGCCGCGGCTGGCCTTTGGGTGCAAGAAGCAGATCATGCCGGCGATGCCGCGCCTGGGCTGCTGGTCCACTAGCTCGACGCTCTTTTCCTTGAGCGCCTGGAGATCGCCGTCAACATCCGGTGTCTGGAAGCAGATGTGGTGCAGGCCTTCGCCCTTGCGGGCCAGGAACCGTCCAACCGCGGACTCCGGCGAGAGCGGCTCCAGCAGTTCGATCTCGCTGCTGCCGATCGTGAGCAGCGCTGCCTTCACGCCCTGGTCCTGCACGGTGTCCTGCGCGTGTACATGCAGTCCGAACGTGTCCCGGTAGAACTTGAGCGCCTCGTCCAAGCTGTGGACGGCGATTCCAATATGGTGGATCTTCTCGATCATTCTGCCTGGCTCCGCCACAATCTATGAGTCACCGATAACCACCTTCCCCATGCCTAGCTCCTCGCAGGTCTCTGACAGAGCTCGCTTGGCTATCCGGCGTCCTTCCCCCCAATCGACAAATTGGACGAGGCTGAATCCGGTCCGCCGAATGTCTGTGTCGACATCGAGCCGCGTACCCTCTGGCACAGTCGTCAGGGAGACTCCAACCTTTTGGCCCGACCAGGTCCAGATGCTTAACCCGGTATGGAACCGCAGGTAAGAATGGTCCGGGTCGGCTTCGTCAATTGTCCACTTCCGTCGGGCGATCACCTGCTGTAGCGCTGAGAGTACTGCGTCCTTGGGCTGCGGTAGAGTGCGACTCAAACGTGCCATCACAACCCCGTCTTCTCGCGCCACTTGCGAATCGTATCCGCGTGTTCCAGGTCGTGCTCGATCCCGCCGTGCAGGCCCACCTCTCCGTAGCGCTCGTCGCGCAGCGCGTCATCAGGCGCGCCGTTGATCGCCTCGATGACGAGCGAGCGTGCGAAGTCGAGGTCTGCGAGCGCCTGTGAGGCCGGCAGGTGGCGGCGCCAGGCGACAAGCCGCTCGTTCAGGTCATCAATCTGCTCTGGAGGCAAGACCAGGTAGGCCGACTGCCCGCCGCGTGCGATGCGGCTGATCTCCTGGAAACGGAACTCGTGCCAGACGGTCATGTGGATGAGGTGGTCCTTCACGGACCAGCCGTCAATCGCCGGGCGCGACATCTCTTCTTCGGGAAGCCCTTCGACGGCGCGATGCACCTCGGCGCCCGCTTCGCCGAACCCGGCGACCAGCTCCTGGCGGGGGCCCGCTTCTCTCATATGCCCTCGCGCTGCCGCCACTCGCGTATCGGTGGCTCGTGCTCCTGGTAATGATCGATGGCCGACGTATGCAGGATGCGGTTGGCGGCCCGGCCTTCCTCGAAGCGGTCTTCGGGGACCCTGCGGGCGGCGGCGACGAACGCCTCTTTGCTAGCGCGCAGGTCTTCCACGACCTCATCGGGTCCCATATCGGCGACACCGGCGGCGAACTTGGCGTTCCAGGCGTCGGCGTCGTTGTAGTCCACACCTTCGGGCACGGGCCGCTCTCCCCTGGCGATGCGCATGAGCGCCTGTTCCATCTCCCAGTGCCAGCCGGCGACGTGCGCGGCGATTTCGCGGACGCCCCAATCACCGTACCAGTGCTGGGTCAACTGCTCATCGTTCAGGCCTTCCATCGAAGCGGCCAGAGCATCGAAGCCCTCGTTCAGTTCGTGGATAAGCTCCTCCCGGCCCATTGGTCCGGCTCCTTTCCGCCGTAGGCCGTCACGTGATACCAGTCCTTGATCTGCTGCGCATGCTCACGATAATGCGCGGCGGCCGCGGCGCAGTAAGTGTACACGGCCTGGCCGGGTTGGAACATGCTCTCCGGCAGAGCATTCAGGGCCTCAATGAGCCGCTCATGGTAAAGCTCCGACTCGAAGCGCACCTGGACTAGCGGCCAGCGGCGGCGCGGCGCCAGCAGGAACTCATTGAGCCGGTCGGCGTCCTGCACTTTGAAGGCGGCGAGGCAAGGGATATGGCCCCTACCGACGCGTTTGACGTCCTCCACTGCCATCTCATCGCGAGAGGCAAGGTGTGCCATCATGTCCTTCGTCGACCATTCTCCGAACCACACCTCGCTGAGCCTCTCCTCAGCGATATCGCGGATGGCCAGCTGCAGGTCTTTGTATGCTCCTCGTAGTCGGCCTACGGCATCCGGCTTGTCGTTCATAACGCCCCTCTCGCCGGGCGGCAGTGCGAGCCTATGCCGTCTAGAACACCATGAACTCGCGCTGCTCGCCGAATACGCCGCGCAGGACGCGGCAGATCTCGCCGATTGTCACATAGTTCTCGACACATTCAATGAGGACGGGCATGAGATTGGCTTCGCCGCGGGCTGTCTCGTCCAGATACGCGAGCAGCTGCTCGGCCCGGCCGTTGTCACGCTCAGCCCGTACCCGGTTCAGACGTTCTATCTGACGCCTCACCACCTCCTGGCGGACGCGCAGGATGTCTGGGCGCTCCTCCTCGTCGGTGCGGAACTGGTTGACGCCAACGACCGTTCGGTGGCCGTTGTCGACGGACATCTGGTAACGGTAAGACGCTTCCTGTATCTCGCGCTGCTGATAGCCCATCTCGATGGCAGGCAAGGCGCCGCCCATATCGTCGATGCGGTTGAGATACTTGGTGGCTTCTTCTTCAATGCGGTCTGTCAGCTTCTCCAGGTAATAGGAGCCGGCCAGCGGGTCGATGACATCGGCGACGCCGGACTCATAGCCGATCACCTGCTGTGTGCGAAGGGCGATTTGCACCGCCTTTTCGGTCGGCAGCGCCAGCGCCTCGTCCATGGAGTTGGTGTGCAAGGACTGCGTCCCACCCAGCACGGCGGCCAGCGCCTGGATGGCGGTGCGGATGATGTTGTTCTCCGGCTGCTGCGCGGTGAGGGTGGAACCACCGGTCTGGGTGTGGAAGCGCAGCATCATGGAGCGTGGGTCTTTCGCGCCGAAGCGCTCTTTGGCCATACGGGCCCACATGCGACGCGCCGCCCGGAACTTGGCGACCTCCTCGATCAGATTAGTGAATGACGCGAAGAAGAACGAAAGACGGGGAGCGAAAGCATCGAACTCGAGCCCGGCCTTCAGCGCTGCGTCCACGTAGGCAATGGCGTTGGCGAAGGTGAAGGCCACCTCCTGGACGGCGGTGCAGCCGGCCTCACGCATATGGTAGCCGCTGATGCTTATCGTGTTCCACGCCGGCAGGTTCTCCTTGCACCAGGCGAAGACGTCCGTAATCAGGCGCAGCGAGCCTTCGGGCGGGAAGATATACGTGCCGCGGGCAATGTACTCCTTTAGGATATCGTTCTGCGTTGTGCCGCCTACTTTGGAGAGGTCCGCGCCCTGCTTCTTGGCCATGGCCACGTAGAAGGCCAGCAGCATTGCGCCGGTGGCGTTGATGGTCATGGAAGTTGTGACCTTTTCCAGCGGGATGTCCTTCATCAGAAGTTCCATGTCAGCGAGTGAAGCGATCGCGACACCCACCTTGCCCACCTCGCCCTCGGCCATGGGGTGGTCGGAGTCGTAGCCGATTTGAGTGGGCAGGTCGAAGGCTACGGAGAGGCCGGTCTGACCCTGCTCTAGTAGGTAACGATAACGGGCGTTAGACTCCTCAGCGTCGCCGAATCCGGCGTACTGGCGCATGGTCCAGAGGCGTCCCCGGTACATCGTCGGCTGGACCCCGCGCGTGAAGGGGAACTCTCCGGGGAAGCCGAGTTGCTGTAGGTAATCCCAGCCGTTCTGGTCATCGGGCGCGTATACGGGGTCAACCGGGGCGCCGTCTGAGTTGTCGAAAGGGTAATCGCGCTCCGGCGATTTCTCCACGGTTCGGCGGTAGGGGCCTTCCAGCCAATCATCCTTGCTGGCGCTACCGTTTGGTCCGCTCACGAATCCTACCGTCCTTCAGGAGATGCCTAGCGGCAGTGTAGCGTCAGCAGCGGAAGGGTGTCAAAAGCGCCATATCGGTTAAGACAGCGAGGCGTCCGATATCTGTCTGACCCTAATCGCCACGGCCCAAGGCACAGGGCCGCCTGTATACTGGCGTCTGTAGCATGCGCCCCTCGGATCGCGAACTGGTGGCCGCCGTCCCAATCCAGGAGATCAGCCGCACACTCGTCCGCGAGTGGGCGATGATCGTGGTCACGGCGCTGGCGGCGCTCCCCGCGCCCGTGCTGCGCGTGCTGGACGTGACAGGCCTCGCCGATCCGGGGTTGCCTGATCCAGTAAACGCCGTCATCTTCGGCGCCGGTATCTTCGCCGCCGCCACCCTCCTCACCTGGGCATCCGAGGTGGCGGAGACCGAGGTCTCTGCCGGCCTTGCACTCGTCGCCCTGGCGCTCATCGCCGTCCTCCCGGAATACGCTGTCGACCTCTACTTCGCCTGGACGGCGCACAGCACCCCGGAGCACGCGCATTTCGCTGTGGCGAACATGACCGGCGGCAACCGCCTGCTTGTCGGCCTTGCCTGGCCCGCTATCTTCCTCGTGTTTTACCTGCGCACGCGCCGGAAGGACATGCCGGTGATCGCCGGTAACGCGCCGGGCATACTCTTCCTGGGGATCGCCACGCTCTACAGCTTTACGATCCCCCTTCGCGGCCACCTGTCGCTGCTCGATACGGCCGTCATGTTCTCGCTGTTCGCTGCCTACATGTACATCTCGTCGAGGACGCCGCCGGAGGAGGAGCGCGTCTTTGTGGGCCCGGCCGCCGCAATCGCGGCACTGGCTCGACTGCCTCGCAGAGCCTTGGTCATCAGCATCTTCGTTTACGCCGCGACTGTGATCTTTGCCGCCGCCGAGCCCTTCGCCAACAGCCTGGTCGATACAGGCAAAAGCGCGGGCATCGATCAGTTCGTCCTCGTCCAGTGGGTGGCGCCACTCGCCTCCGAGTCACCGGAGTTCATCCTGGCGGGCCTCCTGGCGCTGCGCGGGCGGCACGACGCCGGGATGACGATCCTGATCTCGTCCAAAGTCAACCAGTGGACGCTGCTCATCGGCAGCCTGCCCCTGGCCTATAGCATCTCCGGCGGCACCTTCAGTCCCCTGGGCTTCGATGCCAGGCAGTCGGACGAGGTCTTCCTCACAGCGGCTCAATCGCTCTTCGCCGTGGCGATCCTGGTCAGCCTTAGCATGGGCAGATGGGAAGCAGCGCTGCTGGGCGCCCTTTTCCTCACCCAGTTCTTCTTCACCGACCGCGAGATTCGGCTGGCCTTCGCGATCGTTTACAGCGCGCTGGCCGTCATCGTGCTGGCGTTAGATGTGCCGAAACTCCCGGCCTTCGCTCGAGCCGTGCGCACTACTGTATTTCCGGCCGCCGGTGTAAGGCCGCACTGATGGCGGCGGGTTTGTTTGGTAAAATCGCAGGCGTGGGCGATTAGCTCAGCTGGTTAGAGCGTCTCTCTTACACAGAGAAGGTCGAAGGTTCGAGTCCTTCATCGCCCACCAGGATTTCCCGCCGCGCGCCGCTGGGGTTGAAGGCGCCCAGCGGGCGGGATATATTTTTGTCGCGCAAACGCCCGAAAGGCTGCAAACAGGAGGTGCCGCATGGTTACTGAGACAAGTGTCGAGGGGTTGAAAGCGATGCTACGCGGGCCCGTCATTCAGGCCTCAGATGCGGAATACGAAACGGCCCGCCGCATCTTCAACGGCATGATCGACCGGCATCCGCGGGCAATCGCGAGGCCGCTCGACGCTGCCGACGTCATCGCCTCGGTGAAATTCGCGCGCGACGAGGGGCTGTCGCTAGCCGTGCGCGGCGGCGGCCACGGAGTTGCGGGATTCGGCACAAATGATGACGGCCTGGTAATCGACCTCTCTTTGATGAAGGGAGTGAGGGTAGACCCAGAAAGGCGGACCGCCCGCGTCGGCGGCGGTTGCACCTGGGGCGACATGGACCATGCCACCCACGCCTTCGGTCTCGCCACACCCGGCGGTGTTGTGTCCACCACGGGTGTCGGCGGCCTGAGCCTGGGCGGCGGCCTGGGTCACCTCACACGCAAGTGCGGGCTGTCCTGCGACAACTATCTCTCCGCGGATGTCGTTACGGCGGACGGCAGCTTTGTAGTTGCGAACGAGAAGGAGAACAGCGATCTTTTCTGGGCCTTGCGAGGAGGTGGAGGCAACTTCGGGGTGGTAACCTCGTTCGAGTTCAGGCTGCACGAGGTGAGCACCGTCTATGCCGGCGCCATTCTGTGGCCGCTGGAGAAGGCCGCCGATGCGATGAAATTCTACGGGGAGTTCATTACAAACGCGCCCGAGGATTTGAACGCCATCTTCGCCTTTCTCGTCGTGCCTCCCGGCCCGCCGTTCCCCGAGCCGTTGCATAACAAGAACATGTGCGGGGCGGTGGTGTGCTGGGCGGGCCCGTCGGAAAAAGGTGAGGGCGCGGTGAAGCCTCTGCGCGAGTTCGGCCCGCCGGCGTTCGAGTTCCTGGCGCCAATGCGGTACCCGATGCTGCAGACCATGTTCGATCCGATATCACCTCCGGGCATGCTGAACTACTGGAAGGCAGACTTCGTGGAGACGCTGGGAGATGAGATCGTGCAGGCACACGCAAAGTTCGGACCGGGTGTTCCCAACGTCTTCTCAGGCGCCCACACCTTCACGATCAGCGGCGCTGTCAAGAAGGTGCCAAGCGATGAGACCGCCTGGAGCTACCGTCACGCAAACTTCGTCCACGTGATCTTCGCGACCTACACGGATCCCTCGGAAACGCCGAAACAGACGGAATGGGTGCGCGATTACTGGTCGGCGCTGCACCCATATTCGGCCGGCGGCGCCTACGTCAACTTCATCATGGACGAAGGCGAGGATCGTGTGGCGGCCAGCTACGGCGATAACTACTCGCGGCTGGCGAAGATAAAGGCGAAATACGACCCGGGAAACCTGTTCCGCCTGAACCAGAACATCCGCCCGGCCGGCTAAAACGTACCCACGCCGGGAGGCGGCGTGGGGCGGTTAGCGCAGCGAGGGCGGCCGGCACACGGTCGTCCTCCCGGCCCCACCACAGAATCCCTTCCCGAGAGACGCGGTTCGGCGTAGGCCGGAGGCTCGACGGTCATGATGACATGGGCGCAATGCGCGCCAGGCATGGCCCCTGGCTCCTGATTTCTTTAAGGTTTACTTTCGCCTGACCCGCACGGCCGCCGTAGCGAGGCCGCCGGCGGCGAGGAGTGCTCCGAAGGCGATGAGCAGCACTGCGGCCAGCGATGATCCTTCGTCCCCGCCCCTTGATGCACTCGGCGAGCCGGTGTCTCCGCCGTCGTTGATCAGGCCGGCGATGCCTCCCACCGCCACCGGCGTGCCGCCGTGCGGCGTTTGACTGCCAGCAATCGCTGTCGGCGAAGGCGTGGGCGACTGCGTCGGTGTCGGTGACGGTGTCGGCGTGGGTGTCGGCGTCGGGGTCGGCGTCTTCGTCGGTGTGGGAGTGGGCGTTGGTGTCGGAGTTGGTGTGGGCGTAGGTGTAGGCGTCGGCGTAGGTGTAGGTGTAGGTGTAGGTGTAGGCGTCGGGGTTGTCGGTGTGGGCGTCGGGGTGGGTGTCGGTGTGGGTGTCGGCGTAGGCGTGGGCGTCGGCGTCGGGGTCGGAGTGGGTGTGGGCGTCGGCGTAGGCGTAGGAGACGCCGTGGGCGTGGGGGATGCCGTCGCCGTCGGCGTGGCCGTCGCCTGCTTGGTGTTCGTGAACGTGCAGGTCACGCTCTCGCCCGGGTTCAGCGTGAAGCTGAACGAGGAAGCGGAGGCTGAACCCTTGCCGGGACAGTCGACCGAGGGCGTATATCCGCTCTGTGTCGTCTCCGAGACGGTGTAGCCGCCGGGGGTCCGGTCTGTGAACGTCTGGCAGCCGCCGTCCGGGACATTGCTGGCCGAGCCCGGCGTCGGCCCGCTCAGGCTAAGGTTCCAGAGGGTCGCGTCGTCCGGCACGACGTCCTTACAGAGGGTGATCGTTCCCAGCCTTGTGTTTTCGTATACGCAGGTAATATTCTCGCCGGAGTTCAGCTCAATGCTGGCCGTGCCCGCGCCAACATTTACGGTGGTCATTCCATCCGGGTCGTCGCAGGTGATATTGGTTCTCACCCAGCCGGGCGGAACAGGGGCCTCGGTCACGTTGTAGATTCCTGTGGTTAGGTTGCTGAAAAGCATGGAGTTGGGTAGCGTCCCATCGGCGTCATCGTCGAGTAGGAAGCTGCCCAGATCGCCGGAGAAGGAGAAGTCCTGGGGGTCGTCCGGCAGCGAATCCTTGACGATCGTGATAGAGCCCGGCGGGAAGATGCCGCCCAGTTGCACCTGGTTGTCGCGGCTGCCCACGGAGCCGCAGTCTGGGGAGCCGGGTTCAACGAGGCACTCGTAGCTGACGTGGAAGGGCGAGCCCGGGACCTGACTGGAACCACAGGTCGGTTGTGACCCGCAACCGGTCCCCCAGCCGATCGCCGATCCGCTGGGGTCAGGCGACTCCGAAAGATGCCCGGCGAACCAGAGACCCACAACAGTATCGGCCGTCGTTGTCGTAATTGTTACCGTTACGAAGACGTCGCTAGTGCCGCAGTTCTTGAAGCAGTCCGGGTCACTGTCTGGCATGTGCGCGACGCCCGGTTCGCCGTCGGTCGGGCCAATCGGCGGGTCGGGGAAAGCCACTGTAACTCCGGCCGCGCAGGCGACCGAACAGCCGGCTCTGATCTTGCGAGCGCCCGCGCCCGGCGGGTTTTCTCGCGCGGCCACGGCGTCGAAAGTGTCAGACGGGATGTCACCGAACTGACTGTTGGCGCCGAACATCGTGGTGCACTGAGCTGCGCTGACGAACGCAGGAAGATCGTCGCATTCGGCGAGGAGGCTTCCCGACTGGGTAGCATCGGCATTCGTGAGAAAGTCGTACGCATAAACATCGGCTTTCGTGAAGTCATAGCTGAGGGCAAAAGTGTAGGTGCCGGCGGTGCTGAGGCGATGTATTAGGCGCTGCGGTACTGCGTCTCCTTCGGTATAGACGCCGGTGTTTTGGTTGATGGCGCCGTTGACCCAATCGCAATCGTCCTTCACGTTGTTGTTATCAGAATCGTTCCGGCACTGGGTGAAGTCGATGTCGGCGTCCTTGAACGTCACGGACGTGATCGGCGCCGTTGAAGTGTTGCCGTTCCAGGGCGAAGCGTAGACGCGTACCTCATATGTTCCCTGGATGCCGTCGAGCTTATATGAATAGGTAAATCCGCCGGACCCGTTGGCCACCACAGTGTCCCAGCCCGGCGTGAACGAGCCGTCGCCCTTCACGATGCTCCCGTTTGGCCGGATGACGGGGATGTCATACGAGGCGCCGGCCGAGAAGCCGGTGCCCGTGATGATCGCAGTCTCGTTGGAGAAGTAGTCAGCCTTGTCGGTCGTCAGGGCCGGCGCTGCAGAGCCGCTGGAAACAGCGAGCAGGAAAGAGATAGCGATTAACGCGAATAGTGAAAGGCCGACAACAGGCCTACGCCACGGAAGCCCCGGAACTCCGCCCCGACTGATCATCGCACTCCCTACGCGCGGAGTGCGTCCTCCAGATTCTCTCCCCCGGTAGCTGTCAAATCCTGCCGCAGACAACGCGG
>VBJS01000250.1:4706-6470 GCA_005880055.1 Chloroflexota bacterium | reverse complement strand
AACCGGAGCGCCTACGCCGTCAACTCAGGCGGGCGCTCCACGGAAAGTTGAGAGGAGCCAAACTTTAGACTCTCTGCTCTAACGGACAATGGTGACCCCGCGCGTCGCGGTTCGCGCATCCGCCTTGAAACGTAGGAAGTAAACCCCCGGCTCTAGCCCGGCGCTCGAGATGGCTGCTTCATGTTCGCCGGCGGCAAGTAACGCGTCATTCATTGGCCGGCTCACGCGACGCCCTGCGAGATCGAACAGAGCTAGAGACACGCGCGCGGGGCGTTCGAGCGTGAATCTCACACGCGCCATACTTCGAACTGGATTGGGGGTCACGGGTCCCAGGAAGAAGGCGTTGATACTGCGAACACTGGGTACGTCCACGGTTCCGGCTGTGGCGCCGACGAGTGCAAGGAAGGCGCGGGAAAGCCCGCGTACAGAAGCGAAGGATCCACCCAGCGCAGTCAACGACCCATAGAGAAGAAGCGTCTTCACGTCGCCGACCACGGCGGGACTCCAGTCAATCAGGTTCCCCGATCCATCTGCACCGTACAAAGCCGCGGCTCCCCCACGAACCTGGCCTGCAACGGTGCCAAAGGAGCCGCCGATGGTGAGGTAGCCGCGCGTCGTCGACATCGCACGGACGGTGCTGTCAGCGCCCGGATTCCACGTCTTGAGCGCGCCCGTCAGAGTGCTCACAGCGGCCAACCTAGAGCGCGGCTGCCCGCCGACATTGCGGAAATCACCACCCAAGTAGAGCGTGTTGCCCATGATTCCGAGTGCGTAGACGACGTTATCCGCGTTTGCGGTCCATGACATCAGCCCTCCGGACGCGTCGTACTCTGCGACCCGAAGGCGCGGCGAAGTGAAGGCTCCCCCGGCGAACACACCCCCGGAGGTCGGGACGATCGCGTTGACGACGCCATTGCATTGAGGAGCCCACGCAGTAGCCGCACCATTGGTTAACCCGACGGCGCCGAGAAACGCCCGCGAGGCGCCACCGAGATGACTGAAGGCACCGCCCACATACAAGGTGCCGTTGGAGATGGCGAGCGACGACACGTTGCCGTCGCAGTTGGCGTTCCACATGGTGGATGCGAGTCCGGCCCCTAGCCCAACACGGGCGAGCTTGGGACGCGTGGCGCCGCCAATGGAGCTGAATCGTCCGCCGACGTAAACGGCTAGGCTCGTGCCGTCGGAGCCGGCTGCCAGAGCATCCACCGGTTGATCGGGACTCGGATTCCACGCGGTCGGGAGGCCCGTTACCAGATTGAGTGCCGCCAAGTTCCTTCGTAGCACACCGCCTACAGCATTGAAGCTCCCCCCCGCATACACACGCGTTCCATTCATGGCAAGGCAGTTGACCTCGTTGTCAGTCCCGGGATCCCAGGCGAGAACGTTGGCTGACGCGTCGATCGAGGCGAGGTGCAGACGTGCCTGAGCGCCGGCCGTCAAGAAGTCACCGCCTGCAAGAACGTTCGTGCCATTCATGGCCAAGGCCAGGACGATGTCGCCTATGTTTGGGTTCCAGGTCGTCGTGTTCCCCGAGGTGTTGTTCACGGCGGCCAGGTTATTCCGCGAAGAATTGCCGACCTGGAAGAAGCTGCCGCCCAGATAGATCGTGGAACCGTTGATCGCGAGGGCGTATACGGTGCCCTGTACGTTCGGGTCCCACGAGGTGAGGGCCCCGGTGGAGGTGGAGAAGGCAGCGGCGCCGTTGCGAAGGAGGAACGTGGGGCCAAGGGAGGTGAAATCGCCACCCACGTACACCACGCC
>VBJS01000250.1:0-4679 GCA_005880055.1 Chloroflexota bacterium | reverse complement strand
CGTTGCCGGTCGTGAGGTCGAGCGAGGCGAGGTAGCTGCGAGGCTGGAGGCCGATGTTGAAGAACAGTCCGCTGACGTAGAGCTGAGTGCCGCTGATCCCCATGGCGTAGACCGGCCCGTCGCTCTGTGGATTCCATGAGGTGAGGGCAGCGGTCGTGGCGTTCACCGAGGCGAGCCAGGGCCTAGCAGCCGTGCTCAGGTGCTGAAACACCCCACCGATGTAGACAATTCCGCCCGAGAGCGCCAGCGAGTACACGGCATCGTCGGCTTGCGGCGCCCATGAGCTTACGCTGAGATTCGAGAGGATGCGCGCGACATTCGCACGTGACTGGCTGCCAACCGAATCGAACGCGCCACCCACGTACCAGCCACCTGCACCGTCGGAGATGGCGGCGAATACCTTGCCATGGACCCGCGGGAAGCCCGTCACCGCTGCCCCCGTGGTGAGGTCGATGGGTACACCGCCGCCGGTCACGGGTTGGACGCGGGTGAAGGAGCCCCCAACATAAAGGGTGTCGCCTAGGGTCGCCATGGCGTTGACCACCCCGTTGGTGATCCACAGGTCGGGGTCGACGGTCTGCGCCTGTGCGAGGCGCGGCGACACGAGCGCCAGGAGAATGGCGGAAACCGCCCAGAAGCGAAGCCTTGAATTCCTCAAAATGGCTCCGAAGCCCGGGCAGCCGCCCGTTGCCACAGGTCGAGCTGAAACCTTGAGCATCTGCGATTCTCCGGGACGCCTTGCTCTCTCGTATCTTGGCGGATCTGGATTGTGGAATCTAGGGGAGGGAACGGAGCATGGTCGATGAGGTTCGCACGCGCCTCTTTAAGGAAACCATCCCACGAAGCGCGGCGCAAGCAGAAAGTCCCCGCCCCCGCATCTAGCCAACGAGACGACCGCCCCCGCCGGAGCGAGAGCGGTCGTCCTGTGTCTAACCTAGTCTAGTGTACCTACTTCGTCGTTACGGCAGCACCGTCACGTGCCGCATCTGGACCTGGCCGTCGACCGAGAGGCGCACGAAGAACAGCCCCGGACTGACGTGCTGGCCCGACTCGTCCTGGAGATCCCAGGAAAGCACGTGCACGCCCGCTCCGACCGGACCATCCCCGAGGTTGCGCACCACGCGGCCCGCCACGTCGAACACCTTGGCGGACACCAGCGCATCCTTGGGCAGGCTGTACTGCAGCGTCATGCCCGTACCCGTCGGGTTCGGCCGAGGCAGCCCGAACGACAACTCCGTCGGCAGCGGTGAAACGTCAATCATTGGATCGATCGCTGGATCGTCCAGGGACGGCAGCTGTCCCGGCCTCGGCGCCTTGTCGCAGCCACTGATGTGGAGCTGCAGGTTACCGTGGAAGATGGTGGCCGGATCCTGGGTCCCCGGGTTCCCGTCCACGTCCACCAGCAGCACTGTCGAGCCGACCGGATTGTTGCAATCGGTGTAAACGCGCAGGAAGTAGCGATCCTTCTTGGCGTCGTCCGTTTGCCCCAGGCTACCCGGCTCGTGCCGATCCTCGTAGTGGCCGTTGAAGCACACATCGACCCTCTTGTTGCCGTGGCCACTGATGAACGTGCCGGTCCCGTGGAACTCGATGAAGTTGAACGGAGTCTTGGGCGAGCTCGAGCCCGGCGGAATCCCGGGCACGTTCCCGCACACATCCACTACGATCGTTTCGCCCTTGAAGTGCGCCCCTGTGGTGTGGTCGAGATCGTTCCAGTTACCCCCACCCGCAGCCGTGGGGCTGCAGCCCGGATTGACCACGCCGCCGTAGCTGTGCAGGTGGCCATCACTGTCGAACGACTGACCGCCGCCCGTGAGCCAGCACTTTCCGCACTGAATCGAGGTGGTGAAGCTCGCGTGGGAGGTCGCCTGGGCGTTGACGCAGAAGGCGGTAACGTCGGCGTTGTTCACACAACTGGTGTTGGTTGAGCAGTCGAAAGCGTCCGGGATTCCAGGGTGCCCAAGATCGGTTCAGATGTAGGAGTCGGCGTCGCGTTGTCCTGGTAGGCGGCCTGCGGGCAGATGTCATCGGTCACATGAATCCGTTCGAGCGGAACGTCGCCGATGTTCGTCACCTTCAGTGTATAAGTGAATGTGGTCCCTGGAGTGACCGACGTGGGTCCCGTCTTTTCGATCTTGACCTCCGGCTTCCTGCAGAGGACCTGGCAAGTGCCGCTGATGGGCTGAGAATCCCCGCAATCCGCAGTGTGTGCGCTCGCCGAGACCGTGAATGGCACGTTCGAGCCCGAGGTGCATTCCGGCATCGTCACGGTCTGCGAGAAGCTCCGCGTCTCGCCAGCTGGAACACCATTGAACGGCATCGGGACGCCGTTAACGGTAATCGTGATGTCCTCGGTGGAGCCGGCTCCCGTCTGGCAGTTCGTTGCTGTCGCCGTGAGCGTGATCGGCGTACCGGGACAGGCCTCGGCGGGGCTAGGACTGCAGTCTACGCGTACACAGGGTCCCTCGACGCACACGAGTTTGAAGCTCGAGGTATCAAACACGGCGCTGGCCACACCGCCGTTCCACCGAAGCATGCGTTTCCTCCACGACGGGCCTGGAACGTGATCACGCAGGACTGACCAACGTCAAAAGAACCAGTTATGGCTGGCCACGCCAAGTGCTGGCCAACTGGTGGCTCTCCGACGCCGCAAGTGCCTCCTGTGGACCCAGGGACATACGAAAGACCGGTCGGAAGATCGTCCGTCACACTCACGCTTGTTAGTGGGACGTCGCCGGTATTGGTAATCGTCAGCGTGACTGTAGTTGAGGCGTCCGGGCACAGGCTTTCGGGACTCGCCGACTTTTGAATATCGATATTGGGATTCGGGACGCACCGGATGGGCGTGAGCGCGTCCTCCCCCAGGCCGTCGACGCGTGACCCGACGAAGCCCGAAAACTCGAAGACCGCTGGCAGCGTCAAATTGTTGACCTGGACCTGGAGCTGCGAGCCCGCATACTTACCTGTGCCCGTTGCACCAGGGATGAGATTTATACCACCGCCGTCTGTTACCTGAACGGTCGTGCTGTTCGGACTTCCGAAAGCGGATACGATGACGTCAGGGACGCCGTCGCAGTTTGTGTCGATGAACCACTGATACGACTCACTCCCGCCGCCGCCGATGCCCGACGGGTCGATGATGTTTGCGGGGGGCGCGGGTGGGGGAGGGCAAGGACCGGTCTGGTCGGGCGAGCCGTCGCCGTTACTATCGCCGATCTTGCCGTTCACCGAGTAGCCGAGGTAAAGGGTGTGGCTTATGCGGTCGTAGGCGAGCACTCCCTCCGTAAGGTCGAAGCCGTTGATGAAGTACGCACCGCCGCCGCCCGTGCAGCGGACGGTATCGGCGCAGGGATGGATCAGGGGATCGAACTTGCAGACGTCCATCACCGGATCGGTCTGATCGAGACCGCAACCCTGGCCGGCTGCCTGGATGCACGCTGCGTAGGCTTTCAGGTTCGCGATGTTGGGGGGATTATTCGTAATGTCAGGTGGCGTGCACACGCCGGCGAATGCGGTAGTTGTCCACGAGTAGACGACGGCAAGAACGCCGAGCGCGGTCAGGAATGCACTCGGGCGCGCCGGCGGCCGAAGTGGATTATGCAAGGGTTTTGTTAATACGAATGTCATGGACAGTTTCTCCTCAGCGTAGAGGTGGGGAGTTCTAGAAAAACTGGAGCCATCGGGCAAGACGGAGACGGCGGAGGAGAGATTCCGCCGGGGCGACCTCGGTGCAGCCTCCTTTCGGCGCGGGCGTTCGGGGAAACGCCTCAGCGTGTGACGCTGCCGCGCCCTTCCATGCTTTCGCGGCCCCCATTCCCGGTCGGTGGCAGGAATGTTTGTAGCATCCGTGACTTTGGAGACATTTGTGAGACGTAGATGACTCTAGCGGACAGGCACGCGGAGGCCAATGGAAAAACGATGGCAGAGAGAAGATCACGCACACGAAAGCGCGAGAACGCATGCCATTGAAGATTTACACGTGGCCGGTGGAGTTCAGTAGGGGTGGAGCTTGTTTAGTGAGAGCGAACCACGATCTGTGGCGCGTTGACCGAGGGATCTCCTCCCCGATGTTGTACCGCCCCTAGCGGATGGGCTGAGGCTCTCCCGCCACACGGTAAACGACGAGCTCGTTTCCGCCGCCCGTGTTGTTGGGGTAGTCAACCTCGTGGATCTTGACGAGCCAAGGCTGCCGTGTGAGGCGCGGGTACCACGTGGGGAAGAGGATGCAGTAGTCGGGCTTTACACGGGCCCAGTACGAGGGCAGGGCCTCCTCAAAGACGAGCGCCCCGTGAGTCTTCCTCCAAGCCAGTTCGTGGGTGATGAAGTCGGAGCTCACGAGACCCACTGTGTCGAAGCAGTAGCGCCCTCCGTAGTAGGTGATGGCCCCGACGTCGTTGGTAGCGATGCGGGCATTCCGCGAAAGATGACTCGCAACCCACTGACCCATCGTGACCTGCATGCGAAGGATGTTGTCGATATTGGCCAGATAGACATCGCGAAACTTCGGCTGGCTTGTCACGGCTGCCACCACGACGAGCAGGGCTGCTACCCCAACCGTCAAATAGCGAGAGGCTCCGCGTATGCGCTGCACCAATACCTCGAGCGGGGCCATTGCTACGAGCGCGAGTGCCGGCATCAGGGGAATGGTGTACCGCGACAGGCTGAAGTGCCGCGGATAC
>VBJS01000066.1 GCA_005880055.1 Chloroflexota bacterium | reverse complement strand
TGCTGCCTCCTCCCACCTCCCAGCCGTTACACACGAGATCGTAGGAGCGGCTGTGCGCGGCGCCGGTATCCGAATCCAGCAGATGCTCCTCCTCGGCGAGCGGCGCCGTGAACGGGTGGGTCACGGAGTACCAGCGCTCGTCTTCGTTGCTCCACTCGAAGAGCGGGAAGTTGGTGACGAACATGAAGTGCCGGGTGCTGTCATCGACGAGCCCCAGGCGGCGGCCCAGCTCGCGGCGCAGTGGGTCGAGCGCCTTGTTGGCGGCCTGCGGGCGGTCGGCAACCATGAGGATCATGTCGCCCCGCTTGGCGCCGGCCAGCCGTACTATCTCCCGAGCCTCTTCGACTGAGAAGAACTTGGCGACCGGCGAGCGGACGTCCTCGGCGGTCAGGCCGTCCATCGCGCCTTCGCCGGCGAAGGCCATCGAGACGAGGCCTCGCGCGCCGTACTGCTGGACGAACGTCGTGAGGTCGTCCACCTGCTTACGGCTCATCTCAGCGCCTCCGGGCACGCAGAGGCCGCGGACCACGCCGCCGCTGCCGATGACGGTGCGAAAGACGCCGAACTCCGTGCTGCGGAGGGCCTCGCTGAACTCGGCCAGCTCCATCCCGAAACGCAAATCGGGCTTATCGCTGCCGAAGCGCTTCATCGCCTCCTCGTAGGTCAGGCGCGGGTACGGCTTCACCTGCTTTAGATCGGGCCGCAGCGTCTCGAACATGCCGCTGTACAGCTCCTCCATCAGCTGAATCAGGTCCTCTTCGTCGGCGAAGCTGATCTCGATGTCGAGCTGGGTGAACTCCGGCTGCCGGTCCGCCCGCACGTCCTCGTCCCGGAAGCAGCGGGCTATCTGGTAGTAGCGCTCGAAGCCGGCGACCATCAGCACCTGCTTGAGCTGCTGCGGCGATTGCGGCAGTGCGTAGAAATGGCCGGCGTGCACGCGGCTGGGCACCAGGTAGTCGCGAGCCCCCTCCGGCGTCGGCGCTCCCAGGCACGGTGTCTCTATCTCGACGAAGCCGCGCCCGTTCATGAAGCTGCGGATGTAGTCGTTCATGCGCGCCCGCATCACGATGTTGGCGTGCATTGTCTCGCGGCGGAGGTCCAGGTAGCGGTACTTGAGGCGGAGCAGTTCCTCTACGTCCGTCTCGTCGCTGATGTAGAAGGGCGGCGTCTTCGCCGGGTTCAGCACCTCGGCCTCGTGCGCTCGCACCTCAATCTCGCCCGTGGGCAGCGCCGAGTTCTCGGTGCCGGCCGGGCGCTTGCCTACCGTTCCCGACACTCGCAAGACATACTCGCCTCGCACCGTCTCAGCAACGGCGTACGCGCTCTGCGCCTCCTTGGGGTTGAAGACCACCTGCACGACGCCGTCGTGGTCGCGCAGGTCGATGAACACGAGGCCGCCGTGGTCTCGCCGCCGGTTCACCCAGCCGCCCAGCGTCACCTTGGCGCCCACGTCGGTAGCGCGTAGTTCGCCGCAGGAGTGGGATTTCAGCATGGGTCGAGTGTAGCAATGGGAAATGCGAAATGGGAAATGGGGCCATCGCCTGCTAGGATGGGTTCGTGGATGCCCGCGCCAGCCTCAAGTCTGCCGATCCTATCTCCCTCTACCTCCACATCCCCTTCTGCTCCCTGAAGTGCGCCTACTGCGATTTCAACTCCTACGCGGGCCTCGATGCCCTCGTGGAGCCGTACTGCGACGCTCTTATCTCTGAGATCCGGCTGTGGGGCGAGATCGCCTCTGGGCGCCCGGTGCCGACGGTGTTCTTCGGCGGCGGAACGCCCTCGCTCCTGCCGCTGCCCCAGATAGGGCGAATCATGGCCTCGCTCCACGAATCCTTTTCGCTCGACGTAAACACAGAGGTCTCGCTGGAGGCGAACCCCGGCACGATCGATCTGAATTACCTGCGTGGGTTGCGCTCAGCGGGCATTAACCGCATCTCTTTCGGCGTGCAGTCGTTCCACGACGGCGAGCTGCGGGCGCTGGACCGCATCCACTCCGCGGACGAGGCGAAGCAATGCTATCACTGGGCGCGCGAAGCCGGCTTCCAGCGGATCAACCTGGACCTGATTTACGGTCTGCCCGAGCAGGCCTTGGACCGCTGGGAGTCAACCCTCGAGCAGGCGCTTGCGCTCGAGCCAGACCATCTTTCGCTGTACGCACTGACTGTCGAGGAGGGGACGAAGCTCGCTTCTGACGTCGAACACGGACGGGCCTCAGCCCCGGACGGCGACACGCAGGCAGCAATGTACGAATGGTCTTGCGAGCGGCTGGCAGAGGCGGGGTATAAGCAGTACGAGATCTCCAACTGGTGCCGCCCCGGGCAGGAATGCCGCCACAACCTCGTCTACCGCAACGGCGAGTGGCTAGGCCTGGGCGCAGGCGCCCACTCGCATTGGTCGGGCTTTCGTTTCGCCGATGTTTACTCGCCCAGGCAGTACATCGAGAAGGTGCGAGAGACAATTTCCTCCACGCTTGATACGGTTGCCGGGCCGGCGGAGGTGCTCGAGGCGATGCAGCAGATTACATGGATCGAGGAGCAGAGCCTGGAAACGGCGATGGCGGACACGGCCATCCTCGCTCTCCGGCTAAACGAAGGCCTGGACGTTGCCGGCTTCTCCCGCCGATTCGGAAAAACTCCTGAGGCCGCCTGGGGCCCGTCACTCGATGAAGTGCGGGAAGCCGGCCTTCTGGCCAGGGAAGACGGCCACCTCCAACTGACATCGCGCGGCCGCCTCCTGGCAAACGAAGTCTTCGTACGCCTGCTGCCGGACTAGAAACGCGGCGCGTAAGATATGGCAAAGCCCACCTAAACCCCCTTAGGTGGGCCCTCAGCTCGAGTCCGTGCCCCAAACCCCGTACCGCACGGGCCTCGTAACACACACCCCCTCGCTCGCCACCTGTCATTATGTATGCGATTTTGTTATCGTCAAGCGCTGGGGCTACCAAAAAACTTCGTACATCAGTAAGAATGATTAGAGACGCTGGATTCTCATGCTTATGTCTATAGTAGAGTGTGCGCCCGCTTGACCCCTGCCAGCAGCGGGTCGACGTCTGGCCCTGTGATCTGCGGTCCGGCGCCGAGCGGGTCGTCGGGCCGCGGGCGGCCAAGCAGGCTGTTGATGCAGGCGCTTACGGACCAC
Source organism: Chloroflexota bacterium (assembly GCA_005880055.1). GTDB lineage: Bacteria > Chloroflexota > Dehalococcoidia > SM23-28-2 > RBG-16-64-32 > VJS01. The sequence continues at coordinate 7,674 of VBJS01000066.1, read as the reverse complement.
GAGAGCGCTTCGTGGTCATATCCGCCCTCCAGCGCGTAGACTATACGTCCCTCGCATAGCTCGTCCGCCAGCTCCTTGAGCATCGAGGCGATCTGGAAGTAGCCGCGGCTGCTCACCAGCATGCCGGCGAGCGGGTCGGCAAAATGCGCGTCGAAACCGGCCGAGACCAATAGAATTTGCGGGCGACAGCGCTGCGCGATTGAGACGCATATTTCCCGGTAGATTCGCAGATACTCGGGATCCCCGCAGCCGGCCGGAAGCGGAACGTTCACGATGCGGCGTCTGCCGGCGCCGTCACCTATCTCCCCTAAGTTCCCCGTTCCCGGGTAGAAAGGGTACTGGTGGGTAGAGAAGTAGAGCACCCGCCCGTCCCTGTAAAAAGCATCCTGTGTGCCGTTCCCGTGATGCACGTCGAAATCGATTATCGCGAGGCGCTCCAGGCCTCGGTGCTCCAGCAGGTGCGCGGCGGCAATCGCCACGTTGTTGAAGAGACAGAACCCCATGGCGCGCGACGGCGTCGCGTGGTGTCCGGGCGGCCGCACCAGACAGAACGCGGAATCTAAGTCACCGTCCGCGACCGCATCAGCGGCGGCCATGACTCCTCCCACCGCCCGCAAACCCGCTTCATAGGAGTGTTCAACCACATACGTATCGACATCTAGCCAGTGTTCGCTGCCCGGCTGCGCGGCATCGCGCACACGCTCGACCATTGCCGCCGAGTGGATAAGCCTTAGGTCGTCCGGCGAAGCATTCAGCGCCGGAATGCGAGCCATGTCACCCAGCAAACCAGAGTCTTCGAGATGGCGCATTACCGCGCGCAAGCGCGCGGGTGATTCGGGGTGGCCGAGTACGCCATGTTCCAGGTGGATCGGGTCGTAGACGTAGCCAACGCGAGCCATATCGGGACGCATCTTAGCAGCGTATTCGCCGACCGGTATAGAATCGGATTGCCCATGACCACCCGCTCTATTTCGCGCCCGCGGTGCCGCCGGTGCTTTGCCCGTGGAGGCGATCCGTGTACGTGATCGGCACAGCCGGGCACGTCGACCACGGCAAGTCTGCGCTGGTCCAGGCGCTGACGGGTATTGACCCGGACCGATTGCGAGAAGAGAAAGAGCGCGGGCTAACGATCGACCTTGGCTTCGCCTGGCTGAGGCTGCCCTCCGGCGAAGAAGCGGGGATTGTTGATGTTCCCGGCCACGAGCGGTTCATCAAGAACATGCTTGCCGGCGTTGGGGGCATCGACCTCGCGCTCCTCGTGATTGCGGCAGACGAGGGCGTCATGCCACAGACGCGCGAGCATCTGGCGATCATCGACCTGCTCGGCATCGACCACGGTGTAGTCGCGCTTACGAAGGCAGACCTGGTAGAGAGGGAGTTCCTGGAGCTAGCGCTGGCCGATGCGGCCGAAGTGTTGTCCGGTACCACGCTGCAGGAATCGCCTATCGTTCCCTGCTCAGCCGTTACACGAGAAGGCCTCGAGCAGCTCGTGGCGGCCCTCGAATCCCAGCTCGCGCAGACCCCCGGCCGGCGAGACATCGGCCGCCCACGCCTGCCCATCGACCGCGTGTTCACGATGACGGGCTTCGGCACGGTCGTCACCGGTACGCTAATCGACGGCCAACTGAGGGCCGGGCAGGAGATCGAGATCCTGCCCGGTGGATTGCGGTCGCGCATTCGCGGCCTCCAATCGCACGGGCGCAAGGTAGAAACCGCCTCGCCCGGGAGGCGGACAGCGGTAAACCTGGCGGGCCTTGCCGTTGATGACCTGCGGCGAGGGATGGTGCTGGCAAATCCGGGGACAATTACCGCCGCGACAATGCTCGACGTGCACCTGCGGGCGGTGCGTGATCTGCAACGGCCGGTCAGGCATAACACGCAGATCACGTTCCACACAGGGGCGGCGGAAGGAGAGGCCCGCCTTGCCCTGCTGGACCGCAATGAGCTGGCGCCGAGCGAGAGCGGCTGGGCCCAGGTGCGCCTGGCCGAGCCGGTCGCTGTCTTGAAGGGCGACCGTTTTGTCATCAGGGATCCCAACGATACGTTGGGCGGCGGCCGCGTTATCGATGCCCAGGTCCGGCGTCATCGCCGCTTCCATTCGCCAACCCTGGCAGCGCTGCAATCGCTTGCGGAGGGCTCGCCGGAGGAGATTGTGCGAATGGCGGCGGAGCGGCTGGGTCCGGCGGAACCGGAGCAGGTGGTGCGCGAGAGCGGCCTTGACGTTCAGAGCGCCAGGGAGGCGCTGGAAGGTTTGCTGGCATCCGGCGATCTAGTTTCCTTGCCCAGCGCTGGGCTGACCGGCGTGCCGCTGGTCGTTATCTCAGACACCATCGACCGATTACGCAGCAACCTAATCGAAACGCTATCGGAATATCACCGTCGATTCCCGCTACGCGCTGGAATGCCAAGGGAGGCGCTGCGGGCCCGTCTGGGTCTGTCGCCGCGTGGGTTCGAGCAGGTGGAGACGCTCTGGGAGGGTGAAGGTCGGGTCGTGGAACGGACGGGCGCGATAGCGTTGCCCGACCACGAGCCCTCGCCCGACGAAGAACAGTTGCAGCGGTGCCAGACTTTCCTGGCGGCCCTGGAGTCGGACCCGTTCGCTCCCGCGCCGAAGCGGGTGCTCGATGAAGAGCTCTTGTCTTACCTGGAATCGCAGGGCCGAGTCGTTCGGGCAAGCGATGGTGTCACCTTCTCAGCCGCCGCCTACAAGGAAATGGTGGAGCGAATAACCGCACATATAGGCGAGCACGGGAGCGTCACCCTCGCTCAGGTTCGAGATATATTTGGTACCAGCCGTAAGTACGCGCAGGCCCTCCTAGAGCACCTCGACTCGGAGCGGATTACCCGCAGGGTGGGTGATGAGCGAGTATTGCGCGAACGCCCGCGGACGGCATCCTCCTAGCTGACCGCGCCTGCGATATACTTGCCCCACCACACTCCAGGAGACGCTCCATGACCGATAGTCCCACCCTCGGGAAGCCGCTTGATTTTGCCAGCGCGCAAAGCCTTCCGCCGGAACAGGCGGCTTTCTTCCATCTAGGCCCCTCGGCGACGGTGGCCGAAGGCGTGGTTTTTCTTTCGGCGATGGCTAACGTGTCCGTGTTCATCTGCGAGGGCGGCATACTGCTTGTCGACACGGCAATCACTCAGCAGGCGCCGCGCGTCGTGGAAGACCTGCGAAAGAACTATTCGCAAGCGCCCGTTGAGGCAATCGTATACACGCACGGTCACATCGATCACGTAACGGGCGCGCAGGCGATCATCGATCACTCGCAGTCACGGGGCGATCGCCGTCCACGCGTCATCGCTCATCGAGACGTGGCGCCGCGGTTTGACCGCTACCGGATGCTCGCAGCCCAGAACGACCACATAAACCAGATACAGTTCGCGATGCCGCCCGGTATGAAGCCGTTCTCCAACGCGACGTGGACGTACCCGGATATCGCGCACGACCGCGGGATGGACATTACCGTGGGAGGCGAGGTCTTCGAGCTACACCACAGCCGCGGTGAGACGGACGACGAGACTTGGGTGTGGTGTCCGGGACGCCGGGTGCTCTGCACGGGCGACACGTTCGTCTGGTCCTCTCCCAACGCGGGCAACCCGTACAAAGTCCAGCGCTACGCAAAGGATTGGGCAGACGCCCTCCAGCAGATGGCGGCGCTCAAGCCGCTGCACCTTCTCCCCGGACACGGACCGGTGCTTTCAGGCGAGGGACGCATCGAAGAAGCGCTCCTGTCCACTGCTCACTTCCTGCGCTCCATCCATGACCAGGTCGTAGAGCTGATGAACGAGGGCAAGTGGCTCGAGGATGTCCTGCGAGACATCCGCTGGCCCGCCACCGATAAACCGTGGCTGCAACCGATCTACGATCACCCGCACTTCATCGCGCGTAACGTCTATCGCCTTTATGGTGGCTGGTACGACGGCGACCCGGCGAGCATCCTGCCCGCGCACTCCGAGGAGATCGCCGCGGCGCTCGTCGCGGCGACGGGGGCAGCACCGATCCTGGTGCGCGCCCGCAAACTGCGAGATGAAGGCGACCTGCAGCTCGCCTGCCACCTGGTGGATTTCGTGCGTAAAGGGGAGCCGGGAAATCGGGATGCCTGGGAGCTGTGGCGCGACCTCTTCGCTGCCCGCGCGGCCGGCGAAAGCTCGCTGATGGCCCGCGGCGCGTTCCTTGCGGCCGTGCGCGAAGCCGAGGCACACTTAGCATCGCCCGGCCCTTGATAGCCAGGCCATATGTGAACAGTTATACGAATTCGCATCGGTTCCTTCACGAGCGCCTCTTGAAAGCGGGCGCTCATTAGCAGAGAATCCGTGACAGCCGCCTCCCCCACGGCGGGGCCAAGGACGCCAGGTCCGTGTAACAGGAGGCGACCAGCCCCGTCCGACTGGTAGCAGCGTCCCCGAGGCAACTGTCGGACACCAAATGGAGGAAACGAATGGTCGCTCTGAGTACGCGGGCCTACGAGCTTCAAGCTCAGGCGTTCATTGAAAACCCTTCCCAGAAGGATCTCCGCCGCTTCACCGAAGAGATGCCCAACGCCGTCCCCACATCCTGCGGCAACATTGACGTCTTCACCCGCGTGGACGCCCGCAGCGCCGGCTCAACCTACATCGTAACCGACGACCCCGAGGCGTACCGCGGCCACCAGACGATGAGCCGCCGCCGCTACCAGAGCATCGTCCGCATCCAGGACGAGTACATGCGCGGCACCGACATGCTGGTTATCGACGGCCACATCGCCAACGCGCCGCAGGTACAGACGGCGGCCAGACTGATCGTCGAGAAGCGCAGCGCGAACATCGCGGGCATGCAGCGATTCCTTTATTTCGAGCGGCGCCCCGGCGACCCGAAGCTGTCGGTCGTCCACACGCCGAATCTTGCCGCTCCCGGCTACCCGGACGAGCGCTGTATCACCGTTGACCTGGAAAACGGCATGACGCGCGTCCTCAACTCCGACTACTTCGGCGAATCGAAGAAGGGGGGGCTGAGGATGTGGAACAAGGTGGTCTACGATACTGGCGGGCTGCCCATGCATGCCGGCTGCAAAGTGGTGCCCACCACGAAAGGGCCGAGGACCATCGTGATCATCGGCCTCTCGGGCACCGGCAAGACCACTTCGACGTTCCAGCGACAAAACGGCTCGAAGCCAGTGCAGGACGACTTCATCGCGCTGATGCCCGGCGGCATCGTTCACGGCAGCGAGAACGGCTGCTTCGCCAAGACGTTCGCGCTCTCGCCGGCGAACGAGCCGGAGATCTACGGCGCCGTCACCAGCCCCATCGCCTACCTCGAGAACGTGTTCCTGAACGAAGACGGCGGACCGGACTTCTTCAACGAGAGCTTCACGCAGAACGGCCGTGCCGTCTTCCCGCTGGAGGCGCTCGGCCGCTACGAGGACGCCCGCAATATTCCGCCGGTCAGCGCAATCGTAATCCTGAACCGCGCACGCAGTGTGGTACCGGCCCTGGCGAGGCTCAGCCAGCAGCAGGCGGCCGCCTACTTCATGCTGGGCGAGACGCAGGGCACCAGCGCCGGTGGCAAGGACGAGGCCGGCAAGGCCCTACGGGTTCCCGGCACCAACCCCTTCTTCCCCCTCCCGAACGACTTGCAGGGCAACCGCTTCCTGGAGATCCTCCGCAGCCATCCGATTGACGTCTACCTCATGAACACTGGCTGGATTGTCGACGACCATGGTCCAGCCTCCAAGAAAATCACCGTCGCCCATTCTTCCGCCTGCCTGCAGGCAATCGCTGAGGGCGGGGTCGACTGGGACGAAGACCGGGACTTCGGGTATCTGCTGCCCTCCCATGTGCCGGACATCGAGCCGACCGACGAAGACCTGCTTCATCCGCGCCAGCGCTTCGCCGGGCTCGGGCGGCTAGCCGAGTACGACGCCTGGGTGCAGAAGCTGAAGAGCGAGCGCCGGGCCTGCCTCCAAGCCTTCCCGGACCTCGATCCGTACATCCTGGGCGGCGTCTAGCGCGCCGGAGCAGGACTGTGACTCGGGTCACATTCAACATACCAGCATAGCGATTAGTGTCTCTGAACGAGGAGTGCCCCATGAGTACGGCTCAGCCGCTCATCTTCAACCCGCTCGACCCTGGGTTTCGCGTGGACCCCTACCCCATTTACCGCCGTCTTCTGGAGGAGCAACCGGTTCACCTGACCCCGTTTGGCGTACCGGCATTTGCTCGCTATGATGACTGCTTCGCCATCCTGCGCGACCATAAGCGCTTCAGCAGCGACGAAACGAAGTCGCCGGACTACGTGTTGCAGCACCAGGCCATCGAGGCGCAGGCCGAATCACTGGGCGCGGATTTCAACGAGGGAGACCGTCCGTTTCTTTTCCTGGACCCGCCGGACCACTCTCGTCTGCGGCGGCTGGTGAACCAGGCGTTCACGCCGCGCGCCGTCGAGGGGCTGCGCCCGCGGATCCAGCAGATCGTAGATGCCTTGCTGGACAAGGCAGCCTCGACGGATTCGATGGACGTTGTCGCGGAACTCGCTTATCCGCTGCCCGTCATCGTCATTTGCGAAATGCTGGGTGTGCCGGCGGAGGACCAGGCGACTTTCCGCGTCTGGTCTTCGGAGCTCGCCAGGTCGCTGGACCCAGAGATCACCCAACCTCCGGATGTCCTTGAACGCCGGGTGCGTGCGATCAGTGAGTCCCGCGAGTACTTCCGCGGGCTGGTCGCCGAGCACCGGGCGGCGCCGCGTCCGGACATCCTCTCGGCGCTAATAGCTGCAGAAGAGGAAGGAGACAAGCTGGGCGAGGGCGAGCTTCTTTCCACCTGCACGCTGCTCCTCATCGCCGGGCACGAGACCACTGTCAACCTGATCGCTAACGGCCTGCTTCAGCTCCTCCGCCACCCGCAGGAGCTTGCGCGCTTCACCTCGGAGCCCGGCCTGGCTCCTTCCGTGGTGGAGGAGGTCCTCCGCTTTGATCCGCCCGTCCAGTTCGACGGCCGGATCGCGCTGGAGGAGATGGAGTTCGGCGGGCTGAAGCTGACCAGGGGCCAGTTCGTGATGCTGTTGCTGGGCGCCGCCAACCGCGACCCATCGCATTTCGCGGACCCGAACCGCTTCGACATCACTCGCAACGACGACCGTCACCTGGCGTTCGGCTACGGCATCCACTTCTGCCTGGGGGCGCCCCTGGCGCGCCTTGAAGGACAGATTGCCCTGCGCACGCTTGTCGAGCGCTTCCGGGCGCTTGAGCTGGCGACCGATCCGCCGCCCTACAAAGAGAGCATCACGCTCCGAGGGCCCAGCGCCCTGCCCATCAGCTTCCGCGCCGCCTGAAACGAACGCGGTCCGCTGCTCGTCGCCCCCGGCTGAGCCGCCTGGTTCTTACGACACCTATTACTTCTGCTCCGGCCCGGCCGTTGAACCGCCTGGCGAGTGGACGGCGAGAATATAAGAGCTATGTCCGATATCCGGGTCAGCAGCTGGCCAGAACTGAACGACCTCGTCTTCGAGCGCAACCTCCACGGACTTCCTCGCGCGCGTCCTCAAGCATCGAAGGGACGGGCGAAGCGACTCTGACTGAATGCTTGGCGCTATGCGCAAGCCTCAGGGGAGGTGGTGGGGCCCACCTTCTCCGAGCCAGGGCGAGGAGTATTTGGGTGGGCGGGCGGGCACCCTATCAAAGGGGGGACGGCAAG
>VBJS01000022.1 GCA_005880055.1 Chloroflexota bacterium | reverse complement strand
CGCCCTGCGCACCGTTATCCGCGAACACTCCGGCACCCCCATCGAGGGCAAACTCCTCGGCGACGGTGTCTTGGCCGTCTTCACCAGCGCCCGCCAGGCGATCGAGTCGGCGCTGGCGTGCGGCAAATCAGGCGACGAGGCGGGATTGTCGCTGCACCTCGGCTTACACGCCGGCGACGTCATCCGCGAAGACAACAACGTCTACGGCGGCGCCGTCAACATCGCCTCCCGCATCAGCGGCTTCTCCGCGCCGGGCGAGGTGCTGGTGTCGGACGTCGTCCGCACGCTGGCGCGGACGTCGGCGGGCGTCTCGTTCGAGGACCGCGGCGAGCAGGCGCTGAAGGGGATCTCGGATTCGGTGCGGGTGTGGGCGGTGCTGAAAGAGCCCTCCCGTCTGTCACGCACCGAAGGCGGAAGTCCACCGAAGGAGGGTAGCCAGAGGGTGAAGGATTGACGCAGCAGCTGCCTGAAGGCACCGTCACGGTGCTATTCACCGACGTCGAAGGGTCGACCGCGCTACGGACGAGCCACGGGGACGAGACCGCGCACGCTCGTTTGCAGACACACGGGGAACTAGTGCGCGGCCAGCTCCGGGAGCACCGGGGCCATGAGGTAAAGACTATGGGCGACGGTTTCATGGCCGCGTTCGCTTCCGCCCGCGCCGCCGTCGACTGCGCCGTCGGTATCCAGAGGCTTCTGGATGAAGACAACCGCTCGCACCCCACCGAGCACCACATCCGGGTGCGTGCCGGCCTGCACACCGGTGAGGTCGTCAGGGAGGACGGTGACTTGTTCGGAGAGGCCGTGAACGCGGCCGCCCGCATCATGGCGAAGGCGACGGGCGGGCAGATCCTGGTGTCGGACACGGTGCGAAGCGTCCTAGGCCACGGCAGAGATACCGAGCTGCTGGACCGTGGCCGCTTCCGCATGAAGGGTTTCCCTGAACGCTGGCGGCTCTACGAGGTCCTCTGGCGAAGCAAAGACGAGCCCGCGGCCGCCGTCGCTCCCGTGCTCGCGGAACGGACACCGTTCGTCGGCCGGGAAGCGGAGCGAGCAGACCTACGGCGTCTCATGGAGCAGGCCGTCGCAGGCCACGGCTCGATCGTGCTGATCCGCGGCGAACCAGGTGTCGGCAAGACCAGGCTCGCCCAAGAACTCGTCCTCGAGGCGCGCAAGCACGGAATGTTTGACGCCACAGGGCGTTGCTACGAGATGGAGGGTGCGCCTCCCTATATCCCGTACATAGAAATGCTCCAGCAGTCCCTACGCCGAGGGCCCGCCGGCTTCCGCATTGCCCTCGGCGAGAACGCCGGCGAGATGGCAAAGATCCTCCCGGAGCTACGACAGATTTACGATGACATTCCGCCGGCGCTCGAGCTGCCGCCCGAGCAGGAGCGTCTTTATCTCTTCAACAGCATTCGCGAGTTCCTGGAGCGCGTAAGCAGTACTCTCCCGTTACTCCACGTTCTGGACGACCTGCACTGGGCCGATGACGCTACGCTTATGCTCCTGCAACACATCGCCCAGCACCAGGACAAGATGGCCGTCCTTACCGTCGCCACCTATCGCGACATCGAGCTCGACGCTGCGCGCCCCTTTGCCCGGACGCTTGAGTCACTGGTCCGGCAACGGCTCGCTCACCGCGTCGCTCTCAAGCCGCTCCCGGAGACCGGCGTTGAGGCCATGCTGAGCGCTCTCACAGGCCAGCCACCACCGCCGGCGCTCGTCCAGGCGATCTACCGCGAGACCGAAGGTAACCCCTTCTTTGTGGAAGAAGTCTTCCAGCACCTTTCCGAGCAAGGGAGGCTTCTCGACGCGGAGGGGCGCTGGCGGTCTGACCTTCAGGTCGGCGAGCTCGACGTCCCGGAAGGCGTCCGTCTTGTCATTAGCCGGCGCCTCGAGCGCGTGAGCGAAGACTGCCGGACGGCGCTTACTGACGCAGCGGTCGTCGGTCGCGACTTCGGCTTCCAGATGCTTCAGGCCCTTACCGAACTCGGCGCTGACGCACTCCTGGACGCCATCGACGAGGCTGAGCGCGCGAACCTGATAGTCGCCGCGGACGACCTCCCCCCCCCGGAGGGCGATCGCGCGCTGGAGGCCCGCTTCCGCTTCGCCCACGAGCTGATCCGGCAAACTCTGACAAGCGGCCTTTCACTGCCCCGACGCCAGCGGCTGCATGTCCGTGTGGCCGAGACGATGGAACAAGTGTATGGCCGGGGCGCAGAGGCGTACGCTGCGGACATGGCCCACCACCTCTATCAGGCGGGGGCCGCCGCGGACCCCGCGAAGACGGCCCGCTACCTGGTCCTCGCCGGGGACCGGGCGATCGAAGGGGCGGCCTTCGCTGAGGCGCTGCGAAACTATGACATCGCCTTCTCGCTGCAGCCCGCCGGCGACCTCGCGGCGAGGGCCGATCTCTTCTACAAGCGGGGTCTGGCCCGGCGCACCCTCGACCGCTGGGACGAAGCTCTCGGAGACTGGCGGGAGGCGGCGGATGCCTACGAACGGCTCGGGAATACGGAAGCGGCGGCCCGCACCTACGATGACATGTGCCATCACCTCTCCTGGGGCCTGCGACTGGCCGAAGTGTTGGAACTCAGCCAGCGCGGGCTCGCGATTCTGGGCCGGCGCGACAGCGCCCACCGCTGCCGCCTACTCGGTTATGGCGGCATCACCCTGAGCGTGGCCGGGTTCTACTCCGCGGGATACGCCATGATCAAGCGGGCGGTAGCCATGGCTGAGCGCCTTGGCGATGACGGTCTGCTCGGTCAAGAGATCGAGGCCCTCGCCATCCATCACCTAGCGTACTCGGAATTCCGCGAGATTGCCGAGAACGCGATGAAGGCGGCGGAGCTGCTGCGGCGAGCAGGCGGCCTTTGGTATCTCGTGGACGACCTCTTGTTTGCCGAGGCTGCGCTATTTATGACCGGGCGGTCAGCGGAATCCCTCGAGGTATGGCGTGAGCGCCAGCCGCTTGCGGACCGTCTCGGCCGGGTGGACCTGAGGTGGGGTTTCGATGCGTCCGCTACGGAGAACCTTCTACGCACCGGGGACACCGGCTCGTTTGAGTTGTTCTGGCAGACTGCCGCAGAATACGCGCTCAGCCTTCACGAGCCTGGGTCGATTTGGCAATCTCACGTCAATATGGGAGTTGTGCACTTCTGGAAAGGCCGCTGGCGGGAGGCGCTTGACAGCTTCGAAGAAGCGGAGAAAGCCGAACCTGCCGGAGCCTTCTCTGGACAAGCCCCGGCGTTCGTCCTCCTGGCCAGGGCGTACCTCGGGGAAAGGAGTGGTGCGCTGGCCGTCCTGAGTCAGCGGCCGGGCGCACCGCCCGAGCGCGAGGGGCGCCCTTCATCAGCGTCTCTGCTCTTCCCAATGTTGCGGGCGGCGCGAAGCTCCGGCCTCGGACTCGGAGGCCTTTTGGGCATCGTCCGCGAGTCGCGGTCGATGAGGACGCGCGGCTTCTTGCCTCGGCGCGGGCGCCCCAACACGCAGGGCTCCTGGTGCGTGCTGCTGACCGCGGTGGAAGGGTTGGCCGCTCTCGGCGAGAAGGGTGAGGCGGCGAAACTCTATCCCCTGGTGCTGGAGATGATGAAGGCTGGTATTCTCTTCCGCTTTTACGATGCTCGGCTGCTTGATACGGTAGCGGGCATAGCGGCCGCTTGTGGTGGAAAGTGGGTGGCGGCTGAGGAGCACTTCCGCACGGCCCTGCGCCGCGCGGAGGAGTTGCCGCACATCATCGAGCGGCCGGAGGTGCGCCGCTTCTACGCCCGCATGCTCCTAGACCGCGACGCCCCCGGCGACCGCGAACACGCCCGCCAGCTGCTCATCGAGGCGATCGAGATGTATCGCCGCATCGGCATGCCTAAGCACGTGGAGATGGCAGAGGCGCTGCTGCGTGAAGTGTAGCTCTATAGGTAACTACCGCCGATCTTACTTTGAGCAGTGCGAACACCTCGCGTAGGTACGTCCGGCTGACCTCTCCCACCTCAGTTGTCAGCCGTCGGCCGTCTGCTGTTAGCGTTAGCCGGACGACGCGGCGGTCGGCGGTATCTTCACGCCGCTCGATCAGGCCCTGCTTGACGAGGCGGTCGGTGATGCCGGTCACGGTCGACGCCGCGACGCCGAGGGCATCGGCGATGTCGCGCCGGCCGACTGGTCGCCGGACTCGGCGAGCATAAAGAGCACGCGCACCTGCGGCATCGTGATACCGCGCTCGGCCCAGACCTGGAAGCGGATAGAATCGAGGATGCCGATCGCGCGGGCGTGGGCGGCTAGCGCAGCCTCGATGAGATTGGCTGGCACGATATAAACATTAGCACGAAGCTAAGGAATTCGGGCAGCGACAAGGGGGCGCGAAGGCAATGGACCATCAAATACCCATGGTGTCGCTCGTGTAACGCCCCGCTGCGATTACTCGGGGTATGCCCGGCGCGCGCCCTGCCCTTAGCGAGGCACAATAGGGGCCTTGCCCGAGTCGATAAACCGAAATAGGCCTCTTGGACATTCGAATAAACCATCGTCGTATGCCCAATGGCCTATCCCGGAGCTATCCTGTGCGGGACCACACTCGGCATTACGGTTTCCTTGCACTAACGTCCGCGTCCACGTCCGTCCAGCCGTATTCCACTTTTCGGACGGACGCCGCGGGCTGAGGACGCATTATTGGACGGCGCACACGTGTTGGCGGACAAGTCGGACGGCCGATCCAGCTCCTGAAGCTGTGCAAATAATGAGAAATGCTAGGGGGCTTTGGCGCGCGATTTCTCTAGGAAGGCTTCCTCTTCGGGGCGGATGCGCCACAGCCGCCCCAGCTTGAGAGCCGGCAGCCTGCCGCGACGCAGCCATCCATAGACGGTCCGCTCCGTCACCTGCAGTCTCTCCGCCACCTGCTCTGGCGTTAGTAGTTTCTCGTTCATGACCCTAGTTGCTTTTATACCGAATTATAACGCAATACATTCTTGTATATTCCTCTTAATTCCTGTAATCTGCAATGCATGAGAAGTGCCATTATCCTGCATTCGGCAAGTGCCGTTGACGAGGGCGGGATCACGGTTCCGGCGAGCCGGCAGGCCAGCACCGACGAGCAGTTGCTGAAGCTGTGGTTGCACGGCCGCAGCCCTAATACGCAGCGAGCGTACTGGAGTGACGTATCGCGCTTCCGCTCGTTCGTAAGCAAGCCTTTGCACACCGTCACGCTTGCGGACCTCCAGGACTTCGCGGACACCTTGACGGAGCTCGCGCCAGCGAGCCAGTGTCGCGTCCTGTCGAGCGTGAAGTCGCTCGTGTCCTTCGGTCATCGCATCGGCTACCTCGCCTTCGACGTCGGACGACCGCTCCGCTTGCCGGCGTACCGAAATCGCCTTTCAGAGCGCATTCTCGGTGAAGGCGCCATCCACAAGAATCTGGCTCTTGAGCCGAGCCGACGCAATCGAGTCCTGCTCCGGCTCCTTTACGCTGCCGGCCTGAGAGTCTTCGAACTGTGCCGGCTGACCTGGCAGCATCTCCAGGAGCGAGATAACGCCGGGCAAGTGACGGTCCTTGGAAAAGGCGGGAAGACGAGGACGGTGCTCCTGTCCGCGGCTACCTGGCAAGAACTTCGCGGACTATCTGACGATGGCGATTCCGCTTCTCCCGTCTTCCGATCGCGCAAAGGCGGAGCCCTTAGCCACTCGCAAGTTCTTCGCATCGTTCGCGCCGCTGCGCAGCGAGCCGGGATCCAGGCACCGGTGAGCCCCCACTGGCTGAGACACGCCCACGCAAGCCATGCGCTCGAGCGAGGATGTCCCATCCACCTTGTGCAGGCCACACTTGGGCACGCATCGGTGGCCACAACTGGACGTTACCTGCACGCGAGGCCGACTGACAGTTCGGCTCGCTATCTATCGGTGTGATCCATCACTAAGAAGCGGAGGCACTTTTTTCTCAAACCGCGGGTTTGCCGCTACAGGCGCGGCCACCGGGACAAGTCCCCTCAAGCGCGCGGAAGTTTACTGTTCGATTAAGGGTTGATTTTCTCAGCGATTCTTGTAGCGACCTGGCTAGTCAACGGGCGCGCAAGGCCTCGGCGCCGTTCTAGCGCTCCTACCAACCCGTCAGATAAACTCCCTGGCTCTATGAGATCTCTTAGTACGACGCGAATAGGCGCCGACGGGAATTCCAGCGGGTCGCGTAGATCGTGCATTGGTACGGTAAAGCTACTCTGCTGCACCGCGGGCATCCGGCCGACTACCCTCTGCCTGACACCTTTGAGTCTGCACTGCAACCACCCTTGGCGAATCGAATTCCTCGAATCTATGGTATCGATGATCCCTGCCGTGAGGCGCAGAATAGCGGCGACGGTACGCGCGACTTGCCCTGAATCAATCACGTAGTGCGCTGCAAGGTCCAGTTGCGAACGATGGTCATTTCTGAGGCCAACGCCACACACAAGTCTTCCATCGTCATGTAATTCAACGTACAAGAAGCGGTCTCGACCGTCATCACCTTGCTGCATTTCGACTGATCGCTCTTTAGCGAACGTCTCGGCTGATGGGCGGAACCCCAGGAGTTCCTTTGCCGGCGTTAGCGCCCGCCCCAAGACTGAGTCGATTTCATTAAGATCTGCGAGCGAAGTCTCGCCTCCGTCTGGCACCCATCCCACCGTGAGAACCACTTCCTCATATCTCGGATCCACGGACTTCAGTAGATCATCGAGAGCCCCTTGCGGGGGCGGTTGTGGCCGCCTCGACCCCATCCGGTTCATATCCGAAAGCGATCGAATGATTTCGTTCTTAAGTTGTTGTTCGCTGTCGAAGCGACGGTATAGGTTACCGTCAGACCAACTGCCGGATACCCGGTTCAGAAATCTCTCCTGATCGGCATCCGTCGATTCGTTGGTTCTGAAATGCACGACGGGCAACCGCAGTCGTCGAGCCTCGTTGTACTCCTCCTCCGTCGCCGACAACCCTGATCGGGTCTGGGGTCCGTAGCGTGGACCAAGGATCAGTAGATACACTTCCGATCTGCCAACTCCATCGAGGCAAGCCTCCTCCGAAGAACGCGACTGTGCGGGGAAGTCCTCGGCCATGATGGGCTCAGATCCCACTGGGCTGATCGCTTCACGCGCGGCAGCCCGGTATGTCTCGAAGCCTTTTATCACCGAGCTCACAAAGACCTTCATCACCTGACTCTATATTCCCTCGAGTGTTTCACCTGGTATTGTCTCACTATTAGCTCCAGGTACTAGAACCGAATCGCCGAGATGCTTCACGAGAGGTGACCCCTGGAGTCCTTTTCGTTGGCCTCGTACGACCGAGATGCGTCTAGTAGGCGTGCTTGACACCAGTTATCGGATAGTGTAGAGTGGACACTAACTAAATAAAACCGTCAAGAGAGTGCGGGTAGGGACTGGCCCTAAGACCCGCCGCCAACCGAGCCGATGAGGTCACGGTGGCAAAGCCAGCCGACGAGGGAACGACGGGGTCGCGCGAGCGGCAAAAAGTCCACCGAATGGGTGATCCCCTTAGCCTTCCCTCTCGCGGGAAGGCTTTCTTGTTAGGGCAGAGAAAGGGGTCACAAATGGAAAACTTAAGCAACCCTGGAGCGGAAGCAAATCAGACGAGCGCGGCGAAAGCCGGAGCAAGGCCTCACGAGATTACACGTCAGGAGCGCCACGACATGGTCTGGCTACGCGACGCCGTACTGCCTGATGATGGCCTACCAGACGACATCTACCGGCTGGCTGTGCCCATCTGGTGCGAGACGAACCACGAAGAACTAGCGGAGAAGTTGGGCCCGGAGTACGCATGCGGGTTCACTTACGGCCTTGAGAGGGGTCTCATCCTCGCTAATCTAAAGCCGGAATGGGCCCGCGCGCTCTCTCATCTCCCTCGAATCGATTACCTAGAGGCTCATGCTGAAGAGGACCCGCTCGACTGGGAAGACGACGCAGAGAAAACAGTGCGCGCCATCCCGGTCACGATTCCCTGGCGAGAGATCAAGCCATAGATTCGTGCATCGGCAGTGCGGAGCAAGAGGCGATGTTGTAGTGCACCGCAACTTTCACCTGGCAACGATCTTCCCTGTCACCCCGTCAACGCGATAGTGTTCGACGCTCCCCAAGAACTCCGCGGAACATGCTCGAAGCAGATAGTTGAATAGTCTTACTATCCGGCGGTCGCCATCGTCCGCAACGTCAGCTGGGCATTACCAGGCGCTTCCGTGAAGGCGGAACCTCGCTAACAGCTTTGCGGGGTCATCCGCTGCGACAGGGCGTCCCGGTAGCGGTCAGCCATGGTTTGTTTGGGCTGGTGCTATCTGCCAGTGCCGCCCATCCGATAAGGCC
>VBJS01000249.1:2108-3321 GCA_005880055.1 Chloroflexota bacterium | reverse complement strand
GCGGCGGCGGCCGCGCTCTCGCCTGTGTCGCCACTGCCCTGACGCAGCGGCTCCCGTCTCGACGAGAGAGAGGCCCGGAGGACCTCCTTGGTGTGGTGCCTTATGGCCAAATCGTGACACGGCGAGCAGGGCGGAACGAGAGACGGCTCCATCGATGTCCTCGTTCGTGGGGGAGAGCGCTCGGTTGCGGACATCCTAGGGACCGCGCGGTAAGGCTACGCCGCCCGCCGCCGCCTGTGCGTCATTGCCATATGCCGCCCGAGGTGCATCGGCATGGCAAACCGGCGCTCGCAGCGCGGGCAGGTGAGAGCCTTGCGTCCAGAGGTCACTTTTTCTAGACGGGATCCATTACCGCTGGCTGCCACCGGCAGAGCGCTGATCATTTGGTTGAGAAGCTTTTGTTTCGCGGCGAGCGAGGTTGCGGCGTTCGGCGAGCAGCCGCTTCAATGCGCGGAAGGGATTCCTTGTCATAAGAGGTCGCTCCTGGCGATGGACTTGAGACAGTCACATAGTAACCAGTGCCGCAACGCTTTCGCTGCTCCCGGTTTTGTTGCCTGACCGTGTGGTGGCGAAATCGACGACCGCTGCTGGTTGCCGATCATAGCGTTTTGCATTGACATTGACCGAGGCGGAGCCCTATAGTCCGCCGCACTAACACATCGCGCGCAGTACCGGCCCGGCCCCCGCCCGAACTAGGGAGGGAGGCGGCCTATGGGGAAACGCCCTGTGAGGGACTACATCTCGCGGGGCGTTTGTTTCTTCAGCACACAACTCAGTGCAAGCCGGGGTTTTGGGGGCGCCAAGGTCGTTTGTCGATATCAACGCCTCACTTGCAGCATCGGTATATTGGCGCCATTTAGCGCCGCCAAAGATGGCGACGCTGGAATACGATTAGTCGTTCGGGTCACTGCATCTCGCGGTGCCACGATCACAAACACCGCTAGAGCCCTCGCATCGAATGTCCAGATCCAAAGCCGGTGAAACGCAATGACCTCAGTGAGATAAGCCTTGGAAGATTGGCTAACGGGTCCACACCCTCGCCAGGGCCATGCCGTCCGGCGTGCATGTCAGCCATAGAGTACGACGCTCGCAAACTAAGGCCAACGTAATCGCGGTATGTAATCGCGGAGGGGATCATGCGGAAAGCGAAGTGGCCGTCAGCAGTGGCTGCCCGCGGGCTCCGATCAGTCCTGTTGTTAGCGGCACTATTAGT
>VBJS01000249.1:0-2096 GCA_005880055.1 Chloroflexota bacterium | reverse complement strand
GCTTTGGCGCAACTGGGCTCCTGGTTTGAGGAGTTACCAATGCCGACGGCTCGCGGCTGGCTCGGGGCCGCTGACGTGAGCGGCATTCTCTATGCCGTTGGTGGGGCGACGTCGGCTTGCCCGACTAAGTACTCGGTGATCGAGGCATATGACCCTTCAATCAGGCAGTGGCAAACGAAGCAGCCGATGCCAACTGCGCGTAGCCACGTTGCTGTTGGCGTCGTGAACGGGATCATATACGTGGTTGGGGGTATCGCCGACTGCAGCGGCGTGTACCTGGCAACGCTCGAAGCATACGATCCTGCGACCGATACGTGGACGACAAAATCGCCTATGCCTACTGCACGCCATTCGCCGGCTGCCGGCGTCGTAAACGGCATCCTCTATGTTGTCGGAGGGCGGGATAACAGCCAGAATTGGACGGGCACCGTCGAGGCGTATGACCCAGCGACGGATCGTTGGACGACGAAGGCTTCGATGCCGACGGCGCGCGGCCACTTGGCGGCTGGTGTCATTAACGGCATCTTATACGCCGCCGGAGGGGCCATAGATACTGGCGGCTTCGTGACCGCGTTCGCGACGGTCGAGGCATTCGATCCTGCCACTAATACCTGGACCACTAAGTCGCCGATGCCGACAGCTCGTTGGGCGCTCGGCATAGGTGTTGCCGACAACCGCCTCTACGCGGTTGGCGGTGCGGACGCCCAAGAGGCGCCGCTGGCCGTTACTGAGATGTACGATCCGTCTACCGGCTCTTGGAGCGGGGTCGCTCCGATGCCGACGCTGCGAGGCTGGCTCGCTGTTGGTAGTGCGACTAATGCGCTCTATGTCGTTGGAGGCTCAACGTGCAACCTGGGCGCCGCCGCAGGCTGCGAGCTCACCACGAGTGAAGTTTTAGAGAACAATACGCCAGCCGGTACGAACGTGGTTGTTCAGCCGCGCGACACCTCTACAGGTAACGTCCCGGTGACGCTCACGTTCAGCATGGTGACACACGCCGGCGATACCACGCTGGCGACGAGCAATACGGGGCCGACGCCGCCCTCGGGGTTTCAGCTCGGGACGCCGGCAATCTACTACAACCTAACGACGACGGCCACGTTCTCGGGCAACATCGCGGTGTGTATCACTTATGCGGGCACGACCTTTTCGGACCCGTCACAACTCACGCTGCAGCACTACGAGTCCGGTTCGTGGGTCAATGTGACGACGAATCTGGATACGGCGGAGATGATCGTCTGCGGCAGCGTCAGCTCACTGTCGCCGTTCGCAGTCTTTCAGAAGCTGTCACCGGCCGATGTGGCGATCGGCAAAAGCGGCGCCAGCACAGTAAAGGCCGGGGCGAATCTCACCTACGGTATCGGGGTCGTCAATCTCGGCCCGAACAATGCGACGGGAGTTGTAGTCAAGGACCCCGTCCCAGCTGGCACCACGTTTGTCAGCGCTCAGTTCGCCAAAGGAAGCTGCACCGTCAGTAGCGGCAAGGTGAGCTGCGCAGTCTCTCAGCCTCCGGCCCCATGCGTCTTCACCAGCGGGATCGTCACCTGCAACATTGGGGCTTTGGCGCCATTTAGCGCTTCCAATCCTACGGGGGCTGAGATCGAGCTCGTGGTCCACGTCACGGCACCTCGCGGTGTCACGATCACAAACACGGCTACCGTCAGCGCGTCGAATCCAGATCCTAAGTCGGCGAATAACTCGGCAAAAGCGATGACGTCAGTGAGATAAGCCATGGAAGCCGGCAGCGCGTGAATGCGCGTCACCGGCGCAGAGTCGGTTCTGCGTGGGCAGCGGATAGCCGTGCCTGGCGAGGGCCGCGCCCGCCCTAGCAAAATTACTTCGTGCTGCCCGACGGCAGCGCGCCAAGCTATGTCGCCGCCGCCCAGCCCTCGAAGGGCAGGTTAGTCAGGCGCCGACATAACACGCCTGTATGCCAAATCCCCTTGGGGAATCGAACCCGTGTTTTTAGGCGAATTTCACGAAATAGGCTCACTTCAGGTCGATCCAGTGCGTTTCGGGCGCCGTGTAGCATTCTACATATCCAGCCCCCGCAACCAGCAAAAACAAGGGGTTACGGCTAACGCCGTAGCCCCTTG
>VBJS01000248.1 GCA_005880055.1 Chloroflexota bacterium | reverse complement strand
CGGTGCCGGCCGCGGCTTCTGCGCCGGCGCCGACGTCCGCGGCACCGGCCCGCTGGAAAACCTCATGAACCGGGACCGCTCGCCTGTTGAAAATCGCAACTTCCTGCGCGACAGCGTGCAGCGCATCCCACGCCTCGTCTCGATTATGGACAAACCGTACCTGGCGGCGGTCAACGGCGCCGCCGTCGGCGCCGGCATGGACATGGCCTCCATGTGCGATATGCGCTTCGCCGCCGACACCGCCCGCTTCGGCATGACCTACGTCCGCATGGGCATCATCCCCGGCGACGGCGGCTGCTACTTCCTGCCCCGCATCGTGGGTATGGCAAAAGCGCTCGACATCATCTGGAGCGGCCGCCTCTTCGATGCCAAAGAGGCCTTCCAGATGGGCTACGTGAGCGCCGTCATGCCCGAAGATCAGCTCATGAACTACGCCCGCGCCTACGCGGAGACGCTCGTGCGCGGCCCCGCCGTCGCCATCCAACAGGCGAAGCGCCTCGCCTATCGCTCGCAGGAAGTGAGTCTGGACGCCGCGCTGGACCTCGCGCAGCAGGCGATGTTCATCGCTCAGAGCACCGAGGACGCCCGGGAGGGGCCGCGAGCCTTCGCCGAAAAGCGCGAGCCACAGTTCAAGGGACGTTAGCCGTCAGTCCCAGACGTCTCCCTTAGCGCCCGAACGCAGTCTTCCTCGCCCCTATCTTGAAAGGCGCTTGTAACGCGCCTCGTCCCCAGCCGTCTGTTCTTCATGTGCCTCAGTACCCGTTAAGGAGGCTGATATGAAGGCAGAACACATGCGCACCTGGCGAAAGCTGGTCTTCCTGCCGGTGGCATTGATCGCGATTGTTCTCGTATCCACCGGGGCGGCGAATGTCCTCGCGGGGGGGCCGCAGCCGGCGCCGGAGCAGCAAGCCAACGGCGTTGTCCCCAGCGCCCCGGGGCCCGATCTGGCGCCGGGGCAGCAGGAAAACGACTTCCTTCTGGTTAAGTTCAGGCCCGGAACAGGCCCCGACAAGATAGCCCGCATCAATCATGAGAACGGCGCAGCGGTCGTCAGCGAGATACCCGGCCTAGGCGTGCATCGCATAAAAGTCTCGCCGGGTCGCGCGCAGGCAAGCGCCCAATCGTACAAAGCGATCGCAGACGTGGAGTTCGCTGAGGTGGATAGCGCCGTTCAGACCCAGTTCACGCCTAACGATCCCTATTTTGCGACAGCGTATCCAACCTCGAAATTCGGAAACATGCCGCAATGGGCGCCGCAGTTCGTCTCGGCGCCGGCCGCCTGGGACACCACCATGGGCGACCCCTCCGTTGTTATAGCGGTAGTGGACACCGGCGTGGACGGCAGCCACCCAGACTTGCAGACCAAGATGGTCACCGGCGCCACTCTTATCGGCGGCACCACAAAGGACGGCTTCGGCCATGGGACGCACGTTGCCGGAATCGCAGCAGCGAGCACCAACAATGGCACCGGCGTGGCCGGAATCTGCCCCCGCTGCAGCATCATGCCCGTGCGGGTGCTCGATGCCAACGGCAGCGGCTGGACCTCCGACGTGGCTGCCGGCATCGTCTACGCGGCCGACCACGGGGCGCGAGTCATCAACATGTCCTTGGGCGCCCCTACCGTGAGTCAAAGCCTGCGCGCAGCTCTCGATTATGCATTGGCGCACAACGCCCTGCCTGTTGCGGCAATGGGCAACAACTACGCTCCTTACGCGCTTGAGCCTGCCTACTGGTATAGCGCGTTATCCGTCGGCGCCGTGGACCAATCGGGCGCCAAAACCGATTTCTCCAACTACGGAAATAAGACGGACGTCGTAGCGCCCGGCCGCGGCATTCTTTCGACGATGCCGACCTATAACGTAACCATGAACAGCAGCTGGGGCGTGGAGCAGAACTATGACGCCCTATCGGGCACCTCGATGGCTACTCCCGTTGTTTCGGGAATCGCCGGCCTGGTTATCTCTCGCAATCCCGCCCTAAACGCGGTTCAGGTAAAGGGAATCATCGAAGCCTCGGCCGGAGACGGCAAGACCTACAACGAAACGACGGGATTTGGCCTCGTGAATGCGGCCCGGGCCGTCAACCTAGCCGCATCTACGGACAGGATAGCGCCGTCTGTCAATCTCGTCTCGCCGGCGGCCGGCTCAACTCTGAGCAAGCAATTCCTGTTTCAGGCTGCCCCAGCCGACGGCGGAGGTGTACACCACGTGGACTTTGTGATAGACGGTGTCCGAGCCGGCGACCCGGGGACATCCCAGGGGACATCGGCTAACCGCAAATTGGGGACGCCCGCCCCGGACCGCCACCGCTGTCGCGTTCGACAGCGCGGGCAACTCCTCTCTGCAGGACACAGCGTTTTCGATTACGAATCTGTATACCACCGTCCAATGGACCGGCCATACCTGCAACCCGGCAAGGGCCGGCTGCAACTACTACATCAACAACCCAATCGCCCCGGCGCTGCCTGCCGTCGCCCGCATCCAAGTCAACTGGAACTACACCAAGGATGTGAATTACATGAACGAACACTTCTGGGCGAGCATCTATGACGGCTGGCAAAACCAGATACTGCTTACGCAGGGCAGTTCGATCGACTTCTACCCGGACCTACGACTTTGCGGCTGCACAGCCAACGGCGTTGCCGCAGGCATGTCCGGCTACGTGAAGAAGGGCGGCGGCGCCGAAGCGGACGTCACCCTCACTCTCACATACCCGCAATAGACGGCGGGGGCATTAGCCGCAACGCAAACAGGGGACGCCTTGGGCGTCCCCTGTTTCTCTGCTCCCGAGGCTACTGAAGCGGCGTACAGCTAGAGGCGGTGACGCTGCCGTCGCTCGTCGGCGAGCTGAACGTGCACGTCGAACTTACATTCGTCGCACCCTGCTGTACCGTGACCGTCGCGCTGGTAAAAGCAACGTCCGTGATGGTTTCCGTCCAGCTGCTTCCCGGGCACTGTGGGGCGCCCGGTATCGGCGACTGCGGCGGGTTAGTCGTCACACCGGAGAACGTGAGGTTGCCGTTCTTGATCTCGCTTGCCGGGAAAGACTGAGATCCGGTCAACGTCACTGAAGCCGGGTTCTGGCCGGCCGGCTGGTTCTTGCCGGACGGGTTCGTGCAGGTGGCGGTCGGATTGCCTGTGGCCGAGAGCGATATCAGCACGTCTCCATTGCCTAGGCCAGTGAGGGTGCCGCCAACGCTTAGCGTCAGGCCGTTGTCAGTGAATGAAGGCCCGCTCTTGCTCTTGAAGTGGATGTTGGCCGCCGACGCGACGGACGCCAGCAACAGCAGCGATGCAAGGACACAAACAAGTACTATAATCTTACGCAATTGGGCTACTCCTTCTGTGGGTGTTGAATCCCGATTACCCGGACGCGAGAAAAATTTAGGGCGCCGACCTCCTTTCTCGGGGCTCCGGTATCCGGGGGTTGGCAGGGGGCGCTTAACACATCCTTAACTCAAACACTCCCGCAATAAGATGTCAATACATGCAGTTGTTAGAAAATTGTTAGATTCTAGTCAAACCAGTCGAACCCGCTCGCTCTCGTCTTTAGAAGCTAGGGGAAGCTCGCTCCTGGCCCGGTACGGAGCCCGGCTCATCCTCAAGAGACACGCTCATACGACGCCGTAACAGTCGGCCTCTTGTCCGCCGCCCTTCGGGGAGCAGCGGCGGCTCCCTCCGCCGATTCCAGAGGGTCAATATGCGAGACTAGCCGCATGGCTCCGCCGCGCGGGATCCTCTGGGACATGGACGGCGTAATTGTCGACAGCGGGCACTATCACTACATGGCCTACCGCGAAGCGCTATCGGCCCTCGGTGTAGAACTTCCGGAGAAGCGCTATCGAGAGCAGTTGTTTGGGCGGCGGAACTTCGACATCCTTCGAGAAGTCCTCGGGGATCGACCGCAGCCGGAGATCGAGGCGCTGGCCGGACGGAAAGAGGCGGCCTTCCGGCGGCTTGTAAAGGGCAACGTCAAACCGCTTCCCGGCGCCGACAGCCTGGTGCGGCGGGCGCACGCTCTGGCAAAACCACAGGCGATCGTCTCCTCGACGCCCCGAGCGAATATAGAACTCGTGCTGAAGTCCCTTGGCCTACGCAGTTGTTTCGATGCTATCGTCAGCGAAGAGGACGTGACGAGGGGCAAACCCGACCCGCAGGGGTTCGCCCTGGGCGCAGAACGGTTGGGCATGCCGCCTCAGGCCTGCGTAGTGCTGGAAGATGCCCCGGAGGGGATCGCC
>VBJS01000003.1 GCA_005880055.1 Chloroflexota bacterium | reverse complement strand
TCCCTCCTTCTCTTTTGGCGGTAGCCTGCCGACAAGGGGCTCGTCGACGATTGTACCGAACGACGTTATTAGCGCCTTGGTATCCCGGGCGGGTTCACCGTCTCTTGCAACTCGCGACTGAGCGCATCGAACTTCTCCAGGGCGGCCACCGCCGCCTTGTCCACGCGCTGCAGCATCTGAATCATCTGATCAGCGGTGGGCCATTCCCCTGACCGGAAAGCTGGTGTGCCGATGGGAGAGCTCGGCTTTCTCATCAGGGCATTCCCAAGACGAAACAAATACTGACCGATTTCGGCAACTCGTGCACAGGCGTCGTCGTATTCGGATTTCGCGCTCAAATAGAGTTGGACGTCTTCGCTAGCCGTCACAACCAATGGCTCGGATAAAAGTAGCCTGGCCGTTCGCCGAAGAAATTGACCGGGGAGCCCACCGGCGGCTGGTAGGCTGCACGACGGGGCTCAACCGGGCCGCCGCTTCGCCTCGAATAGACGCTTGTCGAGAAGAAAGGCGAAGACGGCGCGGTCGGCATAGCGCCCAATCGACAACTTAAGCGTGAGATGAGTGGTTTCGACGTTGATGGTTTCGTTTTCGTCAGCCGACACCCTCCGGATTGTGTCGTAGGGTATAGTCAGCCTCCCGAAACCGCCGGTTATCGAAAGCTCGGTTTCGCGCACGTCCAGCTGAGTCGCCGTCCGAATCTCCGTCGTGAGATCCGCACTAATGCTCGGCGGCGCGGGTTCGCTGAACGAAGAGTCTTGATCTTGTGCGTCCGCCATGCGTCCCCCACAGATAGATATCGCCATGATGGGACTTTGCTACGACAATACAGCGCGGCAATCGCCGGGTCAAGCGCACGGCCTGGGATCTAGCCGAGCGTTGTCAGGAGATCGGGAAGGGACGCGAAGACAACGTAATCGGGATGCTTCCAGGGTGTCTCGGCGTCAAGGTCATTCCAAGTCTCGGGGAGAGCAGCGCGGGCAACCCGCAGCACCTGCTTGAACATCTCCCTGGGCACGGACCCAAACGCGAGCATCATCAGCTCGTGCTCCCTGAACAGCTCGTCAAACCGTTCGGGGTCCATGCGCTCATAGCGGTCGGCCGCCCTTCGAAGCACATTCGACACGACAGCCAGATACGTGCAGTGGATGATCTGACGCTCTGCCGCGTTAAGCTCACCGTAGGCCGCGCCCAGGGCATCGGCTGTGCCGAATAATGCTGACAAGATCCCTGGTTTAATGCGGTAGAACTTTTCCTTGCGGTAACCAGCAACCACCACGCGCACCGGTTCAATAATGTCCGCCCCTTGCAGTATCCGTATGTGGTAGGAAACTTTGGTGAAACTGGTTTCCAGGCGTTTAGCTATGATGCTTGCCGTTATTTCGCCGCCCATAAGCAGCTCGTTAAAGACAAGCGCCCGCGTGTAGTCTTGTAGCACGCGTTTGAGGGTGCGGCATGCGGACACAGCGCTCTGCTTAGACATCAGAATCTCCTTGCCCGGCCAAACCGGGCCTCGTTCCCGGGAGAAGCCCTGCAATTTGAGGGACTCAGTAACAATGGCCGCTCATGGATGTTATTTATAACGGAGGTGGAGTTATGGTCAAGGCTTTTAGCCTCCCGGGCGTCGAGCCCGGCGCCACCCTGTCGGGGTGTGTCCGGCCCGAGCCGCCCAAGCCGTAGTCTTCGGACTACTGCACAACGCTTGAGGAGCCAGTGGTGGCTCCTCAAGCCTTTAAGGGGTAACGGATGTGACATCTTCAACGGCATACGTCCTCGCTGACGATGTGATACTTCGAGACGAAGCACCGTACCTGCAGTCTGACGCCCGCTTCCTCTTCCTCGCACGCCAGGCGCTGACCTTATACCTCTCGGCGTCAACGTTCGAGACGCTGGTGTTCTTAACAACGGCACGCATACCCAATCAAGCATGGGAATACTACCTTGACCGCTGTGCCGTCAATGGCGACGTACCAAAGCGGCCCGAATTCGACGGGTTCTGGCAGGCCCTCGTCGAAATGCAAGTTTTGCGCCCCAGCGAGGCCGGCGAGCGATCTTCCCGTCCACACTCTAATCTCGGTCTGAAACCGAGTGAAACCTGCCGCATCCAGCCAATGAGCTTCCCGACACGAGTGAGCCTGGTGCTGACTGCCCGCTGCAACCTCGCCTGTAAGCACTGCCTTCGTGAGTCGTCACCGCTGCTGCGCGGAGAAGGCGAGCTTTCAACTGAACGAGTCCTGCGACTCATGGAAGAACTCGATAGCAACGGCGCGACCAGCATCCAGCTATCCGGCGGTGAGGTCACAGTTCGAAAAGACATCCTGGAGATTGTTGACTATACCAGACGGCTTCGGAGCCACGTGCAGTTCCTCACCAACGGGTTTGTCCTTCGCCCTGGACTGATCGAGGTGCTCGCGGAGGTCCAGGCTGCGAAAAAGCAAGGCTTCTTTGTCCATCTCTCGCTCGACGGAGGCACACCGGCGACCAACGACTGGCTGCGAGGAGCGCGTGCATACAGCCGGACGCTATCGGCGATGGAGTCATTGTCTAAGGCTGGAGTGACGGTGGTTGTCGAATCATGTCTTACTCCGCGCAATATCGGCGAACTCGAACTTATTGCCAACCTATGTCTCGATCGCGGCGTATCGCAGCTAACTTTCCATCCGATCTCGTACACGGGCCGAGCCGGGTGCAACCCGCTCTTTCTGCCCATTGAGGCGGTTGAGCAGGCAGCAAGCACCGTCGACGCACTTGCAAGACAGTTCGCGCCGGCAATGACAATAGAATTCGGACGGCAGTTCAGCCCCCATAGGAGGGACGCCGACGATTCCAGTCTGCTCCCTGCCAACACGACCGGCGCCGGGATGTTTCACATGGCGATCGGTGCGGATGGCAAGGTGTATCCATGTATTGAATCAGTCGGCGCGCCTAGCCTCGTGATGGGCGACGTGCAAACGGACTCAACCTCCGAAATCTGGCGCGGTCCTCAGTGGGACCTCTTCCGGGGCGGCTGGACAACCGACGAGCTTGAAGGGTGTCGCGGCTGTATTTTCGACGGCCGCTGCTCCACGCAGGCCTGCAGATGTTACGCGGTCGCCACCGGCATGGGTTTCTACAGCCCGTTCCGGGACTGCTACGCCAACAAGCATATTCTTTGGGGAGGTGATGGTCGGTGAGTCGCTTGATGTTTGGCTTAAAGGGGCTGGACGATTACCGGCACTTCTTCGGAACGCTCCGCCAGTTGCCCAATGCTATCGTGCACAACTTCTTAATCGATCTGGCTCAGCACGAGCTCGACAACGGCGCCGGCGAAGCCTGGGCTCGCAAGCACTCGGGCGAGATCGATCTCTTGGCCCGGCTGGCCGAGTCCGATCGGGCCGCGGAGGAGTATCTGCGTTACCGGCTGATACAGCGACCGGTGACATTCTGCATGTTGGCGCTCTACGGTGAGCAGCCGGGTTTCTTCGACCAATTCGTGACTGTTTCCGGCCGCTCGGATCTCTTGCATAACAACGGTCCCAGCTGCGTCTTTCTCGCAAGCCATTTCGGCCCTCAAACCGCCCTCCCATTCCTGCTCGCATCATCTGGAATTCGGCTCACGACGGTCATGGCGGCACCAGAGCGGGAACTCGTCTTGTCGTTGCTGTCTTCCTATTGTCCCAACGCCGCCTCGCGGATCGAGCTTGTGGGCGTGCCTGACCGGACGGTTCTGACGAAGTGTCTGAACGCTCTACGACGAGGCGACTCAGCTCTACTTTTCATGGAGTTCAGCGAATCGGATGCTCCTTCAAAGGCGCGGGCGCGCTTCTTCGAGTTCGACGTGCCGGCCCCAGAAGGCCCGTTCTTTCTCGCCGCCCTCTCTGGGCGGCCGGTGGTCCCGGTGAGGGCCCTACACGACGGCGATCGGCACCTCCGCCTGATCATCGACGACCCCATCGATATTCCTCGGGGCCGACGGGAAGAACTCGGGGAGATCATTATGGATCGCTGGGAATGGCTGGAGGCACGCGTCCGCGATCACCCGGCACAGTGGCTTGGTTGGCAGTTGGTCGCCGAGCGGTTCACGGCGCGAACGGCGTCTAAGAGCTGTCGCCGAGGCGCAGCGACCGATTGAAATGCAAGTAGCAGAGGCCACGGGGTATCGGGCACTGCTCCACAACCGGCCGTTCAGGCTGCTCCTGCTGGCTTACGCCATCAACACCTTCGGCAACTGGATTACGGTGGTCGCTGCCCTGGCGCTCGCAACTTTTAAATGGCATGCATCTCCATTGGAACTGGGAGGCATGGTCTCGGTATTCCTCGCCCCGGCGGCAGTTGCCGGCCCGCTCTCGGGATGGCTCGCAGATCGCCTGGATCGAAGGTGCATTCTGGTCGCCGCGAATCTAATCGCTTGTGTGGTGGTCCTGGCTATGCCACTGGCTGCCTCAATCTGGCACGCGTACTTAATCCTCGTGGTCTTGCGGCTGGTAAGCAGCGTCAACCAGCCTGTCATGAGTGCCCTTGTACCCTCACTCGTGCGTGCCGAAGATATAACGAGAGCGAACGGCATCTTGCTCCAGCCCGCGCACGCAACTCGCGCGGTAAGCCCACTTGTCGGCGGTCTCATAGTCGGAGGCCTTGGCGCTTCAGCCGCCTTCATGGTCGATGCTGCAACATTCCTCTGCGCCGCAGCGCTTATCGGACTCCTCTTGGCAGGGGCCGGCGAGACGGCTTGCTCACCAGCCAGCCAGGCAGAGCTTCATCTCGTTCCGGGTGCGTCTTCCATTGCTTTGCGAGGTCTGATTCCGCTTGCCATGATTGCACTCGCCGCGTCCTTCAGTTTCGGCGCCCTTGACAGCGTCGCGCCGCTGTATGTTCGGGATCTGCTTAATCTGGATGTGGGCGCCTTCGGTGCGGTCGTCTCGGCCATTGGCCTCGGGGCAATGATCGGCGGGCTGGCACCAGGGATCCGGCCAGAGGCCGACAGGCCTCTATTATTCGGGATGCTGGTAGCGATCGGCGGCTTTCTGATCATTGCGGCAACGCAATCTTTCTGGACATTGCTCATTGGTTCCTGGATCGCCGGCTTCGGCTCAGGTGTCGTCCTCACAAGCGGACAGACGCTAATTCACTGCAGCATTGCGCGCGCGCACCACGCTACAGCTTTGGGAATGATGTCCGCAGTAGTGAACGTTGGTGCGCTTGCCGGGATAACCATCGCTTCCCTGCTGGTCAGCGCCGCGGGAGTAACCGTCACCCTCTGGCTCTTAGCGGCTCTGCTTACCGCATCGCTGCCGGCTGCGCCCGGGAAGTCGCGGAGGATCCAGGCTTCCGCATCGTTCGAAACAACGTCGCCTCGGTAACCTGGTGTGCGACACGCTCGATCGCGACGCAGCCCGTCAGCCCATTCCCATTTCCCAGCGCAGGTGCTCTCTTGCCGCAGGGCTTCAGTCGGCGCGTTAATGGACTGTGACCAGGCTCCTTTTGCTCGCCCTCGGCGGCGCGCTTCTCCTCGCGGCCTGCGGAAACGATGACGCGAGCCCCGCCGTCTCGCGCTCGCCGTCTGGCGGTCTTACCGAGACGCCGGCCGGCCCCGCCGCGGTCTCGCCTACGCCCGCCGCTGGCGCTCCCCAGGTGACGCCCGCCTCCTCGCCGGCAGCCGCACCGGGCACTCCGGCCCAGCCTACGCCGGCGCCCGCCACGACGCAGCCCGCGCCCGGCGATCCCGTGCTCGTCGGCGCGGGCGACATCGCCTCCTGCTACAGCGACGGCGACGAGGCCACGGCAGCCCTGCTCGACGCGATTCCAGGCACCGTTTTCACGGCCGGGGACAACGCCTACCAAGCCGGCAGCGCCGCGGACTTCGGCGGCTGCTACGAGCCGTCCTGGGGACGCCACAAAGCTCGCACTCGCCCTTCGCCGGGCAACCACGACTACGCCACCGACGGCGCCTATGGCTATTACAGCTACTTCGGCGATCTTGCCGGCCCTGCCGGCAGAGGTTACTACAGCTACGACCTGGGCGCCTGGCACATCATCGCACTAAATAGCAACTGTTGGGCGGTGAGCTGCGATGCAGGCTCCGAGCAGGAGCAGTGGCTGCGGGCTGACCTCGCCGCGCACCCGGCCGCCTGCACGCTGGCCTACTGGCACCACCCCCGCTTCAGCTCCGGGCTGCACGGCGGCGACTCCACGCTGCAGCCGTTCTGGCAGGCTCTCTATGATTACGGCACCGATATTGTGATCAGCGGCCACGACCACGACTACGAGCGCTTCGCGCCGCAGGCGCCGGACGGGCGCGCCGACCCCAATAACGGCATCCGCGAATTCATCGTCGGCACGGGCGGCGCCAGCCACTACGGCTTCGGTTCCGTCGCCTCAAACAGCGAGGTCCGCGACTCCTCCACCTTCGGGGTCCTGAAACTCACGCTCCATCCAACCAGCTACGACTGGCAGTTCGTCCCCGTCGCCGGCGAGGCGTTTACAGACTCCGGCAGCGAAGCGTGCTAGCAGCCAACCGGCCAACCACCCACGCCCGATCCACTAAGCGATTGACAAGTTCCGATAACGGCGTAAACTAATGGCACGCCGCTGTAGCGAGGGGGGACATGAGAGCACCGCTGGTCTTGGTTGGCATCGCTTTACTGAGCCCATCATGGCACTGAGCGCTGCCGGCAGCGGCTTTACATCATCGACCAATGATGCGGGAGTCAAGCGCGTCGCCAGCCCGCGTTCGGTCCGTCTGCTGCCTGGACTGCCCGATACCACCGGCGCCGCCTCCGTGACCGTCGTCAATAGCCTCAGCGGCCAGACGGACAACATTGGGCTCTACGTGGCCCTGCTGCCGCCTGGCGGCACCAGTAATCCGGGAGTCTGCTCGCCGGCCATAGTCATGAACCTCGGCGTCTTTGACCTCCTGCCTGGCGCCAGGGCCAGCGTCCCGGTTGATCCGTCCTGGGTCTGCGCAAACCCGGCTGCCGTTAATGGCCAGAACTGGACGATAAAGGCCATCGCCGACGTTCACAACGACGACTTCGCGTCCTGCGCCACCCTGGCTCAGGTTTTCGACACAGTCTGCTCGCTGGCCCTTAATGACGACGACGATAACGACGCGGACAACACGCTGTCGCGCGCGCTGCCGCTGGTAGTCGCCCTAACACCCTAACTCAGCGCCGGCCAAAGACCCGCTGATGATGCGACCGATCTGATGCGAAGGCGCAAAGTGAAGCCGCCGCTGTTCGTCGTTGGCGTCGGCCTGTTAACGGCCGCTGGTATCGTCCTCAGCATCGCATCCACTGATGAGCCGGGCACGGCTGCAGACGGCGCGACCGTCGGCATCGATCTGAATGTGGCCGGCAATTCGGCGACCACACTGGGCGGCGTCGAGAACTGCCTCGCCGTTCAGCCCGGCTCCTCGCTCCAGATCGACACCTTCGTCCGCGACATCCCAAGCGCCCAGGACTTCATCGGTTTCTCATACGACATCTCGTTCAGCAGCGGCGTCTCCTTCGCCGCGCAGGACCACGCCTATCTGTTGGCGGCGTCGAGCGGCTCTGTGACTGACGCGAGCGATGCCGTGCCGAACTCGCTGTCACCGCACACCGCCAGCGCATACACGGATACTCCGGCAGCCGGCTTCGCGCAGGGCGTCCTCGGCCGCTACACACTGACCCTGGCGGCCGACGCCTCCGGGCTGATTGATCTCGGGCTGCAGAGTGCGGGCCTCGTCGATTCCTCGAATCACGAAATTCCTCAGGCCGGCTCTCCCCAGGGCGCCGCCCTTGCCGTTGCCCCAGCCACCTGCTCCCCGATTACCCCGGCGCCCAACCCCAACGACTGCCGGACGTTCACGCCTACGCCGACCGTTTCGCCATCGCCGACTCCGACACCGGCATGGACACCCACGTACAGCGTTAACATCTGTAACGACACGGGTTCGGCCGCTAGCGACTTGCACATCGTATTGACGCAGGAGGCGGGCAACGTGGAGCCGATCACGCAGAACGTGCCGGGTTGCTCTGCGCCCTCGCATACCTACAACCCCAGCCCGAGCGGTTACACGAGCGTCGATGTCACCTGGGACCTCCCCTGCGTTGATCCCGGGAAGTACGTGAGCGTCTACTTCGTGGCGACCTGTAGCACTCCTCAGCCCGGCTGCAGCGTCCCTCATGTGGCCTGCTTCTACTGGACGCTTTCCGGCCAGCCGCTGGCTTCGGCCAGCCCCGCCGTTAACCTGGCGCGCTGCAACATCCCCACCCCCACCCAGTCACCCTCGCCCGGGCCCTGCCCGCCCCTCGGCACGCCACCGTTTACTTACGCCCCAACCGCCACGCCCGCGAGCGCCACCCCGACACCCGGGCCCACGTCGCGCGACGTAGTCATCATCACGACAATCCCCTTCTGCAACGACGCCGCCCAGACAGCCAGCGACCTGCACATCCGCTTCGCGTTCCCATATTCCGGCGCGAGCGTCGTGGGGAACGCGCCCGGGTGCCCGGCCCCCGCACTGGATGAGCCGCCGGGCCTCGACAACTTCCGTCTCGACCTTGACTGGGGTGTTGCCTGCGTGGATTCCGGCGAATCGGTGAGTTTGGAGCTCGTCTACGGCTGCGGAGACGTGCCCTGCACGACGCCTCAACCGTTCTGCTACACCTGGACGCTGTTCGGCGAGCCG
>VBJS01000002.1 GCA_005880055.1 Chloroflexota bacterium | reverse complement strand
TCCTGGAGATGGTCAAGCGGATGGCAGGAAACTGCCCTTCCGGCCGGCTAGTCATCTGGGACAAAGCCACGGGCCAACCCTGGGAGCCGGAATTCAAGCAGTCGATAGGCCTCGTGGAGGACCCGGTGGCTGGAGTGAGCGGACCGTTGTGGATCCGCGGCGGAATCACGATCAGCTCGGCGGACGGTCAAACGTATGAAGTGAGGAACCGAGTCACGCTCTGTCGCTGCGGCGAATCGGGCAACAAGCCGTTTTGCGACGGTTCTCACGTATCGGTCGGCTTTCAAGACGGACTGTAGGGCACTCGGCGTGGCGGAAGACATCAGGCTCGACGACCTGGAAGTGATCGACAACAGGGACGCCAACCGCTTCGAGATTCGCGTTCGCGATGAACTTGCATTCGTCACGTATCGCCGAAATGACTCGACGATCACTTACATACACACGGAAGTCCCGCCATCGCTCGAGGGCCATGGCATCGCCGCCAAGCTGGCCCGGCACGCGCTCGATTATGCCCGAGCAAACGGCCTGGAGGTCGTGCCGATGTGCCCGTATGTCGCTTCATACATCGAGCGGCACCCAGAGTATGCTGACTTGGTGCACCCACGGGCGGGCCCGAAGGAGTTACGCGATGGAAGCTGAGGCGCGACACAAACCCGATGTTCTCCGCCAATACGAAGGCGCCGGAATTGTCGTCCATTGGGAGCCCAGCCTCTGCATCCACGTGGCCAACTGCATTCGCGCCCTTCCGGGCGTATTCGATCCAAACGCCCGACCCTGGGTGCGAGTGGATGCTGCCGGCGCGGAAGAGATCGCCGCCGCCATCCGGACCTGCCCGACCGGCGCGCTGCGCTACGAACGAACGGGCGGGCCGCCTCAAGAAACGCCCGACGTCCCGAGCACCGTGCAGCCGCGTCCAAACGGGCCTCTTTTCGTCCGCGGCGACATCGAAGTGATAAACGCCAGGGGCGAGATCATACGCCGGGCGACCAGAGTCGCATTCTGCCGCTGCGGACACTCCAGCAACAAGCCGTACTGCGACCTGAGCCACCGGGCGGTGGGTTTCCAAGCGGATTAGGGCGCTGTCTGCAAACGGCAGCAGAGGAAGGCAACCAGACTTCGAGCGCGCACCAGGCGGCCGTCCATCGTTCTACTCCTTCGCCTGGAACCGACGCACGTCGTCCGAGAAGCGATTCGACGTACTGGAATAAGGATGCGCGGCCGCTATCCGCATGATCTCGAGCCGGCTGCCCCAGATCTCGCGCGCCAGCCCCTCGGACGGATGCCAGGGGAGAGGCGTCCTGATCGCCGTTTGCGACGAAGGTTGGCGCAGTGGCCTGCTGGAGGGTCCGGTGGGATTCGAACCCACGACCCCCGGATTAAAAGGAGCCATAGCGTTCATGACGGGCAGTCAGAGTCGATTAGGTACAAATCCGCCGATTTTGAACCGCCGCGCTATCTGAATTTTGGCCACTCAGGTAGTTCAATTTGATTCGCCCCTGACTCCTCGTAGACCGTATTGGTCATCAAAAAGCGGAGTGAGATTGTCCGGGTCCGGAGAGCCGCCGAGAAGGCAGGCGGCAACTACAAATGCCAGGGACGCGATCACCAATGTCACGATGGCCCGGGTGAGCAGAGCGGTCTTCTCGATACCGAAATAGTTGACGAGGCCCAAAGCGACAACGGCAGCGACGGCAAGCGGTCTCGCGAGGTCGGAGTCAAGGTAATTGCCGAAGGTGAGAGCCATCGCAGCGCCGCTCGCAAGTTTTCCGACGACGAAGGCCCAACCGGCAAGGTAGCCCCAGAAATGTCCCAGACGCTCGCGACCGTAGACATAGGTACCGCCTGACTCTGGATAAAGAGCCGCGAGCTGAGCGGACGAGGTAGCGTTACAAAAGCGCGACAAACGCCGCCACGGCAAGACCGAGGAGCAGTCCACTTCCCGCTGCCTCCGCAGCCGGACCGATAGCGGAGAAAACGCCCGCCCCGATCATGGCTCCCAGGCCGATAATGACAGCGTCTGACGTTGTCAGGCGACGGGCCAATCGGGTGGACGCGGGGGCTGGACGTGCCACCGTGGGAAGCGTAGCACAGGTCCAAACAGGGATGGCGGACGTGTGGCGAGAACGACTAGGTGGCCTTCGAAATTCCCCCGCTGTTCGTCTCGCGCTACGTGCAGTTCGAAACGAACTATAGGGGGAGGAGGTCTAAAGGAGGTCCAAGATCGTGCATCCAGCGATCAAACTGATCGATTAAAGCCGGTCGCAAAGACGCCAAGACCTTTGACCCGCCCGCCTCTGGTGGGGGTTTGAGGAGGCCTGCTTGCGGCTCGCCTTAACGGGCAGGCTCGAACAGTTCTATCGGATTGCCGTCGGGATCTTCGAGTTGAATCTGCTTGCCGCCCGGTCCGACTTCGATGTCATTGCGGAAGTGCAGACCGGCTTCCTTGAGAGCCTCGACACGATCCGAGAGATTCGTCACCTGGAGCATAATCCGGTTCCAGCCGCCCGGCTCCTGACTGCGGCCGTCAGGCATTGGACGCGCGCCGGAAGTGCCCGGCCCGCTCAGTATCAGCCTGAAGTCGCCGATGGAAACCGCGGCGAACGCCGGTGGATTCTGCATTTCCAGCTTGAACCCGAGACGCTCAGTATAAAACGCTACAGCACGATTGATGTCCCTGACCTGATAACGCACTCCCCAGAGTCCTTCGACGAGAGTCGGCGTGGGTGTTTGCATCACTGCCTTCCTTCCTGTCACATTGGCACGGATTTCGTTCGTCATAATGTTGACGGAACGCAGATGAGGAATGTGACCGATGTTCGAGAACCAGGTATTGGCTGAAAGGTTCGAGGCCAGTCGGCCCCACCTGCAGGCGGTAGCCTATCGCATGCTCGGCTCTCTGCACGAGGCCGACGACGCTGTTCAGGAGTCCTGGCTGCGCCTCAACCGCTCCGACGTAAGCGGAGTCGATAACCTGAGGGGATGGCTGACGACGGTCGTCGCGAGAGTGTGCCTCGATATGCTGCGCTCGCGCAAATCGCGGCGCGAGGAACCGTTGCCCGCGCATGAGCCGGAGCTCTCGGCTATCCACGCCGAGGGGCTTGACCCCGAACAAGAGGCGGTCCTGGCGGATTCGGTCGGTCTAGCGTTGCTGGTGGTCCTCGATAACCTGGCGCCTGCCGAGCGGGTTGCCTTCGTGCTGCACGATATGTTCGACCTGTCCTTCGACGAGATCAGCTCGATCGTCCGACGGTCACCCACTGCGGCGCGGCAACTGGCGAGTCGCGCGCGTCGCCGGGTGCGGGGAGCGGCAGTTCCCGACACCGATGGTAGCCGCCAGCGAGAAATCGTCGACGCATTCCTTGCCGCCGCGCGAGGCGGCAACTTCGCGGCGCTCCTGGCGGTACTGGACCCGGAGATCGTAGCGCGCGCCGACGCTGCCGCCGTGCAGTGGAGCGCGGCTC
Source organism: Chloroflexota bacterium (assembly GCA_005880055.1). Lineage (GTDB taxonomy): Bacteria > Chloroflexota > Dehalococcoidia > SM23-28-2 > RBG-16-64-32 > VJS01. Next base: position 11,861 of record VBJS01000002.1, on the reverse strand, counting down.
AACGGGCTGCGGGTACACCGAAGCTGGCGCCTGCCGTGCGCGGTGCCGCAGCAGTCGCCCAGACGTTCTCGGGAACCGCGCAGGCCGCACAGTTGGCGCTCGTGAACGGCGCGCCCGGGCTCGTATGGGCTCCCGGCGGCCGCCCGCGAGCTGCAATGCGCTTCACGATCGTTCACGGGAAAATCGTCGAAATCGACTTGATCGCCGACCCGGAGCACATTCGCCAGCTGGATCTCGTGATCGGACAGCGATAGCGCGCGCCGAGGTCTACAGCTCCTTCCTTCGCGCTACCTGCCTCGACTAGAGGACTGAAAATCCGGGAGTTAGCTATGCGCTTGTCGCGTGCCTGGCCGTACGTTGCGGGCACGGAACCGCGAGGCCGTAAGGCCCAGTCCGGGAGTCCAAAAAGAGTTAGGGCGTCGGCCGTTCCCGAAGACATGGGGAGAATTGAGGGAAAGAAACTATGGGAATGTACTCATGGAGGGCCCGGTGGGATTCGAACCCACGACTCCCGGATTAAAAGTCCGGAGCTCTACCGCTGAGCTACGGGCCCCCATCTCAATCTCAATCTATCGTGCTTCCGAGGCGGCGGCAACGGCCGCCCTGTGCCCGGCGCTGGCCCTTAGCCACGGCTGCCGCTAGCCTGTAATTGGAAGATGCCTTTGTGAAAAGCATCCTGGTTGTTGACGACGAACCTACACTCGTGGCGACCCTGAAGTATAACCTGGAACGCGAGCAATACAAGGTCATTACGGCCCGGGACGGAGCGTCGGCGATCGATCTTGCCCGTGCGGCCGCCCCGGACCTCATCATCCTGGACTTAATGCTTCCGGAGATGGACGGCTTCGAAGTGTGCCGGGTACTCCGGAAGAGCCTCTCTGTACCGATCTTGATGCTCACGGCCAAGGGGACAGAGGTAGACAAAGTAGTGGGCCTGGAGCTGGGCGCCGACGACTATGTTACGAAACCATTTGGGATGTCGGAGCTGATGGCGCGCGTACGGGCCCTCCTGCGCCGCATTCAGAAGCCGGTAGCAGCCGATGAGACGCTGGTATCTGGAGACCTGCGCGTCGATTTGGCGCGACGCCAGGCGTTTAAGAACGGCCAGCCTCTGCCCCTCAAGCCAAAGGAGTTCGATCTGCTCGGATTCTTCCTCAAACACATGGGGCGCGTCTTTTCTCGCGATCAGCTGCTGAGTCAGATCTGGGGGTATGACTTCGCGGGCGACAGCCGCACGGTGGACGTGCACGTCCGGTGGCTGAGGTTGAAGGTCGAGGAGGACCCTGCCGATCCTCGGCGCCTGGTTACGGTGCGCGGCGCCGGCTACCGCTTCGACCGTTGAAGAGCGCTACTGGTTATGTGGCGGCAGCGTTCGGAGCTTTGGCGCTGCTTGCGCTTCTTGCAGTCCTACTTGATTTGCCCGGCCCAGTAATCGTCGTCTCTTTACTTGTGGCCTTGATCCTGGACTTGGTTTGCGTCCTGGCGGTTCGCCGCTGGGCGGCATTCGAGCGGTCCCTCATCCATGCCGCGCAGAAAGTAGCGGTCGGCCAAATGTCCGCTCGCGTGCCGACAACGCCGGGCGGAACAGGCGGTAACCGTCTGGTCCAGGCATTCAACCAGATGGCCGAGGCGCTTGAACGCCGGATAGCCGCGACATCCCAGGAGCAGGGGCGACTGATCGCCGCATTGAACAGCAGTACCGACGCCATCATCGCTGTTGACGGCGAGGGCGCGGTCACTTTCGCAAACACTGCGGCCCTGGGACTCTTGAAGCCCGACGCCGGCCAGGTGCTTGGACGGCCGCTCGCCTGGCTCCTCGCCGACAAGGAAGTGATCGAGGGCCTACGGGTGAGCAGCGAGGAGGGCCGGCCGTCCGCCCGCCTGGTGGAACGGCCGGGCAAGCGATGGCTCCAGGTAATGACCAGCCCTATCGTTGGCGGCGGCGACTGGGCGAGTCTCGTCGTCTTTCGCGATGTATCTGAGGTGAAGCGAACGGAGCAGGTGAGGACAGACTTTGTCGCCAACGTCTCACACGAGCTGCGGACACCGCTGGCCGCGCTGAAGGCGGTAATAGAGACGCTGGAAGGCGGCGCCGCGCGAGACCCGGACGTCGCCGGGGACTTTTTTTCGCGCGCGGACGCAGAGGTCGACCGGCTGGTTGCCATGGTTGAGGAGCTCCTTGAGTTGTCTCGGATAGAGTCCGGCGAGCAGTCGGTGGCGTACGATGCAGTAGATCTTACGGGAATACTGCGCCGAGCAGTGGAGCGGCTGCGACCGGAGGCGGACAAGCGGCAGGTGAACCTATCGCTGCGGACGGACGGACCGTTGCCGGCCGTGCAAGGAGACAGTGAGCGGCTTGAGCGCGCAGTCATAAACGTCATCCAGAACGGGCTTAAATTCACTCCGGCCGGCGGCTCTGTCTTAGTGGCCGCCGCGACGCTTGACGCAGAGGTCCGAATCCGCATCGCCGACAGCGGCGTGGGGATTGCCAGGGAGCATCTGGCGCGGGTCTTCGAGCGCTTCTACAAGGGAGACCGGGCTCGCCATCAAGAGGGCAGCGGGTTGGGGCTGGCGTTGGTGAAGCACACCGTCGAAGCACACGGTGGCACGGTGACCGCCGAGAGCGAGCCGGGCCGCGGCTCCGTGTTCATCCTGACGCTGCCTGCTGGTTAGTCTCCCTTTCAACTTTTACCTTCCGTTCAAGCAGCGTTAACCCGTCGTTAAACGCTGCCAAACTATCCTCGAAACTGAAGTGACCACCGACAACGAAACGGCCCAGCGCGCCTCAGCCGCAGACGGAGCGGCGCCTGCGGGCGCACATCAACCCGCATATCTCCCGCGTTGGAGGGTGCCCCATGCCCTCCGCGGAACTGCCGCAGTCTGGGGGCGGGGCTGCTCGACTCGCCCCCAGACCTCGCGCGGCATCAGTATCAAGCTAAGCCGCCCCGTAGCCAGGAGCACGATCCCAAACCGTGTGGGGCGTCGCGCCCCTAAAGGAGCATGGTATGAAGACTGCTACACTGCCGAAGAGCCGGTCGTTGAAGGACGATGGCGTCTACGCCGTGGCGGTCGAAACCGCTTTTGACAAGATTTTTCGGCTTGAGGATGCTGACGCCACTGAGCTGATCCTCGTCCGCCATGCTGAGCCGGACCACCGTGCCGCTCGCACCAACGGCGCCGCCGGGGATCCACCGCTCAGTGAGCGGGGCCGTCAGCAAGCGATGCGCCTGGCTATGCGGCTGCGCCGCGCGGAAGTCGAGCGCATCTATACTTCGACCGCACGGGTCGCGCTCGAGACCGCAGCGCTTCTCGCCGCCGCAAAAGACCTGCCAATGATCAGGACTCCCCAGCTCCAGGGTGTCCGCTTCCACAGCGGGTCGCTCAATGGCGCGAGCGGCGATCCTTCAAAGATGACCGCCGATGTCACCCTTCGCTTCATCAACCAGCCGCGTTGGGACTCGTTGCGTGGCTTCGAGTCTTCGCGGGACTTTCGTCACCGCGCCGTACAGACCGTGGAATCTATCATTTCCCGCCACACGGGAGAACGTATTGTCCTCGTCACTCACGAATCAGTCATCAACGCTTACCTCAGCATGGTATTGGACATCGGCCGCGACATGTTCTTCTTGCCGGAATACACCTCGCTCTCCACGCTGCGAGTCCTTCGTGACGCCTATGGCGTGCAGAGTATTAACGACCAGGCTCACCTGTTGCCGACCTTCAACCCACGCTAATGATCGACCAAAGGAGCAACGCCATGCCCCAACTGTTGACTACACTCAGCACTCCGTGCTCGCGGCTACACGCCCAGTACCAGGTCTGCGGCGCACTGGTGCGCGCCTGCCGTAATGCGATCGCAGACCTTGCGCTGGACGAGGAGGGCGACCCCGAGGTGCGCCGCCTGGCGATCTCGCTAATGAAGGAAATCCTGGAGGACTGGCGCCAAGCCCAGGCCAGCGTGCGCCGCGAATTACGGGGCAGCCGGTCAAGTTTTACGGCCCGTTAACTGCCGTTAACAACGCATTAACCGGGCCTCCATAAACTCCCTTGTAGAGCAATGTTGGTTGTTTCAAAGGAGGTAGAGTGACACTATTCGTCCGCCAAGCCGGACTAAGCCGATTCCGCCTGCCCTTCTTCCTGTTGCCCACCGTTGTCTTCATCGGCGCGCTTACAGCCGGCTGTAGCAGCGACGACAACGAAGCGGGCGCCGGCAGTAGCGGCGCGGCCACCGCCAATACCGCTGTATCCGGCACCGTAAGTATCGAGGGCTCGAGTACAGTCCAGCCCTTCACGATAGACCTGATCGATGCCTTCCAGCCGTTGTATCCGGATGTGAAGATCAACCCGCCCAGCGGCAAAGGCTCCGGCGCCGGCATAACGGCGTTTATCAACAAACAGGTGGACATCGCCCAGTCCAGCCGCAAGATCAAAGATGATGAGAAGGGCCAGGCGGCGGCCGGCGGGCTCGAGGCATTCGAAACGCACATCCTTGACGACGCGCTGGCGATCACGGTGCATCCGGGCAATACCGCGACGCAGCTAACCCTGGAGCAGGTGGCAAAGATATTCTCCGGGCAGATCACGGACTGGTCCGAGGTGGGTGGTAAGGCAGGCAAGATCACCATCTACACGCGGAACGAGGAATCCGGCAGCTTCGCCTACATGGAAGAAGAGGTCATCCAGAAGGTGCTGGGCAAGGACACAAAGTACAGCCCGGACATCAACAAGCAGGCGAACGCTCCGGCCGGGCTCACAGCCGTATCCGGCGACCCATCCGGCGTTTTCTACGCGGGCCTGGGTAATCTCGACGAGATCCCGCAGGGCAAGGTGAAGGTGCTCAAGGTGGCGAAAGACTCCTCCTCTGCCGGCGTCGAACCGTCCGAGGCGACCGTGAAAGACAAGACGTACCCTATTTCCCGCGGCCTCTATTACTACACAAACGGCGACCCGGCGAAGAGTGCGAACGCTGCGCTCAAGGCGTTCGTGGCCTATGCCCTTAGCACCGACGGTCAGAAGCTTGGCGAAGACGTCGGCTTCGTACCGATTAAGTAAGACACCTCGGTTCTGTGCATCCGCGCAGGCGGAAGCAGTTGCCCTCCGCCTGCGCCGTTTGCATACAATGAGTGACTAAGGGAGCGACGTTGGCTGCTACGTCAGAATCACCGCCGCCGATCGGCATCATGGGACGGTCCGTGATGAACCGGCGGCGGGGCGCTGTTCTCGAGTTGCCGCTGGAACTCCTCATCCGCGCCACCGCGATACTGACGCTTCTTCTGCTTGTCGGCATTCTCATCTTGCTGGCCCGCCAGGGGCTGCGGCTATTCCTGGAGCTGGATTATCCCATCGGCCGCTTCTTCACGTACGGCAACGCGATCACTGACAACACCACTGACCCCGAGCAGTTCCGGTTCGGCGTCATCTCTCCCCTGATTGCGACATTCTGGGTGACCCTGATGACACTGGTCTTCGCCATTCCGCTCGGCTTGATGACGGCCGTCTTCATCTCGGAGGTCGCGCACCCGCGCGTCCGGCTGGTAATCAAGTCGGTGGCCGAACTGCTGGCCGGCGTTCCAACGATAATCTTCGCCTTCGTAGGACTGGCGCTGATAGTGCCGCGCGTGCAGGACCGCCGGCTTCGTCGTCTCGTTTGTCGCCGTGCCGCTCATCATCTCCATCGCTGATGACGCGCTGCAGGCGGTGCCGCTGGACTTCAAAGAGAACGCGTATGCCCTTGGCTGCAATAAACTGCAGGCCATCTGGTTCGTCATTATGCCGGCCGCCATTTCGGGAATCACGGCGGCGGTAATGCTGGGAATGGCCAGGGCAATAGGAGAGACCATGGTGGTCCTCATACTCGCCGGAGGCAACAGCTCCATACCGGCCGACCCTACGCAGTCCATGCGCCCGATGACCGCCACGATTGCAGCCGGATTCGGAAACGCGTCCGAGCAGTCATTAATCCGACCCGCTCTTTATATGACCGGCGCAATCCTCTTCATACTGACGTTTTTCACCACGTTCATCGCCGACGCGGTGCTGGAGCGGCAGCGAAAGAAGTTCGCCCGATGACGGTGCTCGCCACCTCGCGGCGCCACAAGAGGCTGGACCTCCTGCAAAGGGTTGTCTTGAGCCTTACGCTCTTGACGACCATTGTCATTTGCGTTCCGGTGGTCATCGTCTCCGCCTATGTGATCAGTCACGGCGCGTCGGCCATCTCCTGGGATTTCATCTTCTCGGGACCGGTGCGGGCCGGCCGGCAGGGCGGGTTCTTTCCGGTCATCATCCTCACCATGTACGCGCTGCTGCTCGTGATCGCATTTGCCGTTCCCGTCGGTGTCCTTTGCGCCGTCTACCTGGCGGAGTACGCTCGCCCGGGACGGCTCCTCAGGCTGATCAATCTCACCATCATCAACCTCGCCGGCGTTCCCTCAATCGTTTATGGCTTGTTCGGCGCGGCGCTGTTCTTTGACGTGATCCACACCAAGCAGGCACTCTGGGTAGCCTCCGCGACGCTCGCAATGCAGGCGTTGGCGATCATCATCACCAGCTCCCGCGAGGCGCTTCTCGCAGTGCCCAGGGGCATCCGGGAAGGGTCCCTGGCGCTCGGTGTATCGAAGTTGCACACGACGTTCTTCATCGCCCTGCCGCAGGCGTTCCCCGGGATCATCACCGGCAGCCTGCTGGCTATTAGCCGGGCAGCCGGGGAGACGGCGCCGATCCTGGTCGTCGGCGCCATTGCAGCGAGCAACGTATCGCTGGCGCCGACGGCGGTGGTCGGTGAACGCCCGCAGATGCTCTCCTACGAGCTGTACTACCGGATTACGGAAGGCCTGGGGTTGGCCGACGAAAGGAAATGGGGCCTCGCCCTTGTATTACTTGCTATTGTGCTGGTCTTCAACATGTCGGCCCTTGCGCTTCGGATTAAAATACAATCAGGAGTGAGGAGGAATTAGCCGCTTGACGGAGACCACCAGTCCCGAACAGCTCGCCGCTAGCGCGCCGGCCCACCTGCCGGCTACGGCGTCGGCGGGTGCGCCCTACCGGGCGGCCGGCCCAGCGGAGACGTCGCCAGTTGTACTGCGGCTCGAACGTGTGGGAGTGAAATACGGCCACCGATCAGCGGTGGATAACGTGTGTATGGATATCTACAAGAATCGGATCACCGCGCTGATCGGCCCTTCTGGTTGTGGTAAGAGCAGCCTTCTGCGCTGTCTGAACCGGATGAACGACCTTATTCCTGAAGCGGCGGTGAGCGGGCGGATCTACCTGGACGGTGTAGATATCAACAGCGACGCGGTGGACCCCGTGCAGGTCCGCCGGCATGTCGGGATGGTGTTTCAGAAGCCGAACCCCTTCCCCATGTCGGTGAAGGATAACATCGCCTTCGGACCCAAGCGGCTGGGCCTGGGCAGCCGCGGCCGCATCAACGAGATTGTGGAGGGGGCGTTGCGGGCGGCGACGCTGTGGGAGGAAGTGGCGGACAAGCTGGACCAGCCCGGCACTGCCCTTTCGGGCGGCCAGCAGCAACGGCTTTGCATCGCGCGCGTGCTCGCCGTGAACCCGGAGATCATTCTCATGGACGAGCCGTGCTCGTCATTGGATCCAATCGCAACCCTCAAAATAGAGGACCTTATGCGAGAGCTGGTCCGGGAGTACACGATCGTCATCGTGACCCACAATATGCAGCAGGCGGCGCGCGTCTCTGACTACACAGCCTTTATGCTGGCCAGCGAGCACGGCCTTCACGGCCAGGTCATTGAATACGGGGCGACGAAGGAAATCTTCACGAACCCCAGGGACAAGCGCACCGAGGACTACATCACGGGGCGGTTCGGATGACCCGAGCGATGCTGGAACGCCAGCTGGCCGGCCTCCAGGGCGATATGTTCATGATGGGCGAAATGGTGGAGTCGGCGGTCGAGCGCGCTGTCGAGGCTCTAAAGACGCGCGACGTGGAGCTGGCTCGTCGCGTCATCGCCGATGACCTCAACATCAACCGTAAGCGATACGATACGGAGGACAAGTGCCTGGAGTTGATAGCGACGCAGCAGCCGCTCGCCGGTGACCTGCGCACAATCGTGTCCGTGCTGCACGTAACGGTGGACCTGGAGCGCATGGGTGACCACGCCGAAGGTATCGCGAAGATCGCCTTGATGCTGGCGGACGAGCCACCCTTGAAGCCGTATATCGACATCCCGCGGATGGCGGACGTGGCGATCGACATGCTGATGAGCAGCCTGGAAGCCTTCAAGGACCGCGACGCCGCGCGCGCCCGCGCCATCTGCGACCAGGACGACCAGGTGGACGCGCTATACGAGCAGGTCTACCACGAGCTGCTGACGCATATGATCAAGGACCCGGCCAGCACCCAGCGCGCTACCTACCTGATCTGGGCGGCGCACAACCTGGAACGGATCGCGGACCGTGGTGTACCTCGTCGAGGGACGGATCGAGGAGCTGAACGTCTCCAAGTACTAGGGCGTTGAGGGCCGGAGGAGGGCCGGGATGCCGCCGCCCGTCACTGTGTCCCGCAGCTTCTTCAATGCCCGTATGAGTTCCGCCGTGACTGAATCTTCCGAGGCGCCTAGCACGCAGGCGACCTCTCCCCGGCTAAGCTGAGCATCGAACAGCAGAGAAACGATCTCCCGCTCGCGGGGGCTCAAGTCATCAGTAGCCCGTGGGCGGGATGGAGTAGACGCGCAGATGTCGCGCGCAATGGCGAACAGGACCAGGCGGAAGTCACCCTCATCGCGAGTGGCGGGCCTCTCGAAGGCGCGGCTGAACGAGTCGATTACAATCTCGCGTGCCGATGTCTCGTCCGCAAAACTGCTGGCAAAGGCGAACAGCGCCGGGAAATAGCGGGCGAAGCGGTCTTCCTCCACGCGCGAAGAGCTGCTCATCGGTTGGTCCTTGGATAAAGAATGCGCTCTCAACTTGCCACCCTCCCCTGGAATAGTGGCCAAAGCGTAACATCGCGGCAGCCGGCGGAGGCGGGCCGGTGGGTAGAGGAACAGTTCAGAAGTGGTTCAGGGCTTGTAAAGGCGGGGCCACGGGGTAGACGGCAAGTTAGTCGTGGTCGATGTAATCGGTCAGCGGGTCGCCTTCGCGGATCTGGGAGCGCCGCTCCAGCATGTAGCCGAACCCACGCACGCAGAGGATATACGGGCTCCTGGAGCCGGAATCGCTGAGTTTCCGGCGCAGGTTGGCGATATGAACCTTCACCAGGTTCTGTGCGTCTCGCTCGCTGTAATCATGCTGGTGCACGGCGGAAAGCAGCGCCCGTGGGTCCACAACCCGCCCGGCCTGCTGTCCCAGCACCGCCAGTAATCGGAACTCCGTCGGCGTTAGCGGTACCGGCCGCTCGTTCAGCAACACCTGGTATTTCTCCAGGTCAATAATCAGGTCGCGGATGGCGATTGTGCCGCCGGAGCGTGTGGAAGGATGCGTCCGGCGCAGCAGCGCGCGCACGCGGGCGGCGAAGAGCGGAGCTTCGATGCGGGCCACGACGGCGTCGTCGGCGCCGGCGTCCAGCACCTCGATCAAGTCGCCCTCTCGCTGGATGACAGCCATCAGCGCCACTTCCTGCAGGTCTCGCATGACGCGACAGGCGCGCACGGCGAAGGCGCCGTTTCGCTGGGCGAGGACCAGAATCGAGAAGGGCTCTTGCCGGGCGATCTCGAACAACTCATGGAGCTCGGAGCATGCCGTCACCTGCAGCCCCAGGCTCTCGAGGGCGATCGTGAGCGCGGACGGCCAGACCTCGGGGTCTGCCAGGATGCAGGCCTGTTTTACAAGGACTTCCGCGCCTTTGGTCTTGACCTGTGTTGTCGTCGTCATTGGTTCTCCGGGACGCACTTAAGCTCGGTGCTGCTACAGGATTGACGGAGGAGAGTGCGCGCGTGTTACAGCGCGCGTTGGAGCGTGTGCAAGTGTAGGCGGTGAAGGCGGTGGCGCTCGCCATCCGCTTGCGCCTGGAACCGTTCGACGATCGCCGGGTCTTTCGTGAACAGGAGGACCTGCGTGCGTTCGCTCAGGTTACAGAGAAAGTCGAGCAGCCGGAGTAGCCTCTCGCCATCGATCTCACTGAAAGGGTCGTCAAGCACCAGCGGCACCGGCTCTCCGATGGCGCTCATGTGTTGCGCCAGGCCGATTCGCATGAGCACGTAGGCAAGAGTGAGCGTGCCGCGGCTGACGGGCGGGTCTGTGACCACCTGGTCAGTTTCGGGCAGCAGAAGCGAAATGCGGAGGGAGGCGGGGTCCACGTGGGCGCGCAGATATCGCCCCGCAGTGATGCGGGAGAAACCGTCACTGAGGAACGTGTTTACGGCAGGGGCGAAATCGCGGTAGACGGCGACCATTGCTTCGGCGATGCCCTCCCGTGCCATCTGCGCGGCAGCCCGCGCCCGGTCCAGCCGTTGCGTCTCCAGGCGCGAGCGCGCTACATCCTCCTCCACCTCCGCGCGCGCCCGGTGGCCGCGCAGGGCGGAGCGTACTTCCTCTTCCAGCCGCGCGACAGACAGCTCCAGGCCGCGCTGTTCCTCCTCCAGCTCGGCCAGGGCAGCGCGCAAATCGCCCTGCGAGCCTTCCGGCCGGCAGTCGTTCAGTTCCGGGTGAGCGGCGAGCAGTTTCCCTAAGCGACTATCTGATTCTTCCAGTTGGTCTTGCAGCTCCTCCGGTGACCTGCCAGCGAGTATGGCGGTGCGATGGCGCTCGCCTTCTTCCATCGCCGCCTCGGCCACCTCATAGAGACGCTGCTTATAACAACCCTCGATAAAACGTCCCACTCCATTGTCCAGGGGTTCGTCCCCGCCGATGCCGGCGACAGACAGCAACGCGGTGAGCTCGTTTTCGCAGGCGGAAAGGGCGACCGACGTATCCTCGACTGATTGTCGGCGCTGCGCTAAGTCCAGCATCAGGGGCCGCAGTTCCAGGTAGCGGACATGCCGCTCCAGCAGCGCCTGGGCTTCGTCGCGGGAGAGCCGAGGCGCCTCCTGGCTCACCGCCGCTTCTTTTGACGGGCTGGGCACCCGCCTATGAAACAGGACAAGAAGGAGCAAGCCAAGCGCTTTGCGGGCGAACGCCAGGAACCGGCCGGCAAAGTGCCGCAGCGCCGATGGTGCCTCGGCTTGGCGATATGCCAACTGGCGCAGGCCTGCAAGCGCCTCTTCAGACAAACCGGCGACGGATAAGTGCAGCGCGTCGTGCTCAACCCGCCCGGCCTCGTCGATGCGCCGCTCCGACTCCCGGAGCTGTTCCCGGCAGTCGCCCAATTGTTGCTGCAGCCGCCGGCGCCGCTCTCTCAGAGCCACGATCTGGTCCCGGAAGTGCGCGGGGAAAGCCTGAAACTGCTTGCACTCGGTCAGCGTTCGCTGGGCGCGTTCCATGGCCCCATCGGCGTCCGCCAGGTCGTTTAGGCGGCGGGTAAGCGCTGCCGACCGGGCCAGCAGGAAGAGCACCTGGTGACGAGTGATGTCGCGGCTCAGGCGAGCGAGCCGCTCGCGTGCGGCCTCCAGCTCGGCGCACTTGAGGGCCACCGCCGCGCGAGCCGCATCGACGGCCTCGAGCTCGGCCTCTGCAAGCCGCAGACACTCGCGCGCCCTCGGCAGCTCGGCGGTGCGCGCGCGATCGCTCCCGATCCGTGCTAGCAGGGTGTCCAGGCGGTCGATGGCAGATGAGGCGGAAACATCACGCCGCGCGGAGTCCGCGAGAGAAGCGATGGCGTCACCGATCTGGCGTGGCGTGGAGCGATCGACCTGGAAGACTTCGCCCTGCGATATGAAGGCGCAGCTCTGGAAGACGGCGCGGGACATGCCCAGGTGCTTCCTGGCGAACGGCAGGTTTCCGTGCCGCCCCTGCCCGAA
>VBJS01000021.1 GCA_005880055.1 Chloroflexota bacterium | reverse complement strand
ACAATTAACGGCGGCTCAGTGCTCCGTGCCCGCGGCCGGCTCTTCCCCTGTTTCTGCAGGGACCACCGGCTCTGCCTCCCCATCCGGACGGTCCGGCGTCACGCCGTTACGGCCACGGCGGCCGAACTGGCGCATCGCTTCGCCCATCTCGCGCAGTCGGGCGTCCGCGCGGCCATGAACGCTGTCTTCCGGGAATTTATCGTCCTCGCCTCGCTCGCCCGCCACAAGGCCGGTGAGCACCTCGAGCGCCTCGTCGACGCGGTCAACGGCCAGTATCTGGAAGTCGCCCCCGCGGGCAGACTCCGCCACATCTTCCCGCAGCATCAGGTTCCGTCGGTTGCGCGCGGGAATGACTACTCCCTGGCGACCGGTAAATCCGACTGTCCGGCAGAGATCGTGGAAACCTTCGATCTTCTGGTTTACCCCACCGATGGGTTGCACGTCACCCTTCTGATTGACAGAGCCGGTGATAGCCAGGTCCTGACGAATTGGCGCATCCGCCAGGCTGGAGATGATCGCGCAGAGCTCCGCCAGGGAAGCGGAGTCCCCGTCGACGGAATCATACCCTTGCTCGAATGAAATGCTGGCGGAAAGAGAGAGTGGCTTGTCCTGGGCGTACTTCCAGCCCAGGTAGCCGCTAAGGATGAGGACCCCTTTGTCGTGGATCTTGCCGCTCAGCTGAGATTCGCGGTCGATGCTCGTGACGCCCCGCTGCCCCAGGTACGTCCGGGCGGTAATGCGCGTCGGCCGCCCGAAGCTGAAGTCGCCGAAGTCGAGGATGGCCAGCCCGTTCACCTGGCCGGCGGCCGCGCCTTCTATGTCCACAAGAATGGTGCCCTGCCCTATCATCTCCCGTAGGCGCTCCTCGACCAGGTTCAAGCGGTAGACACGCTCGTCGATCGCCTTCTGGACATGTTCTGCCTGCACCCGGGCGCTTCCGGCCTGCGAGGCCCAGTAATCCGCTTCGACTACAACGTCGCGCAGGCGGCCGGTGCGGGCGGAGAGTTTCTCCTGGTCGTCTACCATGCGGCTTCCATGCTCTACCACGCGTGCGACGGCTGAGCGATCGAAGTGGCGGAGGCCCTCGCGCTCGCAGATGGAGCAGATGAAGGCGCCGTAAGCGAGGGCGTTCTCAGGGCTGCGGGGGATCTGAAAGTCAAAATCGGCTTTGACCTTGAACAGCTCCCAGAATTCCTCGTCATAAGCGGTGAGTAAGAAGTAAGCCGTCGGGTCCCCGGTAACGAGGAGTTTGAGGTCCACCGGCACAGGTTGGGGCCGCAGTGTCTGCGGCGTCAGGAAGCCGAACTGTTCTGCCGGGTCTTCCAGTCGCGCTTCCTTGGTCCTGATTACCCGCTTCAAGCCCTCCCAGGCGCCGGGTTTGGTAAGCATGTCCGTCAGGTTCAAGATCAGATATCCGCCGTTGGCTCGCTGCACTGACCCGGCCCGCAGCATGGTGTGATCACTCGTGTAGGTCCCAAGGTAAGCCCGGCGTTCGATGCGACCGAACAGGTTTGACCAGGTGGGATTCGCCTCGAGGATAATGGGCGGACCCTCGGCACCCGAGTTGTCGACGAAGACGTTGCAGCGGTATGCGACGAACGGGTCGGGCAGCGGGGCGGAGAACGGCACGCTCGGCGGCCCCGGCTGCTTCTCGTCCTCGCTGCGCATGAGAGCGACGTTTGCGGCGGAGAACTCCCGCAGTTTCTCGAGGAACTTACGCACCTCATCTTCTGCCTGGTGAGCAGCGATCACCGCCTGGAAGGAACCAGCCGTTACCGCCTCCGCCACGCCGCGGTCGAGCTGCCGCAGCTTTTGGCCGACATCGCGCTCGATGGAGCGGAGTCGCTCGCCCGCTTCCGCCACATTTTCTGTGACCGGCTGCTGCCGCTCCTGTATCGCGTGCCGTTCCTCCTGGGAGAGCGCATTGAACTCTTCAGGAGTCATCGGCCTGCCCTCTCGCATCGGGACCAGGCTTACGCCCGTCTGCAGGAAGTTCAGCGCGAAGCCGGAAGCCGAGGCTTCTGCCTGAGCCGCCTCCATGACCTGTTGTGCTTCACGCTGGCCTTGCTCAATTACTGCCCGCCGCTGGTGTTCGTACTCATCACTGGCGAAGGCGCGCGTAACGTTAGCACGCACGGTGCCGAGCAGCTCCTCCAGGTCCTCGCGCAAACGTTTGCCGCGGCCACCGGGCAGGCGCAGGGCCACTGGCCGCTCGGGCTCGTCGAAGTTGAAGACGTAGCACCAGTCTTCCGGGATCTGCAGCGCGCCTTTCCGCCGGCGCTCATCCAGCGTCCGCCTAACGTAGTCCAGGACGGCGGTAGTCTTGCCCGTGCCGGTGAGGCCCGTGACGAAGATATTGTACCCGGACTTCTCCAGGCCCAGGCCGAACTGCAGCGAGCGCATCGCCCGGTCCTGTCCAATCAGCTCCGAGAGGGGGACCAACTCATCGGTGCACTCAAACTCGAAGGCAGAAGCGTCGTGCCGGCGGCGAAGGTCTTCAGGGGAGATACGGAAGCGGTCTGCGTCTGTCATACTGCCCTAAGCCTGCGAGTCTTCGAAGAGCCAGCGGTCCAGGTCGCGCGAGTAGCGGCAGATTTCGCTGTCCTCGAAAAAGAGCTTGATCTCGCGCGCTGCCGATTCCCGTGAATCTGAGCCGTGGATCAGGTTTTGCGTGATGTAGAGGCCGAAATCGCCCCGGATGGTGCCGGGCGCCGCTTTCCTCGGGTCCGTCGCCCCCATTGTGGCGCGAACAACCTCCACAGCGTCCGGTCCTTCAACAACCGCCGCAATGACGGGCGACGAGGTGATGAAATCAACGAGGGTCCGGTAGAAGGGTTTCTCCACGTGCTCCGCATAATGGCGGGCGGCGAGCGCCTCATCGATGTGGAACATCCTCAGGGCGGCGATGCGCAGGCCTCGCTGTTCCAGGCGAGATATAATCACCCCGGCAAGTCCGCGCTGCAGCGCGTCCGGCTTGATGATTACGAGCGTTCGTTCCATGACGTTGCGGCCAATTTTAGGCGCTGTGCGGGACTAGCCGCTAGGCGCGGCCGTCTGCGGCCCGATGGCGGGAGGCCGCAGATATACGGCCTGCACCAGGGCCGCCTCGGCCGGTTCCGCGGCCGATAGCCGGGCGTACCCCAGCTCCGCGAGGGTGGCGGCTCGGCGAATGGAGGCGCTTCCGCTAATGATCGACGTCTGCTTGCCTGCCCTCGCGAAGGCGCCGGCCAACGTCTCGTCCGCCTCGCCGGCGAGCAGAAGCGGTCCCTCGAGCTTTGCCGCGATCACTTCCGGCTGGAAGAGCTGAGGAGGCTCTATCTCTCGCCATGGGTCATCTGCATAGGCGGCCCAGGCGAGGTCTCCTCGGCCGGCGCGGTGAACGGCCAGTACGACGCCCGGAAAGGCCCGGTGAGCATAGGCGTCCAGCTCCAGGCGACCGACGCCCAGCAGGGGCAGGCCGAGGCCGGCGGCCAGGCCCTTGGCGATGCTGATGCCGACGCGAAGGCCGGTGTACATGCCGGGACCAGTGCAGACGAAAAGCGCGGTGAGCCTGTCCAGTGGTCAATTGCGGGAAGCAGCTCCACACTGTGGTTACGGCGGCAGTGCCATGTCAGCTCCGAGATCAGAGTACCCCTGTCGGAAAGAGCGATGGACGCCATCTCGGAGGCGGTATCAATCGATAGCTCCATCAGGACGAGACCAGAACGGCCAGCCGCTGAACGATCTCGGCTGCTCGCGGGCCGCACGCTTCAAACCGGAGTGCGCGCCGTTCCTCGCTTATCCCCCGGAACAGGATGCGCAGATGCTCCGGCGGCAGGACCCATTCACCGCGCTCGGGCCACTCCACAACCAGCACTCCGTCCACGGAAAGCTCGTCGAGCGCCAGTTCTTGCACTTCCTGCGGGTCCTCCAGGCGGTAAAGGTCGGCGTGGTAGAGCTTCGTGCGGCCGGCGTATTCGCCGAGGAGGACAAACGACTTGGAGGAGACGGAGCCCTGAAACCCGAGGCCTCGCGCCAGACCTTGCACGAAGGTGGTCTTGCCGGCGCCCAGCTCGCCGGAAAGAAGCAAGACATCACCCGGCTGAAGCAGCGTTCCCAGGCGCTCACCCAGAACACGGGTCTCGTCGGGCGAATCAGAGTTGAACTCCGGAGCGGACGTCATCGCGCACGCAGGTGGTCCCAGCCGGCTGCCTCTAATGGCATCTCTAGCCCGGCGTCGTCAAGCAGCGCGACGTGCCGGTCGCCTGCGACGACTTCCCCAATAACGGTGAGCGCGCCGTTCTCCCGATGCAGGAGGGCAATCCGATCTGCGGCTCCCACGAGCACGAGCTGATAGTCTTCGCCGCCGGTGCAGGCCAATTCGAGCGCTTCGTCCGGGTACGCGCGCCGCAGCTCTTCGCTTAGCGCGATACTGGAGGCCCGAATGCGGGCTCCCACGCCGGACATTTCACAGATGTGACCGATATCCTGCAACAGGCCGTCCGAAACATCGATTGCGCAGGTAATGCCGAGGCGAGCGGCTTCGGCAGCGAGGGCAACATGGGGCACCGGGCGCAGATGGGCCCTGACCAGCGCATCGCTAAGATTCGCTCCTTCCCGCAGCCTGCGCAGGCCGGCAGCCGAGTCGCCGAGAGTGCCTGTGACGGCGATTGCATCGCCCGAGCGCGCAGCATCGCGGCGCAGAAGGAGCGGCGCCCCGTCTCGCGTTTGCGCCCGCCCAATGAGTGCAATAGTTATCGCCGGATTTGGAGCGCTCACGATATCCCCGCCGGCAACGGAAACGTGGTACTGCTCGGCGCACTGCGTGAGGCCTGCGTACAGTTGATCGACCGCCTCCACACCGGTGCTCGGTGACAAAGCCAAAGTGACGAGGGCGAACAGCGGTTCGCCGCCCATCGCACCAGAATGCGATATCCGGCAAAAAGTGAACGCCCTCCACCATCGTATCTGTCGTCGCCAAGAGATACTCGTCGCCGAAACGCCAGACGGCGGCGTCGTCGCCGATGCCGAGCACGAGGCCGGGGCGCGAGGTGCGCGCGCTGATATGCGCCAGCCGCTCTATCAGGCCGAATTCGCCCAGGTCTGACGCGTTCACAGGGCCATTATACGGGCGGGGATTCGCTATACTCGGCAGATGTATGCGCGTGCTCATCGTGTCCGACATCCACGGAAACCTGCCGGCGCTGGAAGCAGTGTTGCGGGACAGCGATGCCGCCGGCGAAATCGATGCCGTATGGTGCCTGGGTGACACCGTGGGCTACGGACCGCAGCCGTCGGAGTGCATCGCCCGCCTTGAATCGCTCGGCGCCGTCTGGGTGGCCGGCAACCACGAACGCGCCGTAACGGGTGCAATGGGCACCGAGGAGTTTAACCCAAATGCGGCTGCAGCAGCGCGATGGACAGCGAAAATGCTTTCAGACTCGGAGAAAACGCGGCTGGACGCCCTGCCGGAGGTGGTGAAGCAAGACGGAGTGACCCTCGTACACGGCACCCTGCGAGACCCGCTCTGGGAGTACCTCTATTCAGAGGAGGCTGCACTCGGCCACCTGGCGCTGCAGGAAACATCACTGGGATTGGTAGGACACACACACATTCCGATGGTTGCGGTCCAACAACCGGGCCGGAGCAACGATTGCCGGATGAACCGCGTGCAGGACGGCCAATCGGTGCAGGCCGGCGCCAGCGAGAAGCTGGTCTTCAACCCGGGCAGCGTGGGACAGCCACGTGATGGTGACCCGCGAGCTTCATACGCCGTCTACGATACGGAAGCGCAGGCGATCACGCTGCACCGGGTGGAATACGAGGTTGAGGTGACGCAGAAGCTGATGGAGGAGGCCCGTCTGCCGCGCTGGTTGATCGAGCGCTTATCGGTGGGCCGCTAAAAAGGGCGACGAGCCTGTCGTACGCGTGGAGCGCAGGGTTAGCCCAGATTCGCGTCGAACCAGGACCAGAGTTCGGTCCAGAGCGGAAGGGGGGCGCCCGTTGCCTTTCGCGTGTAGTACATGGCGCCTGCGCTGGCAAAGGCCTCCAGCGGGTTCGAGAAGTCGAGCCCGGCCGCCTGGATTAGCACAGGGTCCCGTCCCTCGTAGGCGAACATCTTGTCGATTGCCGACCAGGAGCTGTGCTGGGCGGCCATCAGTTCGTCGTCTCTGACGAGTTGACGCCAGCCCGTCGCCTGCATGAAAGACTTCATCTCGCTTCCCAGCAGCGCCGCCACGTAGCCGTCTGGCTCTGCCTGGCGGAACTGGTAGGCGTGCAACATCTCGTGCGCGATGGTCCCTGAATCGGCGCCGGTGAGGAGGATGATCTCGTTGGCCGTTTTCTCGCCAGCCGGGCCGCGATCGGAGTTCGTGTAGAAGTTGGGCGCCAAGTCACCGTACGGCTGCCAGCCGTTTTCTGTCCGGCCCTGGCGATTGGAGAGGACGGTTATAGCGCCGTTCGGGCCGGCGACGATAGACGAGCTGACGGTGCGCGGAAGGGCGTCGATGGCGCTGATAACGGCCCCGATGTTGCGCTCCTGCTCCTGCTGGTCCCTGCCCCAGTCCTGGCCGTCAAGGTCCACCTTGAGGCCGAAGCGCTGAGACGCTCCGGCGGCCAGGTCAGCAGCAGCGGCGCTGACGGCCGGAGCCGGCGCGGGCGAGACAAACACCGGAGCCATCGGCCAGGAACTGGCGGCGATGTTCGGCACGATGCTCGTGGACGAAGTGGCGACGGCGGCCTGGCCGGGGGCGGCGCCGGCAACGGCCGCCTCCGGCTCTTTCGCCTCGTCGAGCGCCACGGGCGCGACGCCCGTGGCTGCTTTGGAGCCCATCGCGGGCTCCGGCGCTCCCCGGGCAGGCACGAAGTTCCCCGCCGTTATTACGAGCGTGAAGAGTGCGGCGGCGGCCAAGACGGGCCACAGGGCCCTTGCCGACAACCACGGGGGCTGTAGGCTCATTGTCGCCGTATTCTGCTCGCTGGCGGGGTGGCCGTTGTGGGCCATGCGGGTCCCTCCCAGTTCCTTTGGCTCGTCCCAGAAGTTTGGGGGAGCGCCTATGTGGTTTGTGCGTGGTTCGTATTCCAAAGTAGGAATCGAACTTCCGTGATATCAGGTTAAGGCGGAGTTAATTGTCATGTCAGTTAACGGCCGGTAAAGAATGGCCCGGTTTCGATAAGTCAATGGTTCCAGTCTGAGGAATGAATAGCAACAAACGATCCCAGCGGGGCGCGGGACCTGCTGAGCCGAGGCGAGCGCAGCGAACCCGAGGCCGGGGGTTCGGGGGTGTCCCCCGATTACCTTCGCGGGCGGGTTGGGTGGGACGCACCTGCATCTCGGGACACAGGGCAGCGCTCGCCCGAATACAACTCTTCACCAGACAAAAGACTGGCTACCACGCCGTATACTGGACGCATGGAGTCCTGGTCCGTGGGTTTCGACGGCGACGAGGACGTCGAGCGCCATGCCGGCATGATCGAGGTGCGTCCCAAAGCCGGGAAGCCGCGCCTCCATCTGCGGGTCGTCTCCGACTACATCTGACCCTGGTGTTACATCGGCCTCGTGAGGGTCGAACGGCTGTCGGAGGAGTTCGATGTTGAGTTCGAGGCCTTCGCCTTCGAGCTTCGCCCAGGGATGCCGCCGGAGGGGATGGCCCGCAAAGAGGCGTCTCGCGGACGCGTCTATCCGCCCGGCTATCTCGATAACATGCGGCAGATGGCGGCGGATTCGGGCATCGACATGAAGCGGCCGGCGATCATCCCGAACACGCGAAAAGCGCACGAGGCGACGGAGTTCGCGAAGGACGGCGGAGCGCTTCTCGCCTTTCACCGCGCCGTCTTCAAGGCGTACTGGAGCGACGAACAGAACATCGGTGAGATCGAAGTCCTCTGCCGAGTCGCCGGCGAGTGCGGGCTGAACTCCGAGGCGCTCCGGCAGGCGCTGGCGGACGGCCGCTACGCCGAGCGGGTACAGGAGCAACTCGCCTGGGGCCGCGCGGCCGGCATCACCGGCGTGCCGACGGTGGTCTTCAACGGGCGGTTCGCGGTCGTGGGGGCGCAGGACTCCGAGGTGTTCCGGGACGTGGGACGCCACGTGGTGGAGGGGCGCGTCTCGGCGTAGCCGGCCGCGCAAGTCACGGGGCGTTGTTCGTAGAGAGGCGCCGTTTGCATAACCCCGCGCAAAGGCGCAGTATAGGCGCGTAACCCTGACGCGCACGTTAAGAGGAGCCTTCTATGGACTTCCGATTTTCGACCGAAGAAGAAGCCTTCCGCACGGAGGTGCAGGAGTTCCTGAAGTCGGAGCTTAAGCCCGGCTGGGACGACCGCTTCGATACCGAATCGGAGCTGGGCGCGATGGAGCAGGGCGATTTCGCCAAGCAGTTCAACAAGAAGCTGGCGGAGCGAGGCTGGATCGCCCTACCCTGGCCGAAGGAGTACGGCGGGCTGGGCGCCACCGTGATGCAGCAGGTCGTCTTCAACGAAGCGATGGCCTACACCGGCGCCCCGACGGGGTTCAACATGGGTGTCGCCTGGGTGGGCCCCTCCCTGATGATCTACGGGACCGACGAGCAGAAGCGGGAGTTCCTGCCGAAGATCACGAACCTGGAGCACATCTGGTGCACGCTGTACTCGGAGCCGGCATCGGGCTCGGACCTGGCCGCGCTCCAGACGCGCGCCGTCCGCGACGGCGACGAGTGGGTGATCAACGGGCAGAAGATCTGGACGTCCGGCGCCCACCGCAGCAACTGGGGCTGGCTGGCCGCGCGCACGGACCCGAACGCGCCGAAGCACAAGGGCATCAGCATGTTCCTCGTGCCTATGGACTCGCCGGGCATTGAGATCAGGCCGCTCGTCAACATGGCTGGGCAGCACGGCTTCAACGAGGTCTTCTTCGAGGACGTGCGCATACCGGCGAACTACCTCGTGGGGCAGGAGAACCAGGGCTGGTACCAGCTCGCGGTCGCGCTGGACTTTGAGCGCTCGTCCATCGCCGGCTCGGCGCGCGGGCGGCGGGTCTGGGAGCGGCTCGTCGAGTTCGCGAAGAACGACGGGCAGTTCGTGGGCGCGAAGCCGCAGATACGTCACCGGCTGGTGGAGACGGGCATCGAGATCGACATCGCGAAGTACCTTTCGTACCGGGTCGCGTCGCTTCAGCAGGCGGGGAAGATCCCGAACTACGAGGCGACGATCGCCAAACTCTACTCGTCCGAACTGGGGCAGCGGTTGGCGCGCACCGGCATCGAGATGCTGGGCATCTACGGCCAGCTGCACCCGAAGAGCAAGCACGCGCAGCTAAAGGGCAGCATGGAGCGCTACTACCAGCTCAGCGTGGCGGAGACGATAGCCGGCGGGACGAGCGAAGTGATGCGCGGCGTAGCAGCAATCCGCGGCCTGGGGCTACCGCGCGGCTAGCGGATACTGAGCCCGTAGGACACGGTACTCAGCCTCCCCTGCGCCAATCGTAGGGGCGAAGCATCCGTCATAGCCGACTCCGCGCTCGCCTCCAACGACATCTAGCCGCGGGCCGCTCTCACGCCGGCGAAAATGCCTCGCCCTCAGCACCGCGTCGTCGAACCCCTCACGCGTTTCGCTGGTCACAGGCAATGCCGTACCTGAGGGGGCGTTGAACCGGACCGGCGATTGAGTGGTCGATTGCAGGGTCGAGCCTCCGGCATGATCGGTTCTTCGATTCCTCGGGACGAACACAAGCATTCCCCCGTTTGTGGCTCCAGCCGAA
Organism: Chloroflexota bacterium; assembly: GCA_005880055.1. Taxonomy (GTDB): domain Bacteria; phylum Chloroflexota; class Dehalococcoidia; order SM23-28-2; family RBG-16-64-32; genus VJS01. The sequence continues at coordinate 4,153 of VBJS01000021.1, read as the reverse complement.
CGACACCGCTGCTTACAGCTTTTTCGCAGAGAAGATATTAATGCGGGTTGTAGACGCCGGCGCGCACACAAAACTATTCTTCACTTCATGATCGGCTTGCGTGTGCCTTTGGTAATCCTCGCATTATCCCTCCTACTGCTCGCCGCCTGCGGCGGCGATGACGGCGGGGATGGTTCCACTTCCGCGACGCCGCTTAAGCTCGGGCAGTCCTACACCAAGACGCAGGCGCTGGTGGCGCTCGATGCCGTCGAGCAGAAGGTGCGCAACCCGGACGCCTCGCTCGTCCAGAAGTACGGCATCAGCGAGACGGACCTGAAGGGCCGCGTCGATCTGATCCTCAACGGCCAGTCGGACACCAGTGGCCTGGACGACGTGCGGAACGCTATCCAGAACGACGACCGCATCCTGGCCGCCGAGTACCTCTACAACGACGTCTTCGATTTCGCCTCGCCGACGTTTGGGGGGCAGGACGCGGACAGCATCGACTCTGACAAACTGAATGAGATCGACCCTCGGCACACGTTTGTGGCAGACCCCGGCCCCGGCCTGCCGGTCACAGCCGTCTTCAAGGACGCGGTGGAGATGATGATCGAGCTGTGGTACCGGCTGTAGGCGGGCGATCAGCGGTCAGCGGCCAGCCATCAGCTGTACAGCGTTCGCCCCTTGAAGGGCCGCAATCGTAGGGGCGAGGCACCCCGCTATAACGGCAACACACCCACGAGCCCAGTTAGCCGCGTCATCTGCACAACGAGAGCCGTAGAGTGTGCTTCGCCCGCTGCATCGCGGCGACCGAACGAGATCCGGGCGAGCGAGGTCTTACAGGGCGAGGCGCTGAGGGTAAAGCGCAAGTTAAACCGCTTTCCTCTGCACTGTCCGGGGGTCACCATGCACCGTTTACGGTGGGCGCCTCGCCCCTACGATTGGGGCCCTGAGCCGCCGGACGGCACCGCGAGGAGCCGGCGCTCGCCGTGGCGGGCGCGCAGGTGGACGCGGCCGACGGGCAGGCCGGTCATAGTGTAGACGGAGTTGCGGATGTGAGCCTCCAGGAAGGGAGCGAGAGCGCGGGCGGGCACATCCGGGTGCAGTACCGCGCAGCACGCGATGTCAACGGCGTGGAGCTCGCGGCTAACGCCAATCGATTCCATTGCCAGGACGCCCGGGACCTGGCGACCGGCGTGGGCGACCATCCGCTCGACGACATCTTTGCGGACCGCGAACTCCCGCTCGGAGCCGTCCGCCGACTGGATGTAGCGCGGCTCGCTCAGCGGCCGCAGCTCGGAGACGAGAAGGATAGCGCCCAGCGCCGCGCAGGCGGCAGCGCCGAAGGCGATGTCAGTTCGGACGGAGCCGGAAGCGTCGCGCAAATCCGTCAACCGTTCACGCAGCCAGCCGGCAGGGACGGCGGTTCCAGGCTCCAGCACGCCGCCGGCGACGAGGGCGGCGGCCAGGCCGCCAATGAGGAGCAGCAGCGAAAGGGCAGTGCCCACGCCGCGGTTGAAGTGCTCAATGCCAAGGCCGCGCGAGGGCGCGACCGGCGGGCGCGGGTGCTTCACGGCTGAGCCGGCGTCTCCTCCGGCAGACGCACGTCGACGATGCGGACCCTGATCTCGCGCACCTCGAGGTCCGTCATGCGTGCCAGGTTCTTTGCCACGGCCCGCCGCAGCGCCTCGGCCAACGTCGGTATGTGCTGGCCATAGTCGGCGGTCATCCGCAGCTCCACTCGCAGATGCCGCCCACGCTGGCGGGCGCGGATGCCCTCGCCGGCGCCGGAGCGGCGTCCGGCCAGCCAGGCGGAGAGCGCGGAGGCCCTGCCGGGCGCCTCCTGGGGGTAGATTCCGCCGACCTCGCGGGCGGCGATCCATGCGATCTTCTCCAGCGCCGGGGCCGTGATCTGGAGCTTGCCTCGGGCTTCACGGAGCGCCGGCTGCGGTTCGTGGCCGTCGGCGGAAGGTGGCGTGGAGGCGGCGCGCTCGAGTTCCTTGCGCCGTGACGGTTTCACCTCTGTTGCCATTGGCGCCTCCTGTGAGTGATCGAAGGTTATCGGCAAGCCGAAATTCGCGGCGCCCGCGGGCGCGCTTCTCGACGCCGCATGATAGGCGACGTCGCCTAACCGGGGCGTAACAGACCGCGGCGTGCGTCTTGCAGGTCAATCAAAAGCGCTTGGCGTCGCGAGGCGACACGGCGATGTCATGCTGAGCGCCGATGCTGTTGTGGCCAGGACAATCGCCGCTTCGCGAAGGAACCCGGCGGGGCGGGGTTGGGACAGAGTTCGCGATGGTGGCGACGGTAAGCAGGCGCGGGTCCCCCCTTCCCACCACAGGATGCCTTCGCGTAGTGCGTTCCTTTCCACAGAAGAGGCGTATCCTCGCTCAGCATGACATGAACCCCGTACGCCTAGCTCCCTGTTCCCTGTTCCTCGTTCCCTGCGACGCGCATATACACGCAGTTTTCCCTATACTTAACTTCCAACTTATTGCCGACGTTTCTATAGTTGTTAATAGGCGGAGCGAAAGCATGGCATACCGGTCAATCAGCGATTACGGCGTGATCGGCAACATGCACTCCGCTGCCCTTGTCTCCGGCGACGGCTGGATCGACTGGCTCTGCTTCCCGCGTTTCGATTCGCCCAGCGTGTTCGCCGCTGTACTGGACGACGAAAACGGCGGCCGCTTTCGGATACGCCCAGCCGGGCGCTTCGAGAGCCACCAGTCCTACCTGCCGGAGACCAACATCCTTCGCACCGATTTCACAACCCCGGCTGGCCATGCTTCGCTCACGGACTTCATGCCGGTGGGCGAACAACTGATGGACAGTGAGCACGCTGTTATCCGCATCGTCCGCTGTGAGGCGGGAAGCGTGGACATGGACGCCAGGTTCGATCCTCGGCTGGATTACGCCCGGCCTGCCACGTCTCTTTCGGGAGAAGGCCGGGTGGCCGTGGCGCGTAAAGGCGCGGATTCCCTCGCGCTGTGCTGCAGTGTGCCGCTGCGGCAGACCGGTGATGGCGCCCAGGCGCGCTTCCGGTTGAGCGAGGGAGACTGGGCGGCGTTCGTGCTGCGCTGGAAGGATGAATCGCCACGCCGGGTGGAGGAATCGGACGTGTACGGGGAGCTGGGCAAGACGCAGGCCTTCTGGCACTTCATCTCTCGGGACTGGCGGTATACCGGGCGCTGGGCCGAGATCGTGAAGCGCTCGATGCTGGCGCTCCACCTGCTGATCTACGTCCCGACCGGCGCTGTCTGTGCGGCAGTTACCACCTCGCTGCCGGAGCGCATCGGGGGCGTGCGGAACTGGGACTACCGCTTCTCGTGGTTGCGCGACGCCGCGTTCACAATGGACGTCTTCCACCGCCTGGGACATACGACCTATACACGCCCGTTCATCGAGTGGATGAGCACGCTTGCCCTCTGCGATGAAGGCCGGGATATACAGACGCTGTTCGGCATTGGGCGCGAGGAACGGCCGGGGGACACCGAGGAGTACGCGCTGGAACACTTAACGGGCTACAAGGGCTCGCGGCCGGTGCGCGTGGGGAACGCGGCATACGACCAGTTCCAGCTGGACGTTTACGGGGAGATCATGTTGGCCTTCGATTCGTACCACCGCGCAGGCGGCATCCTGGATGACCGGCTGTGGGGCATCGCCGAATGCCTGGTGGAAGGAGCTCTGCGCAACTGGCAGCGGCCGGACAACGGCATCTGGGAGTTCCGGACAGACCCCAAGCACTTCACATACTCGAAACTGATGGCCTGGGTGGCCGCAGACCGAGGCTTGCGCCTGGCACGGGCCCTGAAGCGCCCGGTAGACTACGACCGCTGGAAACGTGAGCGCGGCCTGATCCGCGAAGACCTCCTCGCGCACGGCTGGGATGACGGGCGCCGCTCGTTCGTGCAGTACTACGGCACTAAGGCCCTGGACGCGAGCCTCCTTTTCATCCCCATGGTCGGCTTCCTGCCCCCGGAAGACGCCCGAGTGCACGCCACGATCGACGCCGTCCGCGCGGAGTTGGGGACGGACGGCATGCTGCGCCGCTATATCCCGGAGGAGGCCCGGGACGGCCTGCCCGGCGACGAAGGCACGTTCATTATGTGCAGCCTCTGGCTGGCCGGAAGCCTTGTCGCCGCTGGCCGGGTGGACGAGGCGCGGGAAGTGT
>VBJS01000247.1:2471-3452 GCA_005880055.1 Chloroflexota bacterium | reverse complement strand
TTTCCCGCTGCCGGATGCTCTCCAAGCGGGTGCCCGTGAACTGCACAGGAGCTTGTTCTCCATGCTGGAGATGGAACCGGCGCCTACCAACCGAGCCTACATTAATCATCTGCGTTCGACGGCGACGCTGGGGAGCGTCGGCGACGCGGCTGCGGCCCCATTTGCCATGCCCCCGGGACCTACCACGAGATCGGCCAACGTCTGTGCTAAACAGAGCACCCCATCTACAAGTCGTGGGCCTCCGTCTGCCAGAAGGGCTTGTTGGCCGAAAGCATCGAGGCCTAGCGCCTTCTACTGGATCGGCAGCAGCGGATACGGAGAAGCGCAGCGAAGACGCAATGCAAGGAGCCTTCCTGACCAGCAGCCGCTACGAGTACACGTTCTGGGAGATGGCCTACCAGCGAGAAACGTGGCCCCTGTAGAGGAGGTGGCTCATGGCCGACGCCCGTGAACTGATTGTGGAGACGCGAGCGCAACTGAAGGCGGTGCAGGATAAGCTCTTTGCCCACCCCTATCTTTCAGCCGTCGAGGAGGGGCGGATCGCCAAAGAGAACCTCCGCCTCTTCGCCGGCGAGCAATACTACATCATCAACTCGGACCTGCGCAGCGTCGCCCTGCTGATCAGCCGCCAGGGCCACGGCCCTTGCCACCGCCGCTTCGTAGATGCATATGCCTGAGGCGATCCGGTTCGGCGCCAGCATCTCGACGTCCGGTAGGTACGCTCTCCAGGGGCGCCAGGCGGTGGCTGGCCTGCAGGCATGGGCAAAGGCGACAAACGCCGAAGGGGGCGTGAGAATATCGCAACTGAGGGGAACGCTCCCGATCGCTCTCATCCACTACGACGATGCTAGCTCTTCCGAGCGAGCGGTGGCCGCCGCCGAGAAGCTGATTCAAGTCGACCGGGTTCACTTCCTCATCGGCCCTTACGGCAGCGACCTCACCCGGGCGGTCGTCGGCGTTGCCCGTGAGCACAGCAGGCTA
>VBJS01000247.1:0-2424 GCA_005880055.1 Chloroflexota bacterium | reverse complement strand
GGTGGGCATCCCCACTCCTGTTAGCCTCTACTTCGGCGGCGTGCTCGAGCTGGTCAGAAGCCTCGACGCCCATGCCCGGAAGGCTGTCGTGCTCCACCGTCGTGGCAGCCGCTTCGGCCGTCTGGCAACGAGAGGCGCGCAGGTGGTAGGCCGGCGGGCCGGGTTCGCCGTTGCGGCGCTGACCTACTCGTACCTCCCCGATGACCTCCCCCGGCTCCTGGCAAAGCTACGCCGGCAGCGGCCCGACCTCGTCCTCGGTGCTGGGTCGTTCGAGGACGATTGCGCCATTGCCCGAGAGAGCATTGCGACCGGGCTGAGAACCAAGGCCTTCGCCGTCACGGCGGCGGCGATGCGGGAGTTCCGGCAGACCTTAGGGGCCGGTGCCGAGGACATCTTTGCCCCCAGTCAGTGGGAGCCGGACGCGCAGCACGTGGTAGACTTCGGACCCAGCTCATCACAAGTGGCTAGGCGCATCCGTGCGATGGGCGCCGTCGCCGACTACCCCGCCGCCCAAGCCTATGCTGCCTGTCTGATCGCCGAGCGCTGTCTGAAGGAGGCCGGCAGCGCGGACGATGAAGCGCTGTGGCGAGCCGCCTGCACCCTCGACTGCAACACCTTCTTCGGCCGATTCAGGATCAACCCAAGGACCGGTATCCAGGAGGGACACGAGATGGTCTGGGTGCAGTGGCAAGGGGGAAGAAAGGTGGTGGTCTGGCCACCGTCCGTGCCCCAGGCACGGCCCGTTTATCCGAGGAACTAGCCGACCTCGTTCTCCCTGGGCCCATCTAGGGCTTAGTCGGTCAGTTTTGAATCGAGCAGGGTGACGGCTGTTCTTCTGTAGCGTGATTCTTAAACTCGCTAGATTTCCGCAGATTTCGCGCGAAGCGTTATTCGCTAGGCGTTCGCTTCATCCGGCTCACGTGCCGGTGGTTCGGGCTCTGGCTCTGGGCTCGGTTCTGGCTCGGGCTTAGGCTCTGGTTCTGGAATCATAATGCCCTCCCAAAAACGCGCTCTCTTTCCGGCGCAGCAGTCCCATACTCCGTGAACACGTAGCCGACTGTCAAACTGACCCACTACTCATCCAGGCCTTTGCTTGACGGAATGACCAAGCGCCACCAGAAACATTGCGCTCTTCCCCGCGGTATGGGGTGAGAAGAAGTCGGTCACATCGTCGTCGTAGAACGTCAGACCGGTGGCGCCCAGCCTGAGGGCGTAGCTCGCGAGGTACAACCTGCCGCCGTTTATGGCCGCCTCCAGCTGCGCTAACCGGTACCCCCGGTTGCCGAAACGCTCCAGGATCGGTGCCAGATCAGTCAGGAAGAATACGTTCGCGCTGGCGTCGGCAGGGAGAGCCTGTTCTAAGCCTAAGTCTCCAGCCTGGTCCCGAAACTCCCCTTCTCTGAGCAACTCGAGAGCGCTCCTTTCTGCGTGATAGACGTAGGAACCGCAGGGCAGGCCTTCCACGGCGTTCACGATGATGTAAGCGTCGTTCAGAAGGCGTTCTCCTGGTTGCGCGAAGTCGGCCGTGATCCCACCGATGCTACTCAGCGCAGTGGAGAGCTGCTCCAGACTGATCGGTTGACGGGCGAAGCGGCGGCTGGAACCGCGCCGCAAGATGACCTCCTCGATGGAGTCCTGCGGCGCCTCCTCTTCGCTCAGCGACCTAAGTGGGAACAGCCGACCTGAGGGAAGGGCTAGCGGAGGCACGGCGGCTGCGCCTCGCCAGGCCGCCACGTCCGCCTCCTCCGTCAGGGAGGATGCTTCGTGCATCGCCCGAATCGCCGGGTAGTCTACCTCTGACCTCGAGAGCGCCGTAGTCTCCAGCGCCAGCGGCCCCACTTCCGGGGCCTGGCCGATCGAGCTGTCGCGGCCCAGTGCGACCAACGCGAGGGCAACTTCCCGCTGCGGTTCCAGCCAGAGCAGCCTGTTCACCCGGTCGTCCACGAACCCGCACACTACTCGGGCCGGAACCCGGTGCGCCGCGGTCATGGCCAACAGATTGGCCAAGATGGTGCCGCTGTCCCAGAAGCAATGCCGATAAGCCCTCGCCTGATACTTCCAAGAGTTGCGCCAGAACGTGCTGCTGCATATGAGGATGACCGGCGCCAATGCCACTGCCGGCTCGTCGGCCGTGGCGCGCACCAACTCGCCCCGGAAGTCGCCCCGCCGCAACCGGCGCAAGGTGAAATCGTGGACCCCAAAGTAGTAGACGCCCGCCTCAAGGTCGGGCAGATCACCGCACACCAGATACAGGTCTATGTGGTAAAGCGCTCCGGTGCAGGAGGCAGCCCGGAACAGCATCTCGCCGTGCGGGGAGCGTATACGCTTGGTGATCCCCGCCGAGTAATGTAGGAGCCTCGCTAGGAACTTCAGGTCTGGAAGACGTTCGCCTTCTGGCTCGACGACGCTGGCTGCTAACGCCTC
>VBJS01000246.1 GCA_005880055.1 Chloroflexota bacterium | reverse complement strand
CCGGGACCGATGAAGTTTCGGTGCCGCCGTTGCGGGCGATGACCGCCTGCTGCTCGGCCGGCGAAAGTCCCTCGCCAAACTTCACAATGAGCGATGATGCCAGTACCGGCGGCCGCTCAGCCGTCGATGCCGGTGGGGCAGGGGCGGTGGGCAGCGTCTGGCCGCTGGCCGCAACGCATGCCGCTGCCAGAATGGCAAGAATCGGCAAAGCCATTCGCAATCTAGCGGCTGCCGGAAACCTCCGTCGTCGCTGCTGAGATGGACCGGGTGTAGCGGTTGAGAAGTTCATCTCGGATCCTCCAGGGCTGCGGTTGCTCTCAAGCGGAGCCCGCAACCTGCTTTGGGTTGCTCATTTGCGCCCGCCTCTCTCGTCCGGGTGGGTGGGAGAGCGCACAGTTTGAATTGCCTGCCGCCGGCAGGGTGCGTGATGTGAGGTTGAAAAAACATTGCTCCAATCGTCACACGCACCGGTGAATTCCCCGGTGAACCGGTTCGCAACAAAGGTGAAGAAACGGTGAAGCCGTCCAACCAGGCGGACGGCCACACGACGCCCCCAGGTGCCCCCACTGATTCAGCTCCTCTCGGACAGCGGATCCGCAGTATTGCTGCCGAAGTCAGAACCGAGACCAGACCCGGCGGCGGTAGAACGCCGGCTTATGCTCTCAGCGTCTCAGCCACCGTCTACGTGCGGGATGTGCGATGGCGTGACCGCGTGCAGTTGCCAGCATCTTACGGGTGTATTTGTGAGACCGATGCAAGATTGGGGAAAGAAAGCTGTTAGAATACATAACGGCGAGGCGTGAGTCTTATGGAAATATCTGACCGTGGCGCCTCTCATGCACATGCGCTCGAGAAGCCCGCAGAATAAACGAAATCGCCCGCCTTAGCGCCGGCGATTGGTCTTCTCAATGGCGACCCCGAAGGGGATCGGGGTCGGCGACACTAACTTTTGCGCGATGGGGCGGACTGCTGACATAACGCCAGTATTCACCGCTTGGCACACGCGGTCGCCGTCAGGCAGCGTTTCAAGCACAGAAAGTGCGAATCGTGCTAGATCATCGGGGACGAGGTCCTGTTGCTCGATCCGGCTGCGGAGCGAACCTCGCAGAACGGGCAGCGTCTCCGGTGGGGGGCGGCTCTATCCGCGGGCCCTCGCCCTCCGCGACTTGGTCTCACGGGCGCTCGCCGAGGTGCTCAGCGAACTCGAAGGCGAGCGTGCGCTTCTGCCCTTACGGACGTTCATCGTCCGTTACAGCTCCGGGGGAAGCGTCACCTCGGCCGCCCGTGAGCTTGGGTTATCCCGCGAACACTGTTCGCGGAGCGTGAAGCGGCGGGCCCTCCTGCTCTTGGCCGAGCGCTTCGCCGTGATCGCGCTGGAGCGCCGCCGGTCGGCCGCCGAGGGCCCGCTGAGGCTCCCGAAGGCGTCCTGAAAAACGGGCGCCGAACTCATTGACAACTCGGGCCAACTCCGCCGTAATAATTGGTCAATGACATCCGAGCCGGACTACTACGAGATACTCCAGGTCTCACCCCGGGCTGAGCCCGACGTCATCGAGGCCGCTTACCGCCGGCTGGCTCGCAAACATCACCCGGACGTGAATCCAGGGCTGGCCGCGCTTCAGCGAATGAGCGAGCTAAACCAGGCTCTCGATGTCCTGACCGACCCGCGAAAGCGCGCCGAGTACGATCGCCGCCGCTTGCGGGCGCTTGCGCAAAAGGCGCTGGAGGAAGGCGCGCCGCAGCTGCACGCCGCGCTTTTACGCGAGATTGAACGTGTTCCCTGGCAGTCGCGGCTGGCCGCGTTTCCTTTCGGCTGGCTGCTCGTCGCCGGCGGCGCGACGGTAGTGCTCGTGGCGCTCGGACTGATTCTCTTTCGGACGGTGGATAACCGAGAAGGCGATCAGACGACCGGCGAGGCTGGAGCTCCGGCACGGCCGTCGTCAGCCGGTGCAGCGGTGG
>VBJS01000026.1 GCA_005880055.1 Chloroflexota bacterium | reverse complement strand
CTGCCGTCCTTTCATTGATGGATTTCCGGCGCTGTGCTATATTGTCGCTAATCGTGGCGCAAGTTCTCACTCAGAGGGGCTAGCCTATTCTCCGCGACCTTCGGATTAATGAACGGATCCGGGCGAGAGAGGTCCGTCTTATAGGGGCGAACGGAGAAAACGTGGGCGTTATTTCGTTTCCCGACGCTATGACCCTCGCCCGGGAGGCCGGCCTCGATCTCGTCGAAGTCGACGCCAATGGCAACCCTCCCGTCTGTCGCATCCTGGACTACGGGAAGTGGAAGTACGAGCAGGCCAAAAAGGAGCGCGACGCCCGCAAGCACCAGCGCGGCACCATGATCCACGAGGTGCGGATGCGGCCGCGCACCGGCCAGCACGACATTGACCTGAAGGTGCGGACGGCGGAGCGCCTGTTAGCGGAGGTCGGGCGCTGGAGCAGCTGCGCGAGGTCGCCGGGGTGGAGCGGCCGCCGGGCATGGAGGGGCGGTTCCTTAGCGTCATTCTCACACCGGCGGTGAAGAAGCCGGTAAAAGCGGCGACGGCAGCAGAAGTGGCAGCAGCGCCGAGCATAAATTCGAACAACAACCAGTAACGGAAAGAGAGCGGGACCGGGTGGCCAAGTACAAGATCAAGACTCATTCGGGTGCCAAGCGCCGCTTCGATATCAGCGGCCGGGGTAAGATCCTCCGCCGCAAGATCGGCGTCAACAACTTCCGGCGTAAAAAGCGTGGCGAGACGCTGCGCGAAATCCCGGGCAAGCGGCCCGTAGCGCCGGCAGACGCCAGGCGACTGCGCCGGCTGCTTCCGTACAGCTGACAGAACCAGGAGAGTACGATGCCACGAGCGAAAGGCGGCACGGTAACGCCGCAGGCATAAGAAGATCATCAAGATGGCCAAGGGCCACCGCGGCCTCCGGCACAAAGTATTCCGCCGCGCTAATGAGTCGGTCATGCACGCCCTCCGTTACGCCTACGAACACCGCCGAGACCGCAAAGGAGATTTCCGGCGTCTCTGGATCGTGCGCATCAACGCCGCCGCCCGCATTCACGGGCTAAGCTACTCGCGCCTGATAGAGGGGTTAAAGAAGGCCGGCGTCGAGATAGACCGCAAATCGCTGGCCGATCTGGCCGTGCGCGACCAGACTGCTTTTGGCGAGATCGCCCAGGCGGCTAAGTCCGCGCTCTCCTAATCAAGCACCGAAATTACGTCTGAGCGGGAGGGGACGCGTGCGACTTCCGAATGTAGGTTTGGGTCTTCAGACCCAAACATCGCCCGCATACCTGTTTGGCTTTTGGCCAGCGGCACGGCGATTGCCATTCGCAACTGCAACAGCGCCGGACTAGCTGCGCGGTTCCGCTCCCAGTTCGCGCTTCAGCCGCTCGATTATGCGGCCACGCTCACGGCCCGCTTGTTCGTCCGTCAGCGTGCCGGCCGGGTTGTGAAAGGAGACGGCGAACGCCAGTGACTTGTGACCTCGCGGCACCTGAGTCCCCTTGTATTCATCGAAGGGGCGCACGTCGCGGACGAGCTTGAAGCTTTTGATGATCTGCACGGCGCGCGCGGCGGGGACTTCCTCCGGCAAGATGATTGCCAGGTCTTGCTCCACGGAGGGGTACGGCGAGACGGGCTGGTAGTGAGGGACAGACGACACGTGCGGAAGGAGAGCGTCGAGGTCGAGCTCGAACATCGCGACATCTGCCTTTATACCGAAGGCACCAGTCACCCTGGGGTGAAGTTGGCCAATCAGTCCGATGCGTTCGCCGGCCGTACGCACCTCCGCTGTCCGTCCCGGCAGGAAGGCATAATCGATGGTGTCCTCATAATGGGCTTGGAGATGGAGTTGATCGAGGGCGTTTTCCAGCAGGCCTTTGGCGTCATAAAACCCGGCCTCGTCCTCCGTCGGCTGGCCCCAACGGTCCGGCCGCCGGCCGGTGACCAGGCCACAGACGCTCTCGATCTCCCTCGGCAGCTCGCGGTCCCTCGGCAGGTACACGCGGCCCACCTCATAAAGCGAAAGCATGCCCGGCTGGGAGCGGACGTTTTTCGCCAGGCACTCCAGTAGCGATGCGCGCAGCGTCGGGCGACAATAGTCGTACTCACGGCTCATCGGGTTCGCCACCCGCAGCGGCGGGTTGATCGCGAGTTCTTCCGGCCCCAGGACTTTGGCAAGCGCCTCTCGCGTAGTCAAGGAGTAGTTGATCACTTCCTGCATCCCCGCCGCTGCTAGAGCATCCCGAACTGTTTCACGCAGGCGCAGCAACGGCTGCGGGCTGAACGCGGGGATCTCGCCGCTCAGAAGCGTGGTCGGAAGCTGATCGTAGCCGACGATGCGAGCGACTTCCTCCACAAGGTCATCGGGGATCTTCACGTCCGTCCGCCAGTAAGGCACGCGCACGATGTACCGGTCCGGGGGCACCCACCGGCAGCCGAAGCCCAGCGATTCCAGCACCCGTCGCACCTTCGTTGCCGGCAGTTCAACACCTAGCACTCGATGTAGGCGTTCCTGGGTGAGGTCCACCCGGGCTTCCTTCTCCTTGACCGGGTACACGTCTATCATTCCCTCGGCGGCGTGGCCCCCGCAAATTTCCACCAGCAACTTTGTCGCGCGTTGAGCCGCAATCGGCGGCAGGCGAGGGCTGAGGCCCTTCTCGAACCGGATGGATGCATCGGTCCGGGCTTTTAACGCCTGGCTTGTGCGCCGGATGCCGGCGGGCGAGAAGTTCGCAGACTCCAGCAGGACCGCCGTCGTCCTCTCGGTAACTTCGCTTTCGCTTCCACCCATTAGCCCGGCGAGCGCACGCGCCTCCTGCGCGTCCGCAATCACTAGCATGTCGGCAGTCATTTCTCGCCGGGTGCCGTCAAGCAGCGTCAAGGTCTCACCGGGACCGGCCCTGCGGACGATGATCTTGCCCCCCCGCAACCCGGCGAAGTCAAAGGCGTGCAGGGGCTGTCCCATCTCCAACATCACGTAGTTCGTTACGTCGACCACGTTGTTGATCGGCCGCAGCCCGGCCGCCAGCAGGCGTTCCTGGAGCCAGGACGGGGACTCAGTCACCTTGATATTTTCCACAAGTGCCGCCACGTATCGCGGGCAGAGGTCCGGCGCGGCGATCTGGACGGCAACGCGGCCTTTGATCGGTTTGCCTTCGGCCGCATGCTCAATCGAGGGATCGCGCACCTGGCCGCCGGACAAGGCAGCTACCTCCCGTGCCACGCCCAGAACCGAGAGGAGGTCGCCCCGGTTTGGCGTCAGATCCAGATCGAAAACCGTTTCACCAAGCACCGAACTTAACGGAGCGCCAACCTCCGCCTCGTCGGGAAGGACGAGTATGCCCTCGTGCTGCTCAGATATCCCCAGCTCTTTCTCAGAGAGCACCATCCCAGCCGATTCCACGCCCCGTTTCCTCGCGGCCTTGAGCACGGTGGGCTCGCCCGTACGTCCGTCGATAAGCCGCGTCCCTATGCCGGCGAACGCAACCTTCTGGCCGGGCGCTATATTCGGCGCGCCGCAAACGACGGTGTGGCGCTCGTCCTCGTCCAGCTCTACAGTAGCCAGACGCAGCCGCTCAACCTCGGGATCCGGGTGCGGATCCACTTTCACGACTTCGGCCACCCTGATACCCTCCCACTCCTCCCCGGAGCGCATGATGTCGCCCACCTCTACGCCGGCCATTGTTAGTCGGCGCGCCAGCTCCTCGGGCGGGAGCACGATGTCCACGTAGTCAGCGAGCCAGTTAAGTGGTACGCGCAACTATACCTGTCCTATTCGGCTAAAACTGTTCAAGGAACCGCAGGTCATTGGCGTAGAGGTGGCGGATGTCTTCGATACCGTAACGCAGCAAGGCGATACGCTCGATGCCCAGGCCGAAGGCGAAGCCGGTGTATCGGCCGGAGTCGTATCCAACGTTCTCGAGTATCTCGGGGTGCACCATGCCCGCCCCCAGTATCTCGATCCATCCCGTCTGATGGCAGGTGCGGCAGGGGCGGCCGTCCTCCAGGCGGCCCTCGCCGCGGCAGATGAAGCAATCGATTCGCATCTCCATGCCGGGCTCCACGAAGGGAAAGTAATCGCAGCGGAACGCAGTACGGCGCTCCGGGCCGAAGATGCGCCTGGCGAAATCGGTGAGGCTCCCCTTAAGGTCGGCCATGCTGATTCCGTCGTCCACGGCCAGTCCTTCCACCTGCTGCATCATCCATTCGTGCGTGGGGTCGGTCGCCTCGAATCGGTAGCACTTCCCCGGCACCACCACCCGCACCGGCGGTCGCGTCTTCTCCATAATGCGGATCTGGTTCGGCGAGGTGTGGGTGCGCATGAGCATCGGCCTTCGCCCGTCTTGCTCGTAATCGATCCAGAGCGTGTCCCACATGTCACGCGCCGGGTGTTCCGCCGGAATGCGAAGCGCTTCAAAGTTGTAGTGGTCCCACTCGATTTCGGGCCCCTCCGCCACCTGGAAGCCCATGCTCACAAACGCGGCCAGCACATCTCGCATTGTCTGGGTCACCGGATGCAGGCGGCCCCGTGGCACGGCGATGCCCGGAAGCGTTACATCCAGCCGTTCGCCGGCGATCACGGAAGACAGGCGCTGCTCTTCGATCTGCGACCGCTGCTCGGAATAAGCTGCTTCCAGCCGCTCTTTCGCTACGTTAGCGCGCTGGCCTCCCGCCCGGCGCTCGTCCAGGTTCGCAACCCCGGCAAGCGATCTCAGGACCTGCGTTAGCTTTCCTTTGCGGCCCAGATAGCGTATGTGCCACGCTTCGAGAGCTGACTGGTCGGAAGCGCTCTTTAGCTCGCCAATTGCCGATTGCTCGATCTCGGAGATAGTGTCGAGTAAGGAAGTCATTTGTATAGGGTGCCGGGAGCGGGGCCGTGCGATATTATAGGCCGCGCCGGATTGCCGGGGCAACGCGGCGAGTGCGGTTCGCAGCGGCCCAGGGTCGGTCAACCACAGGCAGGCTCTAGATCAAGGAGGCAAGCGAATGATGCGAGCATACGTGCTGATTGAATCGGCCGTCGGTAAAGCCAATGCGGTGGGAGAGGGCGTAAAGAAGTTGAGCTTTGAGGAAGCGCACGTGATCTCCGTGGACGCGGTCACAGGCCCTTTTGATGTGATCGCGCTGCTTGAATCCGACGACCTCGACAAGCTGGGCCGCGCCATCACGGACGGCATCCAGCGAGTTGAAGGCGTGCAGCGGACCACCACCTGCCTTGTCGTCCACCTGGGCTAACAAGAATCGGCACAACCCAGGCATAGGATCGGCCGTCTTTAGAGCCTAAACGCCGTGATCAGCATCGAAGAAGCCCTCGACCGCATCCTCGGCTACGTAGATGTGATGGGTGCAGAAGACAAGCCATTGCTGCAGGCGTTAGGCCAGGTGCTAGACGAAGATGTCCGCGCTTCCTTTGACGTGCCGCCGCTGGACAACACGGCTATGGACGGATATGCCGTACGAGCGGCTGATACTTCCGGGGCAGGTGAGGATAACCCCGTCTCACTATCGGTCATCGGAGAGGTCGCCGCCGGCTACCAGTTCTCCGGCGAGGTAAAGGCCGGCACGGCCGTAAGGATCATGACGGGCGCGCCCGTCCCGGCCGGCGCTGACTCCATCGTGCCTTTCGAAGAGACGGACGAGCCTTTCGATCGGGCGCCGGAGGCAGCCCGCCGTCTCAAGCAAACCACCGTCCGGGTGTTTAAAGCGGCGCAGCCGGGCGCCAATATCCGGCGCGCCGCCGAGGACATCCAGGCGGGCGCGGCCGTCGTGCAGCGTGGCACCGTTCTCCGTTCATCCGAAATCGGAGTAATAGCCTCGCTCGGGCGGGCGAGTGTATCCGTGATTCGCCCCCCTATCGTCGGCGTGCTGTCCACAGGCGATGAACTATTGGAACCCGGCGCTGAACAGGCCGGTGCTCGCATTTACGATAGCAACGCGTATAGCGTCGCTTCCCTCGTCGCGCGACACGGAGGAATTCCGCGGATGCTGGGCATCGCCAAGGATACCATCGAAGACCTCACGGCAAGAATTCGTGAGGGCTTCGCCTGCGACATGCTTGTGACCTCCGCCGGGGTGTCGCGTGGTGATTATGACGTGGTGAAAGACGTTCTGGCACGCGAGGGCGAAGTTGATTTCTGGACAGTGGCGATGAAGCCGGGAAAGCCGTTGGCTTTCGGCTGCTTTTACCCGGAGGGCAAGGAGGGCCGCCGCGTCCCCCATCTCGGACTGCCGGGCAATCCGGTCAGTTCCATGGTCGCCTTCGAGCTCTTCGGCCGGCCCGCTATGTTCAAGATGATGGGCAAAATCGATTGGCGGCGACCCCACCTACGTGTCGTCACCCGCGATCGCATCGTCAACCGCGATGACCCCCGTGTTTTCCTGGCGCGCTGCATCGTAACAGAGGAGGGTGGCCGTTATGTCGCTTCGCTCACCGGCGCCCAGGGGTCGGGTATTCTCACTTCAATGATGCGGGCTAACGCGCTCACCGTTATACCAGCCGATGTGGACGTGGTGGAACCGGGTGAGGAGATAGAAGTGATCATGCTCGATTGGAGCCGGGGCGAGGAATGGGGCTCGTACGTGACGCCTTCTGGGGCCAGAAGCGAGTCGGAAATAACTGGCCAGAGCCCGGGTCCCGAGGCCGGCGCCTCAGGCGGCGGGCTCTGATTCGAGCCGAGATTCAGCAGGCGTTAGAAGCTGCCGATGATACTGGTGTACGACCCGGAGATCGCCACGCCTAAAGCCACCAGGGCGAGAACGCAGACAGCGGCTATAAACGCAAGGAGCAGACCGTATTCCGCCAGCGCCTGTCCTTCTTCCGGCCCGAGCGCTCTTGCCGCCAGTTCGAACAGTCTCTTCATGATCGCCTTCCTTGCTGTCCCCTTCATCAATTATGACGCTCATCGCGGGGCCAGGAGGCGCGGTTGCTAGTGAACGTTCGGGGAAATCGTACTCGGCCAACCGCGATGGCGTGGTCTGCGGCAATCAGCAACGCCAGGAGAAGCGCGGCCCACGCCCAGCTGCCGAGGATGTCGCTGGGCCAATGCACGCCAAGCCAGACGCTGGCCAGAGGGACCGTGACCAGGAAGAAGCAAGAGACGGCGATCAGCGCCCAGCCAAGCATACGCTCCAGCCGATTCGACAGGGCGAAATAGGTGACCGCGCCGTAGAAGAACGTCGTGGCCAGGACATGGCCCGAGGGGAAGCTGCCCGAGCTATCGAAGCCAGCGCGCCGTTCCACCAGCTCCGGGTCTGGACGGGGCCGGTCGACCAGCCCCTTAAGCCCCACTTCAAGTACGCCCATCGTCACGAGCCCGAGGGCCAGGATCACCGCCTGGCTCCGATAGCCGGTGACCCAGAGGACCAGCGCCGCGACGGCGCCCAGGACGAGAATAACCTCAGTCTGCGTGACCGCTCGAACGCCATCGGAGAGCGTCTGACCCGGAAATGGCTGGTCCTGTAGCCATGTAGCCAGTCCCCTGTCACCCTGTAGCGTGTTGTGCGAGGCAGCGAGCGCCGAGAGCGCTATCGCGAAGACGAGCAGCAATAGCCAGGCAGCCGCTGAGGCAATCGCCGCCCGCGAGCTGATCACATGTCTCCGCGCATGGACACTGGTTCGCCGTTCTTGCCGGCAGCAGATCGGTAAACGGCATCGATCAGGCGGTGCGCCTGGAGCGCCACATGGAAGTCAGGGAACGGCTCCGAATTGTCGATAACGGAGCGCAGGAAGAAGTAGTCTTCGAGGGAATATCGGAGTGCCTGGTCGAACGCCTCATTGTTCAGGCCCAGCTGTGCCAGGTAGCGGCTGCGGACTTCTTCCTCTTTGATCAGTTCGGCGTTTCTGGCGTGCGTCTGCACCTGTATGGCGCCCAGAAAGTCGTGGTCTATGAAGAACACGCCCTTCTCGTAAAACAGCTCAAGCCGGCGCGTCGAGGGCCGGCCGAGCACGCCGTGCCACACGGATACAAGCTCGGCGAAGGCGCCCGATTCGAACTCCAGGTGCACGGTCGCCAGGTCTTCCACGCCCTCGTATCCAGCGAAATTCGACAGGCTGCCGCGAACCCGCTCCACCCGCCCTCCGAACCAGTGGAGCACGTCTGCATCATGAATAGAGTGTTCGAGCAGGGTGCCGGACCCCGCCACGGAGCGGTCTTTGCGCCAATCGCTCATGTAGTGTCCCTGTATCGGGAAGAACTGGTCGTCGCGGAAGACAATGACCATCAGCCTCCCCAGGGTTGGATCCTCGGTTAGCGACTTCAGGACCGTGAGGATTGGCGAGTGGCGAAGTATAAGACCAACGCCGGCCTTGACCCCGGCCGCATCGACAGCCTCCACCATTTCCTCCACGTCGGCGAGATTGGTCGCGAGCGGTTTCTCGCAGAAGATGTGCTTCCCGGCACCGGCGGCCTCTATCACCAGCCTTTTGTGGGCCGCTGTAGTAACAGTGATGTAGACAACGTTTATCTCGGGCGACCTGATGATCTCACTCGGATCCGTCGTGAACCGCTCCACGCGGGCGGCCGAGGCGAAAGCGCGGGCCCGTTCCTCGTCTGCGTCACACACCGCCAGGTAATCCGCATCCAGCAGTCCCAGCTTCATCAGCCCTCGGATGCCGGCCGAATGGAAGCGGCCGCGAAGGCCACAGCCGATGAGTCCGATGCGCGGGCGAGCCACTACGCCGGACCGGCCGCTGGCTGGCGGGATGGCGGCATCAGGTCCGAGCTGGCAACGCGGCTGTCCCTAACAAACGCTGGAGCGCGCTGGCGGCAAATGCCGCAAGGCTCTCGCGCCGCTCGGCTGCTGAGGCCTCCGGGTCGGTGTGCCGGCCCAGGAGGCTTTCCTGGAACGCCATCAGGATCACGTAGATTATCTGCCGCGACAGCTCCTGCAGGCCGTCCCGAGGCAATTCACCCTTGTCCTCGTAGCGCTTGAGCACCTTCGACAGCGCGCTCTCCCACAAGTCGATGAGGCGGCGGTACTGCTCCAGTGCTGCGTCGTCGCCGCCCAACCCCTCCATGATGATTAGCCGCAAGAACTCCCTGTTTTCGTCCATGATGCTCACGGCTCCGCGAGCCATCCAGGTCATTGTCTCGGCAATCGGAAGGTCTGCGGTCACACGTTCGAGGTTTTGAAGACTGCTGAGAAACCCCCGCTCCTCGACCAACGCCTCCAGCAACTCGCGCTTGGATTGGAAGTGATAATAGATGGCGGCATCGGTTATCCCGGCCTGCCGCGCGATGTCCCGTACGGTTGTACGCGCGAACCCTCGCTCTGCAAACAAGCGCAGGGAGGCGTCCAGTATCTGTTTCCGAGTGTACGGCCCCCTACGGGTACGCTTCGCGTCGCCCCCGGCGGTCAGGTTGTCTTCTTGTTCCATGTTGTCGGTCGTGCCCGCTCCCCGGCTGCCTCCAGCCTGAACTGCAAGGTAGCATCGCCCGAGTACAGGGGTCAACGCCGCTTGCCGTTCCCTAGTAGGGAACAACGAAGCGGGCGAGCGGGAGTTCCGTATCGATTAGGGCGTAGACAGCAGAGACGATGCCGCGCACAGGCAACGCGTTCCACCCGGACTTGCCGTCGCTTGCCAGGAGTTCCGCGTCGCCACGCCCCCTGACAGATTCCTTGATCGTAATCTCCGGGTCGATCTGCACCATATGCAGCAGTTCATGCGCTTTTCCTTCGTCCAATGACGGGACGCTGCGGATGTTCAGCACCGGGTCAAAGCGGACGGACTCCCCGTCTATCGGCTCCGGCTCTTGGAGTGACAACGAGGCGAGCGGCCGGTCACTAGAGCGTATGCTGGCGGAAACGCCGTCATCTCCCTGCTCCAGCATCACCTCGCCCAGCTTGCAGGGATATCCCCATGTCTCGCGCAGCGCCGCCATCGCCACAGGGCTGTCGGTGATCGCCTGAACGCTGAGCGCGCGGATGAAGAAACCGGCCCGGCAGCCTATACCCTGCGTGGCGAGTGAGAAGGGGCCGATCGGGCTCTTGTGGTAGTGCGCTACGACGACGACGGCATACGGAGGAGAGGAGCGGCTGAGCTTCGGCGGCAACCAGGTCAGCAGTGGCTCAGCGTCCGTCTCATAGATCAGCTTGAGTACGCGCGCGCCGGGCAGCGCCCACGGCGGGGCCGGGTAGAGCGGGTCAACTGCCGGCTGCGTGTGAGGAAGCCTCTGCTGCGTGAGCCGGCCGTAGTCAGGCATGCGCGGCGGTCGGCTGTTGAAGAAGGACCTGTTTGAGCGCCTGGTGGAAGGCCTCCTGCTGCTCAACAAAAGGAAAGTGAGAAGCGCCGTCTATCATCTGGACGGGCACACCGATCGAGCTGAGATAGCCTGCCGCTGCGCGAAACCGGCGGTCGAGTGTCCCATAGATTCCGCGAATCTTCACACCAGCGCGCACGAGCGACTTTACGTCGATCGGCCGTGAGCCGGCCATCATGAGCGGCCGCAACCGCTTAGCGTCGTATCGCCTGGAGCGACGGACATGTGCTCGTACCACGTCGATATTCGGGCAGCCGCCCAACTCATGCTTGAGATAGAGCGATGTCCAATCAGGGTCTCTTCGGAAGCCCTCGAACGACACCCTAACCCATACGGGCCAGCTTCCGGGGTCCGACAACACTCCTTTCCAACCCCGCACAGGCGCACAGACGAGGATCAGCGTCTGAACGTTGTCCGGATAGTGCCTGGCATAGGTCAGAGCGAGAACGCCGCCGAGCGAGTGGCCGAGGATTTCTACGCGGCCGTGACCCAGGCTCTTACGCATGTCCTCAATGTCCTGGGCGAGCCTGCCGAGAGAGTACGTTTCACGCGGGGCGTCGTCGGAGTCGCCGCAGCCACGCTGGTCCAGGAGCCAGAGTTGCCGGTACGCCGCCGCCGGTTCGAGGTAATTCCCGAACGAGCCGCAATCGTTCGCCGGACCCCCGTGAAGGGCATAAAGCGGAGGCCCGTCTCCCTGCACGCGGGCGGCGAGCTTGATGCCGTCGGAGGCACTGACAAATGTCGTTTCTGTCATCGCCTTAGACAGGCATTGGCGCTTCGGACAGGTCGCGCGCTTTGGGCGCCTCCCGGGATGCCTGGGCGTCGACGTCGAACGCCGGCAGTACCTGCTCGGCGAAGAGCCTCAGCGACTTAAGAACCCGCTCCTGTGGGATCACCTCGGCGGTGTTGATGATGAACACCATGCGGTCCACGCCGATCTCTTCCCACAGCTTGAGCTGCTTGATCACGGTGTCCGGACTGCCGATCGCCATGCCGTCCCGGACCGCCCCGCCGCCACCCGGCGCTTTCTCCTCCGTGCTGCGCCGGATGGCGAAGAGCAGACCCGGCGTCTTGTACGCAGCCGTTGGATAGACGGAGCTGATTCCCACCAGGTGTGCAGCAAGGTACGAGAAGGTGTACGCCAACTTCGTGCCCCAGGTCTTCGCTTCCTCGTCCGTCTCGTCCACGTACATGAAGGTGACGCCGTTCACCTGCTCGTTCACGAAATCCCCAACGGGCTCGGCCGAGCGGACGATGCGCCGGTAGTCCTGTACCCGCTTCTGGTACTCCTCCGGAGTCCCGATTGATACGCCCAGGCAGCCGATGCCGCGCTCCGCAGCCTGGATAGCGGTCTCCGGGCTGGAGACGGCAACCCATATCGGCGGGTGCGGCTTCTGCACCGGCTTTGGGAGGATAGGCCGCTCCGGCATTGAAAAGTATTTGCCGTCCCAGGAGAACGTCTCCTGCGTCCACATCTTCGGGATCGCATGCACCGCTTCGTCCCACATCTCCTTGGAGACGTCCGGGTCGCAGCGGAACCCGCCCAGTTCCGTCCAGGTGGCCGAGCGGCCGGTGCCGAACTCCAGCCGCCCGCCGGAGACGATATCGAGTGCTGCCGCACGTTCGGCGCAGCGGGCCGGGTGGTTGAACGGCGGCAGCACCATCATCACCCCGTGACAGAGGTGGATGCGCTTGGTGCGCGCTGCCGCGGCCGCAAGGAAGACCTCCGGCGCGGAGCAGTGCGAGTACTCCTCGAGGAAGTGGTGCTCGACAGCCCAGCTCTGGTCGAACCCCAGCTCGTCTGCCACCTCCACCTGCTCGAGAGCATTGTGGTACACCTCGTGCTCAGAAAGAGGGTGCCACGGCTTGCCAACCGACAGCTCGTGGAAGATGCCAAATTTCATGGCGTGACCAATACTAGCACAGCGGCCAAGGTCGGAAGGAGGCAGGAACC
Organism: Chloroflexota bacterium; assembly: GCA_005880055.1. Lineage (GTDB taxonomy): Bacteria > Chloroflexota > Dehalococcoidia > SM23-28-2 > RBG-16-64-32 > VJS01. The sequence continues at coordinate 17,183 of VBJS01000026.1, read as the reverse complement.
AGACTCACGCCCGTCGATGTCATCCTGAGCGACATGCATCCTGGACCCGGCGACAACGCAGCTTCGCGAAGGGATCTGGCGGTAAGGCGGCGAGTGAACGGCCTTCTGAACGCGCTCAACTGGAAAGGTATGAGTTGCATGGCAACTCGGGGCGCTTAGTGAATGACTTCCCGCGCCACCAAATCCGCTATCTGGTCGCTGGAGAAGCCCAGCAGCTCCCCGAATACGTACTCGTTGTCCTGTCCAATCGTCGGCGCTGCCCGCCAGACCTCGCAGGCCGTCGCCGACATCCGCCAGGGTATGCCCGCGTGCTTGCGGACGCCAACTTCCGGGTGCTCCTTCTCGACGAAGAAGCCGCGCTCGTTCAGGTGCCGGTCCTCCGCCAGCTCGCGGTTCAGCATCGGCGGGAACGCGGCGACTCCCTTCGCTTGTAACCGGTCGCGCAACTCGAAGGCGTCCTGCGTCAAGGTCCAGGCCTCGATCTCGGTCTCCAGTTCGTCCTCGTGCCCCTTCCGGTCTGCCAGGGCGCGGAACCGAGCGTCGTCGGCCAGCTCCCGCCTGCCCATCGCCTCGCACAGCGCCGCGAACTCGACATCAGACCCGCAGGCGATGCTGATCCAGCGGTCCTCGCCGGCGCAGCGGAAGATGCCGTGCGGCGACATCTTCGGGACGCGGTTTCCGCTGCGCGGTGGCTGCGTCCCGTTCATCGTGTAATCCATGATTCCTTCGCCCAGCAGCACCATTGTTGATTCGCACTGCGACATGTCGATGTACTGACCCTCGCCCGTCTTCTCGCGGTGGTACAGCGACGCCAGGACGGCGTAGGCCGCGTGCAGCCCCGCCGTCGGGTCGCCGTACGACATACCGACGTGCATCGGCGGCCAATCGCGGTAACCGGTGAGCGTCGACATGCCGGAAAGCGGCACCTGGGCGGGGCCGTACGAGACGTAGCCGCTCTCCGGGCCTGTCTTGCCGTAACCGGACATGCTGATCATCACTATATCGGGCTTCACCTTGCGCAACTCCTCGTAGCCAAGCCCCAGCCGGTCGATTACGCCTCCAGCGAAGTTCTCGACCGCGATATCGCTCATCGCCGCGATCCGCTTGGCGATGTCGACCGCTTCCGGCTTCGAGAGGTCCAGCAGGATGCTGCGCTTGCCCTGGTTGTACTGGTTGAAGTAGCCCGAGCGGTTCAGCCCAGGCCGGCCATCAGGCCATGGCGGCAGCGTGCGGATGAAACACGGCCGCCGCATGGACTCCATGCGAATCACGTCGGCGCCCATGTGCGCGAGTTGCATCGTGCAGGTGGGGCCCGCCCAGACCCAGGTGAAGTCCGCCACCCTCACTCCGGCTAGTGGCCCGCTCACGCGACAACCCCGTCTTTTCGCAGCGAAGCCATCTCCTCAGGCGAGAGGCCAAGCCGGCCGCCCAGGACCGGCTCATTGTGCTGGCCCAGGCGCGGCGCCGGGGTGCGCAGCTCCCATGGTGTCCCGCTCAGCTTGTACGGCGCTCCCGGGTACTTCAGGTCGCCGGTCCGGGGATGGCCGATCTCCGCGAAGAACCCGCGCGCCTTGAGATGCTGCGAGTTCAGGAGGTCCGCCATAGTAGATACAGGCGCAAACGGGATACGCTTCGTCTGGGCCGCCCGGTACAGGTCGTCGACGGTCCATTCGCTTACCCACTCCTGGATCAACGGCTTCAGCGCATCCCAGTTGGAGGCCCGGACAAACGGGTTAGCGAATACCTCCCACTCGCCCCATTCCGGGTTGCCCATCATGTCGAGGAAGCTCTTCCACTGGTGCTCCTCGAGGCAGAGCACGAAGATCCAGCCGTCCTTGCACTCGAAGAAGTCGATCGGGTGAATGGGCCGCTGGCCCCAGCGGACCGCCGGCACCTCCATGTACGACCACATGACGAAGGTCAACTCCAGGATCGAGACGATGCACTCCTGCGCCGAAACCTCGATGTGCTGGCCGCGGCTGGTCTTCAGCTGTTGAAAGGCTGCTCCCATCACGGCGACAGCCGCGTTCACGCCCGCTTGATAGGCCGTCTGCTGGCCGAAAGCGCGCAGGGGCGGCATGTCGGGCCGGCCGGGCCAGCCATTGACCGCCGTCCAGCCACCGGCGCTAGCCACGGTCAGGTCGTACGCTTTGAACCCCCGATACGGCCCGCTCAACCCGAACGGAGTGATCGAGGCCATGATCAGCCGGGGATTCGCTTCCCTAATGCGCTGGTAGGTCAGCCCCAGAGCTTCAGCCTCGCCGGGTGGGTAGTCCTGGATGAAGACATCGGCATCAGCGAGCAGCCGGTCCAGCACGGCGCGCCCCTTCGGCTTGTCGAGCGCCAGGGTCACCCCCTGCTTGTTGGAGTTCAGATAAAGGAACGTCCCGCTGGCCTCCGGGTCCGCCTTCCCACCCGGAAACGGCCCAAGCGTCCGCGCCGGATCGCCCGCCGGAGACTCTACCTTGATGATATCCGCGCCGAGGTCCGCCATCAGCTTCGACGCGTAGGACGCTGCGATGTTCGGGCCGCATTCGATAACAGACAGTCCTTCAAGCGCGCAAGCCATGAGCGGTGCTCATCATATGGGCGTGCTTCGGCTTGCGCAATCACTCGCGCGAGTGGGCCGTGGACTGCCTATACTGGCGGCGATGAGCGCGAGCCGCGAACGCCTCCTCTCCGCCTTCCGTAAAGAGTTCGGGCGCCAGCCGGCGCTGGTTGCCGAGGCGCCCGGGCGCATCAACCTTATCGGCGAGCACACCGACTACAACGACGGCCTCGTCCTGCCAGTCGCCATCGACCGCACGGTCGCCGTCGCCGCCGCGCCGGGCGACGGGCGGTACCTCCGCGTCCTCGCGCTCGACTACAACGAGCGGGACGAATTCACGCTCGATGATATCGCCTGCATCCGAAACGGCGGCTGGCGCAGCTACGTGCGCGGCGTCTTCTGGGCGCTGCAGGATGCCGGTTGCGAGATTCCCGGCGCTGACCTGGCGATAACCGGCGATGTCCCACAGGGAGCCGGCCTCTCTTCCTCCGCCGCTCTCGAAGTGGCCGTCGCCGGCGCACTAACCGCTTTGAGCGGGCGAGAAGTCGCGCGACGCGACCTGGCCCTGCTCTGCCGGCGCGCCGAGAATGATTTCGCCGGGGTGCAGAGCGGCATCATGGACCAGTTCGCCGCCGCGCTGTCCCAGCCCGCGCAGGCGCTGTTCATCGACTGCCGCTCACTGGAAGTTGAATACGTGCCGTTGCCGTTGGAACAAGAGGCCGTGGACATCGTGGCTGTTGACTCGGGCGTCGCTCGGCGCCTGGGCGACACACCCTACAACGAGCGCCGAAGGGAATGCGCAGAGGCGGCCAAGTTCCTCGCGGTCGCCTCAGTGACAGACGCGAACTGGGAGATGCTTGCCGCAGCCCGCCCAAGCCTGCCCGAGCGCCTCTTCCGGCGGGCGAGGCACGTGATCAGCGAGAACAAGCGCGTCCGGGAGGCGGCGGATTCGCTCCGGCGGGCCGACCTCACGACGCTCGGCGCCCTGCTCCGCGCCTCGCACGAGAGCCTGCGCGACGACTTCGAGGTCTCCACGCCGGAGCTGGACCTGCTCGTGGAACTCGCCTGGAGCACGGAAGGCGTGATCGGAGCGCGGCTCACGGGCGCCGGCTTCGGGGGCTGCACCGTGAACCTGGTCCATCGCGCCGCTCTGAGCCGGTTCGACCGCGACGTGCTCTTGCCTTACCGCGAGCAGACGGGGCTCAGCGCGGCCAGTTATGCCTGCCGCCCCGCTGCAGGGCTGACCGTTGGCCATGTCTGAAGTCGTCGTTCAGGAAGGCGACCGTGGGCCGGTCATCAGCAACGGCCTCGTACGAGTGGCGGTGCATGCCAATCGCGGCACATTCAGCATCGAGAGCCTCGCGGACGCTTTGGTCGCGCGCCTCGACGACGCCTCAGTCTCTCTCGCCGTCAGCAACCAGCGGGGATACAGCACGAGGGGCATCGGTTTCATTGAGGAAGGGACCATGCCCGTATCCGACGCTCAGGGCCGCGGAACTGCCCTCCGCCTGCGGCGAGAGGCAGAGGAGCACGAACCCGAGCTGGCCGTCACCATCGCGCTGTACGAGGGTTGCCCGTTCGCCGTCATCCAGGCGGATGCCGCCAACAGTACGTCGGCGCCCCTCCGCGTCGACGCTTTTCACGTGGTTGATTCCGCGGTGGTAGTCCTGCCTTCACCAGCGGAAGGCTGGCGCTTCTACAAAGAGGGCTGGCAAAGCTGGTCGCCGTCACTCGTCCTCGCGGTCTCCGGGGAGGACGTCCACATGGCGCCGCCCGTAGCCGGGTCCGGTGTCGGCACAGCGCCCGCGCCCGGGCGGTTCAGGTCGGAGACCGTGGGCGCGATCGCAGACCCCGCCGGCGGCGAAGGTTTAGTGGCCGGCTTCATATCGACGGCTGACCAACTCGCTCAGGTCGAATTCGAGCGCGAAACGAGTACAGTGAGCGCGGTGTCTTACGCCGACGGCATCCAGCTTCCGCCGGGCGGCCGGCTGTCCTCAGAACGTCTCCTTGCGCAGCTCTCCAGCCGGCCCTACGAAGCGCTCCAGCGCTACGCAGATGCCCTGGCTGCCGAAATGAACGCGCCCCGCCGCTTCCAGGCAGTTAGCGGCTGGTGCTCCTGGTACCACTACTACTGGCGCGTGTCGGAGGACGACATCATCTCCAATCTCGATCAACTGGCCGCGCGTCGCCGTGAGCTGCCACTCGAGTACGTCCAGATCGACGACGGCTACCAAACAGGTATCGGCGATTGGCTCACCGCCAACGAGAAATTCCCGCACGGCATGGCCTCGCTCGCTGACGAGATCCACCGGCGCGGCTTCAAGGCCGGCATCTGGCTCGCGCCGTTCTTAATCGGCGAGAAGTCCGACCTCTGGCAGCAGCATCCGGACTGGGCGGTCCGCTACAAGGAAGACCGCCCCTACATCGCCGCCCTGAACTGGATGCAGCAGTGCTACGCGCTTGACCTCACCCGCGACGACGTCATCGCCTGGCTAGAGGACATCTTTCGTACGATCTGCGGGGACTGGGGATACGATTACTTGAAGGTCGACTTCCTCTATGCCGGCGCCGTGAACGGCATTCGTCACAACCCAGATATCACGAGAGCGCAGGCGTACCGCCGAGGGCTGGAAGCCATTCGGCGAGCAGCCGGCGAGCGCTTCATCCTGGGCTGCGGCAACCCGCTGGGCCCGAGCGTCGGCCTTGTCGACGGCAGTCGCATCGGCCCGGACGTGAGCCCCTGGTGGCACCCGCGTCCTGCCCCGCTCGATCCCGAACGCACCGGCCTCAGCCGGCCATCCACCCTCAACAGCATCCGCAACGTCATCCTGCGCTCCTGGATGCACGGGCGCCTCTGGCTGAACGACCCAGATTGCCTGATCGTGCGAGAGACGGACACGGAGCTCACTGTAGACGAGATCCGCACTCTGACCACTGTCATCGGGCTTAGCGGCGGAATGGTCCTCGACAGCGATGACCTTGCCTCGCTCACGGAGGAGCGGCGGCGCCTGATCTCCCTGGCCCTGCCTGCGTACGACACCGCAGCCACGCCCGTCGATTTCTTTCAGTCGGACATCCCGCGACGCCTGGAGCTGGACTGCGGAAGCCACCGCATTGTGGCCGTCTTCAACTGGGACGAGGAGACGGCCGAAGTGCGTGTGCGGCTGCCGGACGGGGAGTCTGTACACGTATACGATTTCTGGTCCGGCCGTTATCTGGGGCTGCGCTCAAAACAGCTTGCCCTTGATCTCCCCCCTCACGGCTGCACACTGCTGCGGCTCACCCTACCGATAGACCGGTCGCTACTTGTCGGAAGCACCTTCCATCTAACGCAGGGCCGTATGGAACTCTTCGCGGAGGAGTGGCATGGCCTCCACCACCGGATTCAGCTGCTTCCGGTCGCCGTGCGCGAGGGAGAAGTAACAATCTGGGCACCGCCGAAGGCGGGCGCGCCTCGGACTGAGGACGCTGAAGTTGTCCCGCTTAATGACGGCGCCTGGGCGCTAAAGTTTAGGCTCGACGAGCCAAAAGTGATCGATTTGCGCTATTGAGGCGGCCTGGCCGACCGATTAACGTGATGGTTCGTCCCAGAGGAACACGCGCGCCGGCGAGCCCTCGGCGCCGACGACCCGCAGCGGTGCGCAGGCCATGTTGTAACGGCCTGCCGGGACTGAGCGCAGGTCCAACCCTTCCAGGATCACGATGCCGGCCGAAAGCAGCGCCAGGTGAACTTCGTGCGTGGGCGAACGGAACTGCTCTATCGATAGGTAATCGATGCCGACGAGAAGAAGGCCACGCACGGCCAGCCAGCGGCCGGCGTCGCCAGCGAGACCGATGAAGTCGCTGTGGAACGAATCATCGTCCCAGAAGCGGCCGTTCGGCGTCTTGATCAACAGCCTCTTCACGTCCGGCGGCAACCCGTAGAGTTCCAGTTCGGACGCCGTAATATGGCTCTCGCCTTCGTATTCGATAACCCATGCCGGGCCGACGAGTGCTTCGAGCGGCAGCGATTCGATGGCCCCGCCGCCTTCGATGAAATGCGAGGGCGCGTCAACGTGCGTACCGGTGTGCGAACCGAGAGAAAGGACGCTTACGTTCGCCGAGTCGCCGCGGGAGATGAGGGAGTGAAATTCCAGGGAAGGCCCAGGCTCCGTGCCTGCATAGGTCGGCATGCCGGGCCGAAGCGGAACGGTTACATCGTAAATCGCCACGTATCACCTCCTCTGGGCCATTATCGAGGAGACTCCGCAGCGGTGGTATGCTACTTCAGGAGGCGTCTCGATGCCCGAAGCGGAAGTGCTTGCCGAGAACGAAGTCCAAAGCCGCCTGCGTGAACTCAAAGGATGGGAGTTACGCGACGGCCGCCTCCGCAAGCAGTTCGTCTTTCGCACCTTTCTCCGGGCGGTTACCTTCGTCAATGCTATCGCTTATCTGGCGGAGTCCGCCGGCCACCACCCGGACATCGCCATAAATTACAACCGGGTGACCCTGCGCCTGATCACGCACAGCGCGGGCGGGCTCACGGAGCGCGACTTCCAGCTTGCATCCGAGATCGACGACAAGCTCGGCACCAAGCTGATCTTACCGCCGGAAGAAGGCCGGTCCGGCGCCTGAAACGCCGGCCCGCTTCCTGGCGGGCAAAAAAACGCTCCCCGAATGGGCCTTCGGTGTCCCCATTCTCCAAGTCTCGCAGCCGCTTCCGGTTGCCCGGTGCGCTCCGCCAGTCCCTTCGTCCGGTTCCACTTCCGGCTTGCTCGGGAAGCACGCTGATTGTCGCTCGCTGTAGAAAGGTTGTCAAGAGAATTCGGACAAGACCAAGAGGCTTCTCGGCCATCTGAGTAATTCTACCTCGCATTTCCTCATCTATCCTCGTCCATTCGCCCCGCGCACTCGCGAAATAACAATCGTCAACAAATTCACATTATGTTGACAACGTTGTGCGCGTTACGGAAGCAGTTCGTGTTTGAGGACGGCGACGAAGGGCAGGTTACGAAAGCGCTGCTGAAAATCGAGGCCGTAGCCCACTACAAACTCGTCGGGGATCTCGAATCCCACATATTCCAGAGGGACGTTGGCGATTCGGCGCGCCCGCTTGTCGAGCAGCGTGCAGACTACGATTGAGGCAGGCCGCTTGGTGTTCAGATACTCGATGATGTGGTTCAACGTCATCCCTGTATCGACGATGTCCTCCACCAGGATCACGTCGCGCCCTTTGATGTTCTCGTCAAGGTCCTTGAGAATGCGCACGGCCGCTGAACCATTCCCGTCGTATGAAGATATCGCCATCAGGTCTACTGCCGTAGGCACGGAGACATGGCGGACCAGGTCAGCGATAAAACAAATGACGCCGCGCAGAACTCCGACGAGGACCGGCTCCTTGCCCGCGTAGTCCCGACTGATCTGCGCCCCAAGCTCGGCCACTCTTTGCTGAAGTTTATGCGCCGTAATCAAGACCCGGTCGATATCCGGGACCTGCCCCGGCGATAACGGCCCGTAGCCATACTTGGCCAGCAGGCGCAGGTAGTCCTGCTTCTTCAGCATGATTACGTTAACTTCCGGATAGAGCTCCTTGAGCAGTCGCATCTTCCGATTTTTCTCAGCCGTGAGCCCGGGCTTAAGCGTCGTCAACTCCACGTAGAGGTTCAGGTCTGGCAGGTAAAAGTCGGGCGAAAACGCCTCGCTGACGTGACCTCTGGCCCAACGTAGTGGGAAGGTTCGGGGCTCGTACTGCCAGTCGATGCCATAGAAATCCAGGATTCGCGCAAACTCGTACTCCGCGTTGTGCGCAAACGGAGCAGGAACGTCCTCGGTCGGCGCGCCGGTTACGGGGATGCGCGCGCGCCGGCGCAGGGGCGAAGTAGGCGGCGCCACGGTGCCGGTGACTCGCCTAGCCGGGGGGGTCTCCTGCTGCCTGGCGCGGCGCGGTACCTGAGCAACTTCCTCGACCTCGGAGGCTAACCGCTCTGCGCTACGCTTCCCACCGGTCCGGCGATTTCCATCGATGGCCGCAGCCGGAGCGGAACTGCCACCGTCATCTGTGCGCGAGCGGCGGCGCCTCTGGTCATCTCGGCCGCCTGCCGTCTCCGTCTCGGCAACAGCCGGCTCAGGGACCGCTGCCTGAGATGCCGGCGCGGCACGCCGGTGCTTACGCCCACCCCGCGAACCGCGCCTGCGCTTCGAGCGGTTTTCTTGCTGCCGTGGCCCCGGCGAAGCAGGTGCTTCGGTGGGAGCGTCGGTTGTCAGCTCCTCTGTCGAGGAGCCGCGGCGGTGGCTATAGCGGCTGCCTCTGGTACGCCTTGCCGGCGGCGGAGGCGCTTCTGCAAACGTGAGGGGCGGGAGCGGAGGCAACAGCCTGTGAACCGAATTCAACAGCGCAGAGTCGTTCTGGGGAGAATTCCTACGAGAGGAGAGGCGGTCTTCGGCCTCCGGTAGCTTGGCTGCTCTTGGCATCTAAGCTTATTGTAGCGTTGGGACTGGTCAAATGCTATGGCTAATTTGCCGAACTTATCCACATCATGTGGAAGCGACTGCGCTAACATAGCAGAATCCGCGACGAGCAAGCTCAAACAGGGACCAGCGAATGCCTATCGAAGAACTGAACGGCGGCCGCATCTACTACGAGGAGTACGGCCGCGGCACGGCCGTCGTCCTCGCGCACGGCCTGGGCGGGAACCACATCTCCTGGTGGCAGCAGGTGCCGGAGTTCGCCCGCCATTACCGGTGCATTCTTTTCGACCATCGCGGCTGGGGGCTCTCCATCGACGCCAACCAGGCCGGCCCTACAGCCTTCATCCAGGACCTCATCGCATTGCTCGACAAGCTCAGGGTGGATGAGGCGTTCCTCGTCGGCCAGTCCATGGGCGGCCTGACCTGCCTGGGCGCAACCTTGGCCCAGCCGGAGCGCGTACTCGGGTTGGTCATGGCCAACACCTTCGCCGGCATGCGCCGTGAGGTGTGGCTGGCCAGCGACGACACACTGCGAGAGGACGTCCGCGTGATCTGGGACCGCCGCCGCGCTGACGGCGTTAAACGGGCGCTGGCGCGCGAATTCTCGGCCAGACATCGCGAACGGGCTTTTCTCTACAAGCAGATACGGCTGATTAACGAGGAGGGCCCGAACAAGCTGGAAGAGGACGACAGGGTCACCAGGTTCCGCGCCCTGGAGCGCGCACCGGAGACAGCCGCCAGCCGCGAGGCGCTACAACAGCTAAAGACGCCGGTGCTGTTCATAGGCGGCGAGCACGACGAAGTCATGCCTGTATCCCTGATGCGCATCGCATCTCAACTGATACCTGGGTCCCGAATGGTAGTGGTTCCCGGCGCCGGACATTCCGTGTACTTCGAACAACCTGAGCTATTCAACCAGGTCGTCCTCGATTTTTTCGCCGCCTGCAGGAAGGCGGCCCGGTAGGTTCGCACGGTCCTCGACCGCGCTTAGAGATCGGTTTGGCCATTCTCGCCTGTTTCAGCGATAATGGCGCACAAGGGGGTGCGCCATGACCGACGGTTACGGCGAGAGGCAAGACGGCGATCCATCGTTTAGGCCCCGGGCCCGCAATGTGGAGCCGTACGTGCAGCAGGAACGAATAAGGACTATCCACTTCGGCATCGGGGCCATTGGTTCGGAGGTGGTCCGAACGATGCTCAACAGCCCAGAGATAGAGATTGTCGGCGCCATCGATTCCAACCCGGCGAAGGCCGGCAAGGACCTTGGAGAAGCAGCCGGTCTGGGCCGCAAGCTGGGCATCCCGATTTCGTATGAAGTGGAGCCGCTCCTTAAGGAGGTCTACGCAGACATCGTCGTGCACAGTACGAGCTCGTCGCTTACCGAGGTCTGTCCTCAACTGCTCTCGGTTATAGGCGCCGAGAAAAGCGTCGTCTCTAGCTGCGAGGAGCTCGCTTTCCCGTGGATACGCTACCCCGATATCTCACAGAGGCTGGACCGAAAGGCGCGCGAAGGCGGCGTGCGCGTCCTGGGCACCGGCGTAAATCCGGGCTTCGTGATGGACCTGTTGCCTCTGATGCTCACCACCATCTGCCAGCAGCTCAAGTCAGTCCGTGTCGAACGCATCGTGGATGTCTCCACCCGCCGCATGCAGCTGCAGCGGAAGGTGGGCGTTGGCCTGAGCGTAACCGCCTTCCAGGAAGCGGTGGACAGCGGCGCCCTCGGACACATCGGCCTGCGAGAGTCGCTGTATATGCTGGCAGACACCATCGGCTGGCGCCTGGAAGATGTCAGCGAGACGATCGAGCCTGTGCTCGCCAAAGAAAAACGCAAGACGCCGTACTTCTCGGTGGACCGCGGTTACCTCTTGGGCTTGCGACAGACGTTAGCTGGCATCATCGGCGGCCGCGAGGTCATCAGGCTGGCCCTGGAAATGTCTCTCGGGGTGAGTGAACCGCGAGACACAATCGAGATCGATGCAGTACCGCCGCTCAAAGTGGTGATACCCGGCGGTGTCCAGGGCGATATCGCCACCGCCTCGATTATGGCGAATTGCGTGCCCGCCGTGGCCCGTAGCCGCATGGTCGGCCTTATCAGCATGAGAGACCTCCCCTTGCTGGCGCACCACCGCCCGCGGCCGATGCCACGCGAGGACCTGGTTTAAGCGCCGGCCGGCTATAGTCATCTGCCCGGCCACCGTCATTAAGTAGTTTCGGCCATAAAGTAGTTTCGGCGCGTTCCTCTCGCTTGTTGTAACCAATCGCCTGGCCGCGCGTCTATTACTCCCGGAAAGGCACTCCTATCGAGATCTCAATGAGACGCGCCTGCCTGAACTGTCTGTCGTTTGCTGCCGCCGCCGCGCGAGCGGGAATCTGGGCAATTTCGCTAATAGCGGTGCTGGCGTTCGTCGCTGTTTCGCTCTCGCGGCCCGCCCCGAAATCGGGGCAGCAGGTCCCGCCCGCCTCCACGCAGGATGAGGCGGGCGATCTGGCTGCCCTCGAACAGAACAGCGCCCCCCAGACCGAATCGTTACCGCCTCCCTCTGCCCTGTCCGCACTCGTCTGGGATAAGTCCAACGCCGCTTGGTCTACGCCCGGCAGCCGCTTGGCCGCCGCGTATCGCCCGGGAGACACAGTCCCGCTGTTGCTCACAATCGATTCACTTACCGTGGGAAGGTACTACACGGTCACCCTGGAATACTCCGCCTGTCCTACGGACTCTGCCGCTGCAATCGATTCCCTCGCGGGCTTCCCGGAGGCCGACGCAAAACCTTTGCTGGCGCCGCCCACTGCCGGGCGCATCCGTCCCGACTCGGCGATGGCCGTGCCGGGCACTGCGACAGAGCCGTCCAGCGAGCTACGGCTCTGGGGCGGCGTCTTCTCAGATGCTGCCCGAGTTCTGCCGGGAGAAAACCCGTGCAGGGGTGCGCTTGCGTTGAAGCTGCTGGTTCAGCACGAAGAATTGGTGCTCGCCTTCGGCGGCCGCCTCGCAAACGCGCCGGGCAATGAGGGAACCAGCACGTTGGCTCCAGTCCAGGCTGTGGTACAGGATTAAACGTTCGCCATGACCGCCGGGGGTGCGAACGCGCCCCGCGAACCGTATAGTGAGAGCGATGGTCGCGGCCGCATCGATTATCGACATATACCGCAGGCAACACCCCGGCTCAGCCCGCCTTTACGAGGAGTCCCTCCGTACCTTTCCGTCCGGCGTTACCCACGACATCCGCTACCTGGACCCCTTCCCAATCTTCGTCCAGCGTGCTGCCGGTAGCCGCAAATGGGACGTCGACGACAATGAGTACATCGACTACGTGATGGGCCACGGCGCCCTCTTGCTGGGGCATGCGCATCCGCAGATCACCGAAGCCGTCATAGAGCAGGCCGGGCTGGGAACGCACTACGGCGCCAACCACCAGCTGGAGCTGAAGTGGGGCGAACTCGTGCGATCGCTCGTCCCCAGCGCAGAGCAGCTCCGCTTTACCAGCTCCGGCACGGAAGCCACACTCATGGCCGTGCGCCTGGCACGCGCCTTCACCGGCCGCGACAAGCTGCTGAAGTTCGACCACCACTTCCACGGCTGGCACGATGCCGTCGTCGGCGGCCGCGAGCCAGAATCCGACTTCCCCCACTCCTCTGGGGTTCCACGCAGTGTCCTGGGAAATACGATTAGCATTCCCCAGAACAATATCGCGGCTGTCAACGAGAAGCTGGCTGACGGCGACGTCGCAGCCGTTATCTTAGAGCCCACAGGCGCCTCCTGGGGAACGCTGCCGCTCGCCCCCGGCTTCCTCGCCGCCCTCCGCGAAGTGACAGCTCGTCACAATGCCGTCCTTATCTTCGATGAAGTCGTCACCGGCTTCCGCGTCGCCCCGGGCGGCGCCCAGCAGCGTTACGGCGTGACCCCTGACCTCACGACGATGGCGAAGATCCTCGCCGGCGGCTTACCCGGCGGCGCCGTCGCAGGCACGGCTGACATCATCGGCATGCTAGAGTTCCGTCACGACGCCGCCTGGAACGCCGAGCACCGCGTCGCGCATCCCGGCACCTTCAACTCCAACCCACTCTCCGCCGCCGCCGGATCAACGATGCTTTCGCTCGTCAAGAACGGTGAGCACCACACATACGCCGACCAGCTGAACGACCGCCTGGTCTCCGGCCTGAATCAAGTGCTCGCGAAGCTGGGCGTATCCGGCTGCGCCTACGGCCTCGCCTCCTACTTCCACATCCTCCTCGGCCGCGAGGCTGCGCGCCCGGGCGACGGCATCGAGTGGCCGGGGACGGAAGCGCCCGGCCGGATGCGGGCTTCCCTCCTCGCCGCCCTGAAGCGCGCCATGCTCAACCACGGCGTCGACCTCATGGGCGGCACCGGCGGCTTCACCTCCGCCGTTCACTCGCAAGAAGACATTGACCAGACGGTCTCAGCGTTCGAGTCAGCGGTCCGGGAGATGAAGGCGGAAGGCTTAGTCTAACCCGCTCGCCCACCGTCTACTCCAACCTTATAATCGGCGATACCATGAACCCCCAGGAGCGCCGGCTGATCGGCTATGCAGCCCTCGCGCACGGATCGGCGCACATCATCGAGTTCACCTACCCGGCACTCCTCACCCGCATCGAGGACGACTTCGGCCTGCGCGCCGTGATCACGGGCGTACTGGCCACGGTCTTCGGCTGGGCCTTCGGCAGCAGCGCTATCCCCAGTGGCTTCCTGACCGACCGGCTGGGCACGAGGCGCGTGCTCATCTACGCCTTCGGCGGGTCGGCTGTGCTCGCGGTCCTCGTCGGCCTCGCGCCCAACGAATGGTTTCTCGCTGCCGGCCTGCTCGGCCTGGGGCTGTTCGCGGGGCTCTACCACCCCGCCGGCCTCTCGCTAATGGCCCAGGGCGTGCGCCAGCGCGGCCTCGCGCTTGGCTGGCACGGGCTCGCTGGCAACACCGGCCAGGCAATGGCACCGGGCATCGCCATCGGGCTTGCGATCCTCTTCAGCTGGCGTGCCGGCTTCTTCTTTGTCGGCGGTCTGGCCGCCCTCGTTGCACTCGTCATGGCCAGCATTCGTCTGAACGTCCGCGAGGGCTCCGAGGTGATGGAGCAGCATCCCGTGGAGCGCCCGGCAGCCGGACAGGCGCGTACCAGGAACGAGTATCTGCTTCCGTTACTCATCGTCTACGGCGGGTTTATCCTGGGCGGCACCGTTTATCGCGGCGCCATCACTTACCTGCCGAAGCACCTGGAGGACTTCGTGAACAAGGACTTCGGCGGGGCGTTCGTGACCGTCGCGCTCCTGATGGGCGCCGTCGGTCAGCTTATAGGAGGCACGCTCTCTCAGCGCTGGCGGCTGGAGCGGATGGCGCCCGTCATCGGCCTGCTCACGATACCGGCGCTCGTGCTGACGGCCGTAGCCGGAGGGCCGCTGCTCGTCGTCCTGGCGTCCGCCTTTATCTTCCTCTACTTTGCCAACCAGCCCGTTTTCACGGGCCTCATCGCCGACTACTCCCCACCCGGCGCGGTCGGCCGCAGCTACGGCATCTCCTTCTTCGCCGGTTTCGGCATCGGCTCCATGGGCGGCGTCATCGCCGGCGCCCTCGTCGACCAGTGGGACACGCGCGCCGCCTTCCTCGGACTCACCGGCTTCCTCGTCGTCTCCGTTCTCCTCAGCGTCCTCCTCTGGCTGATCACCGAACGGCGCGGCCGCGCCGGGCCAGCTCTCGAGGCGATGGCAGAGAGTGTGCCCTGACTTGCGGCCGCTCGACGGTAAAGTCGCCATCGTCACCGGGGCCGGCCGCATGCGCGGGATCGGTCGCGCCATCGCCCTCCGCCTCGCGCAGGACGGAGCTGCCGTCGCCGTCACCGCCCTCGCGCGATCACCTGTATCGCTGCCCGGGCACGAGCGCGAGGCCGGCTGGCGCGGCGCGGAATCGGTGGCCGATGAGATCGCCCAGGACGCCGGCCGCGCGCTTCCGCTCGACCTCGATGTGACGCAGCCGGACCAGGTCCGCTCAATGATCGAGCAGACTCGCAGGCAGTTCGGCCGTATCGACATCCTGGTGAACAACGCCGGCCTCGCCCTCGTCTCCGGCAAGAAGAACCTCTGGGAGATGGAAGATGATGAGTGGTTCCGGGAGATCGACGTCAACCTGCACGGCGTCTACCACTGCTGCAAGGCCGTGGCGCCCGTCCTCATCGAGCAGGGCGAGGGCGGCCGCATCATCAATATCTCCTCGCTCGCCGGGCGGCTGGGGCAGTCGCAGTACGGCGGCTATACGCCGGCCAAATTCGCCGTCATCGGGCTCACGCAGATGCTCGCCCTAGAACTGGCTCCGCACCGGGTGACGGTCAACGCCATCTGCCCCGGCTCGACGGACACCGATATGATGGACGGCACCTTCCGCCGGACCGGCGAGCGCATGAGCCTGCCGTTCGACGCGATCAAGGAGGGCGTGAAGCGCTTCATCCCGCTCGGCCGCCAGGCGGACCCGGCAGAAATCGCCGGCGTCGTCGCCTACCTCGCGTCGCCCCTATCGGCTTACATCACCGGGCAGGCGATCAACGTGGACGGTGGGATACTTATGCGGTGACGCCGATGTCATTCTGAGCGCCAAGGGGGCAGCACGTGTTAGGTGGCCCGCCGCGAAGGAATCCGGAGGCGATGAGGAGGGGACGGCGGTTCGCAGCGCGTCGATGCCAGCGGTAGAGGAAAGGAGACACAATGGACGACCAAGTCCGCGCCTACCTGAAGCAGAACCACTCAGCCGCCATGATCAGCCTCCGGCGTGACGGCACACCCCACGCCGTCCGCGTCGGCATCGCGCTTGTCGTGGGGAAAATCTGGAGCTCGGGCACACAGACCCGCCTCCGCACAAGGCACCTGCGCCGAGACCCGCGCTCAACGCTGTTCGTCTTCGAGGGCCAGTGGCGCTGGCTGGCCCTCGAATGCCGCGTCACAATCCTTGATGGCCCGGAGGCACCGCAGCAGAACCTCCGCCTCTTCCAGGTCATGCAGCAGGGCATGCCCGTCGAGCCGGGTCACGTCATTTGGTACGGCCAGCCGCTCACGCACGATCAGTTCCTC
The DNA here is from genome assembly GCA_005880055.1 of Chloroflexota bacterium. Taxonomy (GTDB): domain Bacteria; phylum Chloroflexota; class Dehalococcoidia; order SM23-28-2; family RBG-16-64-32; genus VJS01. The sequence goes on along the minus strand of VBJS01000026.1, from coordinate 1,125 downwards.
GACCGGATGGTGCAAGAACAACGCCTGATCTATGAATTCGAGATCCAACGTGCCTACGGAATGTATGGGGAGACGCCGGCGCGCGCCGGATGACTGCTCGCGTCCGCGCCGAATCGGAGGACCTCCGGGACACGTGTAGCGATACCACTATGCGAACGACCAGCGCCATCCTCACAATCCCCGAGCCGAGCGCAGCGAGCGAGGGCGGGGGTTCGGGGGGTGTCCCCCGATAACCTTGGAGGGTGGGCAGGGTGGGACCAACAGCGCCCAGGACACAGGGAAATGCATGAACTACACCGGCTTCCGTGAGAGAATGCGGGATGCCAAAACGGCTTGCATGAGGAGACCCCCATGACCTACGAACAGATCATCTACGACAAGGCAGACGGCATCGCCACGATCGCCCTGAACCGGCCCGAGCGCATGAACGCCTTCACGCCGGTCATGCTTGACGAGTGGTACGCCGCGCTCCAGGATTCGCACACCGACCCAGACGTCCGTGTTGTCATCCTGACCGGTGCCGGCCGCGGCTTCTGCGCCGGCGCCGACGTCCGCGGCACGGGCCCGCTGGAAAACCTCATGAACCGGGACCGCTCACCTGTTGAAAATCGCAACTTCCTGCGAGACAGCGTGCAACGCATCCCGCGGCTCGTCTCGATCATGGATAAGCCGTACCTGGCGGCGGTCAACGGCGCGGCTGTCGGCGCCGGCATGGACATGGCCTCGATGTGCGATATGCGCTTCGCCGCCGACACCGCCCGCTTCGGCATGACCTACGTCCGCATGGGCATCATCCCCGGCGACGGCGGCTGCTACTTCCTGCCCCGCATCGTGGGTATGGCAAAAGCGCTCGACATCATCTGGAGCGGGCGCCTCTTCGATGCCAAAGAGGCCTTCCAGATGGGCTACGTGAGCGCCGTCATGCCCGAGGACCAGCTCATGAACTACACCCGCGCCTACGCGGAGACGCTCGTGCGCGGCCCCGTCGTCGCCATCCAACAGGCGAAGCGCCTCGCCTATCGCTCGCAGGAAGTGAGTCTGGACGCCGCGCTGGACCTCGCGCAGCAGGCGATGTTCATCGCCCAAAGCACGGAAGACGCCCGGGAGGGGCCGCGCGCCTTCGCC